>NZ_JBMDKE010000042.1:0-61959 GCF_057809555.1 Niveispirillum sp. FG156 | reverse complement strand
CAAATTATCTTACAAATGCAGGGTACAAACAAACCTAATCTCATCACGCTCTAATCCGCGCTACGCTTTCTCCTGCCCCGCCAGCCGCCGTGCCGCCGTCAGCAAGGCTTCCACGGCGGCTTCATCGCTGTTCCAGGCGGTGACCAGACGCACGACAGGGCCATCCCAGCGGTAAAAGCCGAAGCCGGCCGCTTCCAGCCCCGCGATCACCGGTTCCGGCAGGGCGATGAAGATCTCGTTGCCATCCACGGGGTGAGCCAGATGCGCGCCGGGCAGGGCCGACAGCCCGTCGGCCAGCCGCATCGCCATGCGGTTGGCATGGCCGGCCAGCCGCAGCCACAGCCCATCCTGCACATAGGCCTCCAGCTGTGCCGACAGGAACCGCATCTTGGAGAACAGATGGGCCGCGCGCTTGCGGCGGTAACCGAAATTCTCCGACAGTTCGCGGTCGAAGAACACCACCGCCTCCGCCCCCAAGGCGCCATTCTTGGTGGCGCCGAAGGACAGGACATCCACACCGGCCCGCCAGGTGACGTCCGCCGGCGAACAGCCCAGCGAGGCGACGGCATTGGCAAAGCGTGCCCCGTCCATATGCACGCGCAGACCATGGTGCCGGGCGACCGCGCTCAGCGCCGCGACCTCTGTCGGGCTGTAGGCCGTGCCGCATTCGGTCAGCTGGCTCAACGACAGCGCCGCCGGCTGTACCACATGCACGAAGCCCTTATGCACCCGGTCCAGCGCCGCCGACAGGGTGGCGGGTGTCAGCTTGCCATGATCGCCGGGAAGGGTGACCAGCTTGGCCCCGCCCGTGAACATTTCGGGCGCGCCGCATTCATCGGCCTGGATATGCGCTTCGGCATGGCAATAGATGCTGCCCCAGGGCGGGGTCAGGGACGCCAGTGCCAGGGCATTGGCGGCGGTACCGGTGGCCACGGGAAAGACGGCGACGTCGCGTTCGAACAGGTCCGACAGGGACTGTGTCAGCCGCTTTGTCCAATCATCATTGCCATAGGACGGGGCGGTACCGCCATTTGCCTTGACGATGGCATCCAGGATTTCCGGTGCGGCCCCCGTCACATTGTCGGACATGAAATTCATTTAACGTCCATTTCCCGTTGGAATCGGTTCTATTGTGACCAGGATCACGGCACGGATGTCACAAGCACCGCATGTTCGCCCGTGGCCGGATCGACGAGAAGCACCTGTGTGCGACCATCGGTCAGTTTCACCTGTACGGCGATGCGGCCATTCACGGCGGCGATGCCGGGCAGCAGGACCGCCCCCGGCGGCAATGTCACCGCCTCGGTCGGCATCGGTGCCTTCACGGGTGCCGGGACCGGCGGCGCGGGCAGGGCCGGCGGTTCGGCCTCGGGGGCCTTCCCCTGCATGCCGAAACGGGCCGAAAACGTGCGCGGATGATTGGGGTCCGTGGAGCGTTTATAGACTTCATAGCCCAGGAACGCGAACCCGGCCGCAATGATCACGGCCCCGATGATAAGGATGTTCTTCAGTGCCTGCACGTTCGGCAATTCCCCAGTTGAAGGCCACCGGCCGGACGGATATCCCGCCCGCCGGCCTGGAACTCGACCTGGATGACGATCTGTGCGACGAGGAATTCCTGCCCGCCGCCGATGCTGCCCCTGTCCAGGGTGCCGGCCCCGCCGACCATGACGCCATCATCGATGGCGACAGGGACGGGGACCGTCTGGACAAGGCGCTGGCGGATCTGCTGGCCGTTGTCGGCCTGTCGCGTTCCCGCCTGCGCGCCCTGATCGATCAGGGGCATGTCTCCACAGGTGGGCAGACCATAGACGACGCGTCACGCCGGGTCAAAGCCGGCCAGACCTTTCGTGTGCATGTTCCGGCCAGCGCGCCGGCCCTGCCCGTGGCGCAGGATATCCCGCTGTCGATCCTGCATGAGGATGAAGACCTGCTGGTCATCGACAAGCCGGCGGGCATGGTGGTGCATCCCGCCGCCGGCAATCCGGATGGCACGCTGGTCAATGCCCTGCTGCACCATTGCGGCGACCGGCTGTCGGGCATCGGTGGCGTGCGCCGGCCCGGCATCGTGCATCGCCTGGACAAGGATACAAGCGGTCTGATGGTGGTGGCCAAGAATGACCGCGCGCATCAGGCCCTGTCGGCGCAGTTCGCCGACCGCTCCCTGTCGCGCACCTATCAGGCGGTGGTCTGGGCCGTGCCCAACCCGCGCACAGGCGAGATCAACGCCAATATCGGCCGCCACCCGACCGACCGCAAGCGCATGGCTGTGCTGGACCGGGGTGGCAAGGTTGCCATCACCCGCTATAGCACGCTGCGCGCGCTGGGCCCGGCGGCAGCCCTGATCGAATGCAAGCTGCTGACGGGCCGTACGCACCAGATCAGGGTGCACATGACCCATGTGGGCCATCCGCTGGTCGGCGACCCCGTCTATGGCCGTGTCCGCACGGGCCGCACGCGCGGTTTGTCGGAAGGGGCCAAGCAGGCGCTGGAGACGTTCCCGCGTCAGGCCCTGCATGCCGCCGCCATCGAGTTCATCCATCCGGCCACGGGCGCCAAGGTGCGCTTTGAAACTGTGTTACCGGATGATTTCAAGGGCTTAATTCATGCGCTGGAGGTGCTATAATGCCGTCGCGCATGATCACCGGGCCTCTTCTGGACGGGCGCCATGCGTGTCCGTTCAGGACCATCTCATCGCTGTCGGTGCCAATTGGGCCGATGGTGTCAACCAGCCTTATGCAAGGGGGTTAACATGACCGCTTCCGTTCCCGCTATTCCGGTCGTCAGCTCGGAAAGCAGCCTCAGCCGCTATCTCCAGGAAATCCGCAAGTTCCCGATGCTGGAACCGGGTGAGGAGTACATGCTGGCCAAGAGCTGGCGCGAGCATGAGGATACCAAGGCCGCCCACCGTCTGGTGACCAGCCATCTGCGCCTTGTGGCGAAGATTGCCATGGGCTATCGCGGCTATGGCCTGCCTGTCTCGGAACTGATCTCCGAAGGCAATGTCGGCATGATGCAGGCCGTCAAGCGGTTTGAGCCCGACCGTGGCTTCCGCCTTGCCACCTATGCCATGTGGTGGATCCGGGCCGCCATCCAGGAATATATCCTGCACAGCTGGTCGCTGGTGAAGATGGGCACCACGGCGGCGCAGAAGAAGCTGTTCTTCAATCTGCGCAAGCTGAAGGGCCAGATGCAGGCCATCGATGACGGCGACCTGCCCCCGGAAGTGGTGACCAAGATCGCCACCACCCTGGACGTGCCGGAAGCCGACGTCGTTTCCATGAACCAGCGTCTGGCCGCCGGTGACCATTCCCTGAACGCGCCGCTGCGCGTGGATGGGGAGGGGGAATGGCAGGACTGGCTGGTGGATGAAAGCGAAAGCCAGGAAATCCGCCTGGGTGACCAGCAGGAACTGGGCAAGCGCAAGGCCCTGCTGGCCGGCGCCATGAAGGGCTTGAACGAGCGTGAGCGTCACATCCTGATCGAACGCCGCCTGCGCGAGGAGCCGACGACGCTGGAAGACCTGTCGCAGCATTACGGTATCAGCCGTGAACGCGTGCGCCAGATCGAGGTGCGGGCCTTTGAGAAACTTCAGAAGGCCATCAAGACCGCCGCCATCCAGCAGCAGCTGGCCTGATCGCACCGGGCAGGTGCCACTTCACCCCGCCGCCCTTTCCAGCGCCACCACCTCTTCCCGGGGCAGGTGGCGGGGAAGGGTCATGGTGAAGCAGGTTCCGCGGCCTTCGGCGGAACTGACGCTGATCACGCCTTGCAGTGACTGCGTCACCAGATTGAAGACAATGTGCAGGCCCAGGCCGGACCCGCCCCGGGCGCGGTTGGTGGTGAAGAAGGGTTCGAACAGCCGGTCCATGTGGGCGGCGGGCACACCCTTGCCATCATCCTGGAACCGCAACTCCACCTGATCATCGGGCAGTTCGCGTACGCTGATCTTCATGGTGCCCCGGCGGTCCGGGCCGAAGGCATGGATCAGGGCATTGATGATCAGGTTGGTCAGCACCTGGAACAGGGCGCCGGGATAGCTGTCCATATGGATGCCGGCGGGGCATTCGACCAGGACACGGTGCGGTTCCCCGCGCAGCCGTGGTGCCAGGCTTTGCAGCACCTCGTCGATATAGGCGCCCAGCAGGAAATCGCGCCGTTCCTCACTGGCCTGATCCACGGCCACCCGTTTGAAACTCTGCACCAGTTCGGCGGCGCGGCCGATATTGGTGTGGACCAGCAGAGCGCTGTCGCGCAGCGTGCCCTGATGCTCCGTCAACTGGCTGCGGGTCAGCTTGCCGGCGGCCACCGTCTTGTCCAGGGAGGTGACGACATCCTCCAGATGGGTGATCGCGGTCAGGGCGATGCCGATGGGCGTGTTCAACTCATGCGCCACCCCGGCGACCAGCCGGCCCAGGCTGGCCAGCTTCTCCGCCTGGGTCAGGCTGTTGCGGGTTTCACCCAGTTGTTGCTGCGCCTCTTCCAGTTCCGCGACCTTGTGGGCCAGTTCGTCGCGCTGATTGGCGATGATGGCTTCGCGCCGAAGCAACTCGGTATTGGCTTCCTTCAGACGCGCCTGTTCGGCCTGCAGGGCGCGCAGGCGCTGAAACTCCATACGGCGCAAGGTTGACAGCTGATAGGCCGTGAAGGCGCCGAAGATATTGGCCAGCGACTGCATGACCGTCGCGGTGCTCATCTGTGATGCCGTGGCGCCCGATGCCGGCATGAACAGGCCGATATAAAGCCCGCTGGCCGCCACACCCCAGGGGATCATGAAGATCACCCGTGTCGGCAGGAACAGATAGTTCATCAACACGACGATCATCACAAAGAAGCTGACCGTCAGCCCCACCTGCCCCCCGCGATGGATCAGCAGCGCGCCAGCCGAGGTGATGGCCCAGATATAGGTCATCGTCAGCAGCACAAGGCCATATCGCAGGCCCACATACTTGGCCTTTACCGGCACCAGCATGGTGGCGATGATCAGCACATAGACGATACCGCGCAGCGGCATCATGACGGTCAGGACCGTCTCAAGGCTGAAATAGACAAAGTCCAGTGAGGCGGCCATCAGGTAGAAGATGGCCAGGGCCAGGAGATTGCGCCGCAGGCCCTTGGCTTCCGCCTCCAGCATATACTGGCGGAAATCCTGCTCCATCGCCCTATCGGCGAACTCCGCGAATTTCAGCATCTAAACGGCGCGTCCTTCCCCCTTGGTCGCGCCACAGCGCGCCTAAACGCGGGAAGCATTCTAGGCAAGAAGGTCGAGCGCGGCAACAGAAGTGCAACCAAAGGCGGGCGGTGGAAAAGTGTTTTCCACCGCCCGATAGGCACCTACTCAATAGGCATATTCCTTATAGATGGGATCGATGTTCCCACCCCAGGCGCCCTGGTACTTCTCCAGCATCTCGGTCGACAGAGACCGGCCCGACTCCGCAATGGCGATCAGCGGTTCGATGAAGTGGGTTTCATCATCGCCCATGCCAGCAGTACGGGCCCGGCTGCGCAAGCCTTCGCGGGCGATGTCGACCACGCGGCGGGCCACATCCTGCACCGTTCCCCCCTGGAACGGCGTGGACAGCCCCAGACGCGGCACATCGCGGCGCAGGGTGGCGCGGTCTTCCTGGGTCCAGCCCTTCACCAGATCCCAGGCGGCATCCAGCGCACTGGTATCATAGAGCAAGCCGACCCAGAGCGCGGGCAGGGCGCAGAGACGGCCCCAGGGACCGGCATCGGCCCCACGCATTTCCAGATACTTCTTGAGGCGCACTTCCGGGAACATGGTCGTCATATGATCCGACCAGTCGGTCATCAGCGGCAATTCGCCCGGCAGGATCGGCAGCTTGCCATTCAGATAGTCGCGGAAAGACAGGCCCGACGCGTCCAGATACTGTCCATCGCGATAGACGAAGTACATGGGCACATCGAGCGCGTAGTCGACATAGCGTTCGAACCCGAACCCATCCTCGAACACAAACGGCAGATCGCCGGTGCGATCCTTGTCCGTGTCGGTCCAGATATGGGAACGGTAGCTCTGAAACCCGTTGGGCTTGCCCTCCATAAAGGGGCTGGCTGCGAACAGGGCCGTGGCGATGGGTTGCAGGGCCAACGACACCCGGAACTTCTTCACCATGTCGGCTTCGGACGCGAAGTCCAGGTTCACCTGGACGGTGCAGGTCCGGGTCATCATGTCCAGGCCCAGGGTCCCGACCTTGGGCATGTAGGAGCCCATGATCTTGTACCGGCCCTTGGGCATCCAGGGGATGTCGGACTGCTTCCATTTCGGGTTGAAGCCCATGCCCAGCATGCCAAAGCCCAGATCCTGGCCGATGGCGCGTACTTCCGCCAGATGCTGCCCCACCTCGCCACAGGTCTGGTGGATGCTGACCAGCGGTGCGCCCGACAGTTCGAACTGCCCGCCGGGTTCCAGGCTGATATTGGCCATGCCCTTGGTCAGGGCGATGATATTGTCGCCCTCCCGCACGGGTTCCCAGCCGAATCGCCGCTGGAACTCGCCCAGGATCTCACCGATCCCGCCAGGGCCGGCATAGGGGACGGGGGCATGGTCGGGACCCCGGAAAACAAACTTCTCATGCTCGGTGCCAATGCGCCAATCGCTGGCCGGCTTTGACCCACTTTCCAGATACTCGACCAGTTGCCGGCGGTCGGTGATCGGTTCGCCGCGCGACGTCGGAGGTGCGGACATTGGTTCTGTTCCTTAACGCGAAGGACGTTGCAAAGACGGCGGGCGGGATTACGCTCAGGTGCGATTGGGCGGCCTTGCATCGCCATCGGCCGACCGCCAGTCGCCCCCCGCCGCCTGCCAGACGGCAAGCGCGGAAAAGGCGGCGGTATCGGCGCGCAGCACGCGCGGACCCAGGCCCACGCTTACCACAAAAGGCAAGCGGCGCAGGGCATCAAGTTCCTGTTGGTCGAATCCCCCCTCCGGACCCACAAGGAATGCGACGGGCTTTCCCGCCGCCGCAGTGACGGCGGTCACCAGCGGTGCTGCCACCCCGCTTTCCGCCGCCACGAACAGGGTGCGGGCAGGGTCCCAATCGGACAGCAGCCGGCCCAGTTCCACCCCGTCCGCCACGTCAGGCGCGTCCAGCCGCTCACACTGTTCGGCGGCCTCCAGGGCGTTGGCACGCAGCCGGTCGATATTCACACGGTTGACATCGCCGCGTCGGGTGAAGACGGGCACCAGCCGGCCCACGCCCAGCTCCACCGCCTTTTCCACCACATATTCGGTGCGCCCGCCCTTCAACGGCGTGAACAGCAGCCAGGGGGCGGGCGGGGCGTCGGTGTCGGGGCTGCGCGTCTGCCGGTCCAGGCGCAGGGTGCCGGCGGATTTGGTCAGGGTCTCGATATGGGCCAGGAATTCCCCGTCCCGGCCATTGAAGGCCAGAACCCCATCTCCCGGCCCCTGCCGCAGCACCGCCCGCAGATAATGCGCCCGGTCCCCATCCAGCACCGCTGCCCCACCGGGGCTCAACGGCTGGTCAATGAACAGGCGGGTGCGGGGCAGGGCATCGGCAGCCATGGCGGGTCCGGAAAGCTGATCTCCACCATAGGGATAGGCTTTCAGGCGGAAATGTCCAGTGTTGTGGGGTGGGTGCTGTTTTGAACAAGCGTAGGTCAGGTCGAAGCGAAGCCTCGCCCTGACAGAAAAGGCTTTTAATCCTTGCCTGTCAGGGCTCGCCTTGCGGCTCGACCTGACCTACGGCGGTGCTTACGCCTCGCTGGCGCGCTTCTCGCCCTCAATGGCGGCCTGTGCGGCGGCCAGGCGGGCGATGGGGACGCGGTAGGGGGAGCAGGAGACGTAATCCAGCCCCACCTTTTCACAGAAATAGACCGATGACGGGTCACCGCCATGTTCGCCGCAGATGCCCAGCTTGATGTCGGGCCGGGTCTTGCGGCCGCGTTCGGCGGCGATCTGCACCAGTTCGCCCACGCCCTCGGTATCCAGCGTCACGAACGGGTCATGCTCCAGGATGCCCGCCCGCTGATAATCCGGCAGGAAGGCGCCGGCATCGTCGCGGCTGATGCCAAACGTGGTCTGGGTCAGGTCGTTGGTGCCGAAGCTGAAGAAGCCGGCGGTTTCGGCGATTTTGCCGGCCTGCAATGCGGCGCGCGGCAGTTCGATCATGGTGCCGACCAGATAGTCGACCTTGTGGCCGGACGTGGCCGCCACTTCCGCCCCGACGCGGTCGATCACGGCCTTCAGGATATCCAGCTCCTTCTTGGTGCCAACCAGGGGGATCATGATCTCCGGGATCACGGTCTCACCGGTTTCCTTGAAGACTTCCACCGCCGCCTCGAAAATGGCGCGGGCCTGCATTTCATAAATTTCGGGGTAGGAGATGCCCAGGCGGCAGCCGCGATGGCCCAGCATCGGGTTGGCCTCATGCAACTGCAAGGACCGGTGCTGCACCTTCTGAAGGTCGGTGCCGGCGGCCTTGGCCACCTCCACCATCTCCGCTTCCGAATTCGGCAGGAATTCGTGCAGCGGCGGGTCCAGCAGGCGGATCGTGACGGGCAGGCCCTTCATGATCTTGAACAGCTCGACAAAGTCCTTGCGCTGCATCGGCGCGATCTTGGCCAGCGCGGTGCGGCGGCCCGCCTCGCTCTCCGCCAGGATCATCTCACGCACCGCGATGATGCGGTCGGCATCGAAGAACATATGCTCGGTCCGGCACAGGCCGATGCCTTCCGCCCCGAACTTGCGTGCGGTACGGGCGTCCAGCGGGGTTTCGGCGTTGGTGCGCACCTTCATGCGGCGATGGGCATCGGCCCAGCCCATCAGCTCGGCAAAGTCGCCCGACAGTTCCGGCTGAATGGTCGGCACCTCGCCCAGCATCACCTCGCCGGTGGAACCATCGATGGTGATGATGTCGCCGGCCCGCACCTCGACATTGCGGACGGTGATGATGCCGCGCTTGTAATCGATGCGCAGCTCACCGGCGCCGGCCACGCAGGAGCGGCCCATACCACGGGCCACCACCGCCGCGTGGCTGGTCATGCCGCCACGGGTGGTCAGGATGCCCTTGGCGGCGTGCATGCCGTGAATGTCTTCCGGGCTGGTTTCCACGCGGCAGAGGATGACATTGTCACCCAGGGCCGCCTGCTTCTCCGCCTCTTCCGCCGTGAAGACCACCTTGCCGCTGGCCGCACCGGGGCTGGCCGGCAGGCCCTTGGCGATGATCTGCTTGGCGGCCTTGGGGTCCAGCGTCGGGTGCAGCAGCTGATCCAACGACTTCGGCTCGATCCGCAGGATGCCTTCCTTCTGGCTGATCAGGCCCTCGCGCACCATGTCCACGGCGATCTTGAGGGCCGCCGGGGCCGTGCGCTTGCCCGACCGGGTTTGCAGCATATAGAGCTTGGACTGCTGGACCGTGAATTCGATGTCCTGCATGTCGCGGTAATGGCGTTCCAGCTCCAGGCGCACGGCGTTCAGCTGTTCGAACACTTCCGGCATGCTTTCTTCCATGGCCGGCAGGTCAGAACCGTTGGCGATCTTGCCGGCGATGGTCAGGTGCTGCGGCGTGCGGATACCCGCCACCACATCCTCACCCTGGGCATTGATCAGGTATTCGCCATAAAACGCGTTTTCGCCCGTGGACGGGTTGCGGGTGAAGGCCACGCCGGTGGCGCAGTCGCCACCCATATTGCCGAACACCATGGCCTGGATGTTCACCGCCGTGCCCCATTCGGCCGGAATGTCATGCAGCTTGCGATAGGTGATGGCACGCGCATTCATCCAGGAACCGAACACGGCACCGATGGCGCCCCACAGCTGTTCCTGCGGGTCCTGCGGGAAGGGGCGGCCCAGGGCCTCCTGCACCACTTCCTTATAGCCCTTGATCACTTCCTGCCAATCTTCGGCGGTCAGCTCGGTATCCAGGTTCAGGTCATGACCGCGCTTGTGATCTTCCAGCACTTCTTCGAAATGATGGTGATCCACATCCAGCACGACATTGCCGAACATCTGGATGAAGCGGCGATAGCTGTCATAGGCAAAGCGGGCGTCACCGGAACGGCGGGCCAATCCCGCCACCGTCACATCATTCAGGCCCAGGTTCAGGACGGTGTCCATCATGCCCGGCATGGACGCGCGGGCACCGGAGCGGACGGAGACCAGCAGCGGGTTTTCCGCATCGCCGAACTTCATGCCCACGATCCGCTCGATCTCCGCCAATGCTGCACCGACCTCGGCGCGCAGGCTGTCGGGATACTGGCGGCCATTGGCATAAAAGTAGGTGCAGACCTCCGTCGTGACCGTAAAGCCAGGGGGCACCGGCAGGCCGAGATTGCTCATCTCCGCCAGGTTGGCGCCCTTGCCGCCCAGGAGGTTCTTCATCTCCGCGCGACCTTCGGCCTTGCCTTCACCGAAGCTGTAGACCCACTTCGTCATGATCTTGGTCCCGTTTGATTATGGGGTTGGACTGGTGGTGACGTGGTGAAACACCATGCAACATGATTGTTGGTGTTGTTGCACGGGGATACGGGCGCTGGCCCGATGGGGGGAATCGATTGGGGGTGGGCGCGCAGGCCCTCACCCTCCCGTCGGCGGGCGCCGACGGGCCCCTCCCTCTCCCACTGGCGTGGGCGAGGGGCGGAATTTTGATGTGATGGCACGGCAAAGCGCCCCTCGCCCGCTTGCGGGAGAGGGAGGGGCCCGCCGCGGAGCGGTGGGAGGGTGAGGGAGCGACGGCCCCCAACCACTACCAAACTACCGCACTGCAACAAGGATAGCGTAATTCCACTACCTTCACCGCCGCGCCCCGCCCGCCGTAGAGGGCGGGGGGTGCGGGGATGATGGATCATGGGGTCAGCCTTCGATCTTCGAGAAGTCGGCGATCAGGTTCAGCGTCGCGCGGATCTGGCTCAACAACCGCAGGCGGTTGGCGCGAACCGGCGCTTCCGGCGCATTCACGGTCACCTTCTCGAAGAAGGCGTCCACCGGCGCGCGGAGCGCCGCAAAGGCGGCCATGGCGCCCGTGAAATCTTCGGCCTCGATCAGGGGGGCCGCCTGTTTGTGGGCGGCGACCAGGGCGTCGGCCAGGGCCTTTTCCTCGTCCTGGGTTAGCAGGCCGGCATCGATGACGTCGTCATGCGGGCCGTCCTTCTTTTCCTCGATGCGCAGGATGTTGCTGGCGCGCTTGGAGGCCGCCAGCAGGTTCTTGCCGTCATCGGTGGCGAGGAAGTTGGACAGCGCATCGACGCGGGCCAGCAGGCGGACGAAGTCATCTTCACCGCCCAGCGCCAGAACGGCGTCGATCAGGTCGTGACGGACGCCCTTTTCCTTCAAGCTGACCTTGAGGCGGTCGTTGAAGAAGGAGAGGAGGTCAACCAACGGCTTCTGATAGCTCGCGTAGAGCTTTTCTAAATCCTTAAGATAGGCAGGACCCTTTTCCACAGAAGCTTGCTGGGTCATCTCGCCAAAAACTTCAGATGCTTGTTCGCCTAACACAGCAACAACATCGTCATGAGCGGAAACAAGTTTCCTCATTTCCGCCTCATCGAATTCCTTCACAACTTGCTCAAAACGGAAGCGAACAGCCGCAACCAGCAACGTCCCCAGCTGCACCCGCAGCCCATTCTCCACAACCAACCGGATCACGCCTAGCGCCGCACGACGGAGCGCGAACGGGTCGCGGGAACCGGTAGGCTTCTCGTCGATCCCAAAAAACTGAACCAGCGTGTCGATCTTCTCGGCCAGAGCCACAGCCACCGACACCTTGTCGGTCGGCACGCGGTCGCTGGGTCCCAGCGGCTTGTAATGGTCGGCAATCGCCTCGGCCACGGGGGCGGGCAGGCCTTCGTGATACGCGACATAGCGGCCCATGATGCCCTGGACCTCGGGGAACTCGCCCACGACGCCCGTGGTCAGGTCGGATTTGGACAGGCGGGCGGCGAGTGCGGCCTGTTCCACCACCGTCGCGTCCCAGTTCAGGGCCTTGGCGATGGCGACCGACAGGGCCTCAATCCGCTCCACCCGCTGGGCCAGCGTGCCCAGCTTGGCATGGAAGGTGATATCATTCAGGCCCGGCACACGGGTTGCCAGCTTGACCTTCAAATCCTGGTCCCAGAAGAACTTGGCGTCCGACAGGCGGGCGCGCAGGACGCGCTCATTACCGGCGATCACGGCCTTGCCGTCATCGATGGTGGTGCGGTTGGCGACCACGACAAAGCGCGGGGCCAGCTTGCCATCCGCCGTTTCCAGGGCGAAGTAGCGCTGATGCGTGCGCATGGACGTGGTCAGCACCTCTGCCGGCACGTCCATGAACTGGTTGTCGATGGCACCGGTCAGGACGACGGGCCATTCGACCAAGCCCGCCACTTCCTCCAGCAGGCCGGGATCATCCTTCAGGACAAACCCTTCGGCCTTCGCCGCCTCCTGCGCACCGGCCAGGATCAGACGCTTGCGCTCCTCACGGTCCAGCACGACATGAGCGGCCAGCAGCTTTTCCTTGTAATCGGCAAAGCTGGTGACGGTGAATTCACCGGGGGACAGGAAGCGGTGGCCCTGGGTCTGGTCACCATAGGGCACGGTGACGGCCTTCACCTCTCCGGCCAGACAGACAGTGCCGTCCGACTGTTCCGGTGCCGTCTCCGCCGTTGCCAGGGTCAGGGCACCGGGGATCACGGCGCCGTCAAACAGGGCGATAATGGAATGCAGCGGGCGGACCCACATGAAATCATTGGCCCCCCAGCGCATGGATTTGGGCCAGGGCAGCTCCCGGATGGCGGCGTCGATGATGCCGGGCAGGGCGTTGATGGTGGCGCCGCCCTTCTTTTCGATCACCGCGAAATAGAACACGCCCTTGCCGGTATCGCGCTGTTCGGCCTGATCGATGCTGGACAGGCCGGCGGATTTCAGGAAGCCGGCCAGCGCCTGTTCGGGCGACCCGACGCGCGGACCCTTCTTCTCCTCCCGCACATCGGCCTGCGCGGTCGGCAGACCATCGACCAGAAGGGCCAGACGGCGGGGGGTGGAATGGGCCTCGGCCTTGGTGAAGGCGATACCCGCCGCCGACAGCTTGTCCGTCACCAGACGCTTGAAATCATCGGCAGCGCGCACCTGCATGCGGGCCGGGATTTCTTCCATGAACAGTTCGATCAGCAGTTCGGCCATTTTGTTCACTAGCGTCCGGAGATTATCGTTCTGTTGTCGTAATGAGTGCGCTTAGGCGGCCTTGCCCTTGCGGTAGCCGTCCGCCAGCCATGCCTCGCAGCAGGCCTTGGCGAGCGTGCGGACCCGCAGGATATAGCTCTGTCGTTCCACCACCGAAATGACCCCGCGCGCATCCAGCAGATTGAACAAATGGCTGGCCTTGATGCACTGATCATAGGCCGGCAGGGCCAGACCATGGGACAGCAGGGCAGCACACTCCTTCTCCGCGTTCTGGAAATGCTGCAACAACATCTCCGTGTTCGCATATTCAAAATTATGCGCGGAGTATTCCTGTTCGGCGCGGTGGAACACCTCGCCATACTTCACCGCCGGACGGTCGCCCACGGGGTCGTTGAAGCGCAGGTCGTAAACGTTCTCCACGCCCTGGATATACATGGCGAGGCGCTCCAGACCATAGGTCAGCTCCGACGCCACCTTCTCCACCCCGATGCCGCCAACCTGCTGGAAATAGGTGAACTGCGACACTTCCATGCCGTCGCACCAGACCTCCCAGCCCAGGCCCCAGGCGCCCAAGGTCGGGCTTTCCCAGTCATCCTCAACAAAGCGGATATCGTGCAGGGCCGGATCGACGCCCAATGCCACCAGGGACTGTAGATACAGGTCCTGGATGTTGGCCGGCGACGGCTTCATGATTACCTGGAACTGGTAATAATGCTGCAGGCGGTTGGGGTTCTCGCCATAGCGGCCATCCTTGGGACGGCGCGAGGGCTGAACGTAAGCGGCATTCCAGTTGTCGGGACCCAGCGCGCGCAAGGTGGTGGCCGGGTGGAACGTGCCCGCGCCCACTTCCATGTCGTAAGGCTGCAAAACCAGGCAGCCCTGGGCCGCCCAGAAATTCTGCAGGGTCAGGATAACGCCCTGGAAGGAGAGGGGTTCTTTCGCCGCCATGGTCCCGATACTTCACACGCTTGTTACACTGCATCGCACCTTAGAGGGCGCCAAGGGCCAAATCAAGGCAACGACCTGACTACGTTCTGTGCGGGGAACGCAGGGCTGAGGGTTGGTTTATTGCGCGGATGGCCAATGCATCGCTGACAGAACGATTTGGCGAGCATATAAATATTGGATTTGCTTAAAATTTTACAAAATGGGATGCTTTTGGAAACATCGGTTGCGGTGGTGGAAACCTCGACTGCCAGGGGGAGAAGATCATGTCCAGTACCACGCCGGTTTCCGGCCAGGCTGTCATCGATTCCGTGCGCGGCGAACTGAAAAAGGTGTTTGAGTCGGCCAAACGCAGCTATGGCGAAACCGGCAATGTCGGTGGCATCGCGGAAAGCTATACGTCGGCGGATGGGGAGGTCACCATCTCCCTGACGGGCGCCCGGACCAAGGAGGGCAAGGAGTATCTTGCCCTCAATTATAAGGTGGATGGCAAGGCCGGTGATGCCGTGGGCCGCACCCTGACCGGCGGTATCGACATGATGACGGGTCAGCGATATTCGGCGGATACCCAATATGGCGGTCCCCAGACGTCCGCCGCCAGCGACATCATCGACAGCGTCGACGATATTGAGGCGCTGGAGAAATCCATCACCGACACTGCCTTCCAGACCCAGGATCAACAGATCGCCGAGATCAAGAGCTGGGTTGTCGGCGGCAATACCTTCACCGATATCAAGGATTATCAGGCCTACAACCGGGTTGAGGAGAAGAACCGGAAACTGGCCGATGCGATGATGAAAAACCTGAAATTTGACAGCCCGGCCAAGGAGAACGAGTTCTACAAGAACCTGATCCAGGGCCTGTCGGACAAGGCGCACAAGGGTGACGACACCAAATTGCGTGAAGTGTTGAAGGACGTTCCGGACAAGGATCTGGAAAAGGCGACGAAGGGTCTGGCCCTGGAAAGCGGCGCCAGCGACCTGATCAAGACCTTGCAAGGCATGCTGAAGGAGCGCGCGCCGGAAGGCGTCGGCAAGCTGCTGAGCATGCTGGCCTGACCGGGGGGGCAGATGCTGTGTATGCGATCAATTACCCCACGGACAGATAGCGGGCCGAATGCAGGTCCAGCGGGTTGTCGACCCAGCCTTTCAGCTTCGGACTGATCAGACGGCGGCTGGATTGCCGCATGACGGGGATCATGGGCATGTCGGCCATGGCGATCCTTTCCGCCACGGCCAGTTTGGCGCGGAAATCATCCAGGGTCAGGGCCTGATCCACATCCTCCATCGCCCGGTCCAGGGCGGGGTTGATATAGCCGGGGCCAACGGTGTTGGCGCGTGAGCGCAGCAGGTTCAGATATTCGGTGACCAGCCCCACGGCCCAGGTGATGCGGACGATATCCGGGTAGGTATGTTCCTTCATCCGGCTGACCACGATCTTGAATTCCTGGTTCGACAGAATGGTCTTCACGCCCAATGTCTGCTGCCACATGGCGGCGACAGCCACGGCCACCTGCCGGTTCAGCTCGTTGGTGTTGTACAGCAGTTCCAGCGACAGTGGCTTGTCAGGCCCGTATCCGGCCTTCGCGAACAGGGCCTTGGCCTTTGCGATGCGTTCGGCGGGGGGCAGGTCGGCCCAGTCCGGCTTGGGCGGGGTATAGCCGACCAGCCCCTCCGGCGTCATGGCATAGGCCGGCAGTTCGCCGCCCTTGGTAATCTTCTCCACGATCACCTTGCGGTCGATGGCCATGGACAGGGCCACGCACAGGTCGGGATTATCCTTCCACGGGGCCTTGGTCAGGTTGGGGATCAGGAAGAAGGTGCTGGCGCGGTAGGCCAGACGCAGACTGTCGGCCAGATTGGCGCGTGCCCAGTCCAGCTGGGTGGGCGGCACTTCCTTGGTGGCCAGCAATTCGCCGGCGCGGAACCGCTTCAGCTCCGTCTGTAAATCCTCCGTCACATGGTACTTGGCGCCCGCCACCGCGATGGATTTCGCCCCGTGATAATGCGGGTTCACGGCCAGGGCATAATGGCTCTGCGGTACGGCCCCTGTCAGCATGAAGGGACCATTGCCGATCAGCTTGCCCGGCTGCGCGAAGCTGTCACCATGCTGGGCCACCGAGGCGCGGTGCAGGGGGGATAGAATCCAATAGGCGGTATAGACGGTCAGGTCGGGCTTGGGATGTTCCAGCGTCACCTTCAAGGTGCGGTCATTCACCGCCTCCACGCCCAGGCTGGCCGGGTCCTTGCCGGTTTGCAGGATGGGCAGCGCGTTCTTGATGGGGGCGATCCATTCCGGCAGGCCCAGAAGCGTCGTGGGCGTCACGGCCCGGCGCCAGGCAAAGACGAAATCGGTCGCCGTCACGGCGCTGCCGTCCGACCATTTGGCATCGCCGCGCAGATAGAAGGTCCAGGTCAGGCCATCGGCGCTGGTTTCCCACCGTTCCGCCACGCCGGGGACGATGGCGCCATCGGCGGCAAAGGTGGTCAGCCCCTCCCACAGTTCGATAAACAACTGTCCGGCCACGATGGTGGTGGATTTATGCGGGTCCAGCGTGTCCACATCCGGGCCCAGGCCGATATCGACCACGGGCTTGCCCTCTGCCAGAACGGTGGAGGCCAGAACGGGGGACGAGGGGGTGAGAAGGGGCAGGGCGGCACAGGCCGCCAGCACGCCACGCCGGGTAATTCCACGCATGATCAAGCACTTGATCCTTATCCAATCCGCCTGGGGAGACTGGACCGTTGCGGCTGCGCTGTCGAGGGCTTATGCAGGAGGACGGGATCAAAGGCTGTGGTTTCGTAGCGCGGATTAGGCGTTAGCCGTAATCCGCGGAGCCACGGTGCCGGGATTTCCGCGGATTACGCTTCGCTAATCCGCGCTACGCAACTGCTGTCGTACCAACACACCCTTTTCCTGCCCCGGCGACGCCTTTGGCCCGCCATAAAGCGGGGTAAGGATCAAGCATCAGGCCGGGATCATCCGGCCCTTGTGGGAGCGGCGGCCCGACAGGAAAGGCCGCCGGTTTGGGGATGAAACGCTGGGTGGCCGCACTGGCCGGGTTGATGGTGATGGGTCAGGCCGGCACGGCCCTGGCCGGTTCGGTGACCTTGTTCTCCGAACCCTATTTCCGGGGCGACCGGATCACCATCCATGACAATATCGACTCGCTGGCCAAGCTGCCGCCGTGGAATGATCGCACCCGCTCCCTGATCGTGAATTCCGGCACCTGGGAAGTCTGCAAGGACAAAAAGTACGACCATTGCCGCACCCTGATGGATGGCGCCCGCGTCGCCGACGTGGCGGAGGTGAAGAACCTGCGCGGCGGCGTCAGCTCCCTGCGCGAGGTGGGGCGGCGTAAGGATTGGGACGACCGCCGCGACGATTGGGGCCGCCCGCCGCCCCCGCCTTTGCCGCCCCCGCCGCCGCGCCGGCATGATGATGACATCATCTGGAATGGTGGTGGCGGCGGCGGCGGTTCCACCTCCAAGAAGCCGCAGAATAGCTGCCAGAGCGAGGTGGAGCGGGCCTTCATCCAGCGCTACGGCTATCGCGGTCGCAGCGAGTTCTCGGGCAACAGCATCGAGGGCACGATCTGGTGGGAAGGCGAACCCTGGCAATATCGCTGTGCCGGCGGGCAGACGAATATCTGGCGGTAACAACGGGCGGGGTTGCCCTCACCCTCCCGTCGGCTGATGCCGCCGGGCCCCTCCTTCGTGGGCGAGGGGTGAAACTTGGCCCCTCGCCCGCTTGGCGGGAGAGGGAGGGTCCCAAGCCCGTCAGGGCTTGGGAGGGTGAGGGAACCACGTTCCCATCAACATCACTTATAAAGCGTCCCATCCGGCGTGATGCCTGTCGGCTGTCCCACCAGGATGGTGGTCAGCTTCGTCGGGTCCAGCAGGCGGGCGGCCACCCGGCGAACATCGGCGAGCGTGACGGCGTTCAGCAGGTCGTTGCGCTTTTTCAGGTAATCGATACCCAGATTGTCCCGCTGCACCTGCAACAACAGGCCGGCGATGGCGCCATTGTTGGTGAATTGCAGGGGGAAGGAACCGGTCAGATAGGTCTGGGCATCGCGCAGCTCGGCCTCGGTGATGCCGTTCTTGGCGACATCGCCCCAAATCTGCTTGGTGACGCTGATCGCCTCTGCCGCCTTGTCATTGACGGTGGAGCCGCTGACCGTGACCAGATTGGCGTGGTCAAAGCTTTGCAGGCTGGAACCGATGCCATAGGTCAGGCCGCGCTTCTCCCGCACCTCGTCCATCAGGCGGGAGGAGAAGCCGCCGCCGCCCAGCGAATAGTTCAGGATGGTGGCCGCGTACCAGTCCGGGTCCGACCGGTCCATGCCGGCATGGGCCAGGATCATCACCGTCTGCGGAATGGGGCGGGGGACCAGGATGGTCTTGCCCGGTGCGGCGGCGGTGATATCGGCCACCGGCGTCAGGTTGGCCTTGGCCGGCAGGGCGCCGAACAGGCTGTCCAGCAGCGGGGCCAGTTCCACACCCGTGATATCGCCCGACACGGCCACCTTCAGCCCTTCACGGGCCAGGCGCGTGCGGGCGAAATTCACCAGGTCGTCGCGGGTGATGGCGGCCAGGGTCTGCGGCGTGCCACGCTGCGGCCGTCCATAGGCATGGCCGGGGAAAACCGTCTCCCCGAACGCCATCTGGGCCCAGTAATTGGGGTCGGCCTGTGAGCGGCGCAGGCTGGTCTGCAACTGCCCCCGGATACGCTCCACCGCGTCGGTATCAAAGCGCGGCTTGGTGAGCGCCAGACGCATCAGGTCGAAGGCCGTATCCTTGGTTTCGCGCAGGGTGGTCAACTGCCCCACGAAACCATCACGCCCGGCGCTGAAGGATAGCTGGATGGAATTTTCATCCAGCTTGCCTTGGAACGCCTGACTGTCCAGATCACCGGCCCCTTCATCCATGGTGCTGGACACCATGATGGCCAGACCCAGTTTGCCATCGGGGTCGCGCTCGGTGCCGCCGGCAAAGGCGAACTGCATGGCGATGATGGGGTTCTTGGTGTCGCGCACCAGCCAGGCCTCGATCCCGCCAGGGCTGACCACCTTTTCGATATCGACGGCGGCGGCGGGCAGGCTGGTAAAGGCGAGCGCGAAGGCCGCGAGCAGCAGCAGGCCCGTGCGGCGGATCATCTTCATTACATCCATTACTTGGCCCCCCCCTTGGCCGGGGTGGCAGGGGTGGCAGGCGGGGCCGCCGGGGCGGTCGCCTGTGCCGGGGCAGGGGCGGCGGCGGGCAACAGGATGCCGGTGACATGGTTGTCCTGACCCAGCACCAGTTTGGCCGCCTGTTCCACCTGTTCGCGGGTGACGGCGGCGATGCGGTCGGGCCAGGCCTCCACATCCTCCACGCTCTGCCCCGTGGTCAAGGCGACACCGAAGGCGTAGACGGGGCCTTGCAGGCTGTCGCGGGCGAAGACGGCGTCGCGGCGCAGGCGCACCTTGGCCGATGCCACCTCCGCCTCCGTCACGCCGCCCGACAGCAGCTTTGCCAATTCCGCATCAAGCGCCTTTTCCACGGCGGCCACATCCTGGCCCGGTGCTGGCGTGGCGGAGACGGACAGGGTGCCCAGGTCGAGCGCGTTGGGATTGTAGGAGAGGTTCACACCCGCCGCGATCTTCTGCTCCACCACCAGCGACTTGTAGAGGCGCGAGGTGGCGCCATCGGCCAGGATGCTTTCCAACACCTCCAGCGCCGAGGCGTACTGCTTCTCCCCGGCGCTGTAGCTGGGGGCCTTCCAGATGCGCATCCAGTTGGGCTGCCGCACCTGATCATCGGTCAGGGTGATGCGCCGCGCACCCTCCGTCGGCGGCTCCGTCACGCGCACGCGGGCCGGGATGTCCTTGGACGGCTTGATCTTGCCATAGGTCTTTTCGGCCAGCGGCTTCAATTCTGCCGCCGTGATATCGCCCGCCACGACCAGGATGGCGTTGTTAGGCGCGTAGTGGCGCTTGTAGAAATCCAGCGCGTCCTGGGTGGTCAGCTTCTCGATCTCATGCATCCAGCCGATGATGGGCGTGCCATAGGGATGATGCACGAACAGCAGGCTGTAGAGCTGTTCATAAAGCCGCGATGCCGGCTCATTCTCCGTCCGCTGGCGGCGTTCCTCCTGGATCACCTTGCGCTCCGGCAGGACGATATCGTCCGTCAGGCGCAGATTGACCATGCGGTCCGCCTCCATCCCCATGACCAGTTCCAGCCGGTCGCGGGCGATGTTTTCGAAATAGGCCGTATAGTCATAGGCGGTGAAGGCATTATCGCGCCCGCCATTGCGGGCCACGGTACGGGAGAATTCCGACGGCTTCATCTTGGCCGTGCCCTTGAACATCAGATGTTCAAGATAATGGGCCAGACCGGATTTGCCCGGCTCCTCATCCGCCGAACCGACCTTGTACCAGACCATATGGCTGACGACGGGGGCGCGGGGGTTGTTCACCACCACCACCTGCATGCCGTTCTTCAGGGTAAAGGTCTCGGGATCGAAAACGCGGGCCGCGGCGGGGAACACCGCCAGCGCCGACAGGGCCACACCGGCCACCAGGGCGCGCCAGCGGCGTCGTTGCGTTACGGGACGTGCATCATGGGTCACGGGTAAAAAATCCTCCCGGCACAACAGGGCTGTTGGCCCGTACTGTGGCGCGGAGGATGCGGAAAGCCAATGGATTTAACGTGAACGAATTGTAATGTGAGGGCGTGTGCCCGTGGATTACGCTTCGCTAATCCGCGCTACATTTACGGTATGAAATGCCGGGGCACGAACTGTGTAGCGCGGATTAGGCGCAAGCCGTAATCCGCGGGACGACGCTTGGCATCCCTGCGGACTACGCCTGCCCAATCCACCCTTACGCCCGCTTGGCCCCGATATAGGCCACGTCGCTGCGCGTTGCTTCGAAATCGGTCAGCTCGATCGGGTATTCGCCGGTGAAGCAGGCGTCGCAATATTGCGGCATGTCGCCATCGCGCTTGGCATGGTTCAACGACTTGTACAGACCGTCCAGGCTGATGAAGGCCAGGCTGTCGGCGTTGATATACTGACGCATTTCTTCCACCGACATGCGGTGGGCCAGCAGCTTTTCCTTCTCCGGCGTGTCGATGCCGTAGAAGCAGGGGTTGCTGGTCGGCGGGCTGGAAATGCGCATATGCACCTCCTTGGCGCCGGCATCGCGCATCATTTCCACGATCTTCACCGAGGTGGTGCCGCGCACGATGCTGTCATCGACCAGGATGATGCGCTTGCCCTCAATGAAGTGCCGGTTGGCATTGTGCTTCAGCTTCACGCCCAGGCGGCGGATCTTGTCCGTCGGCTGAATGAAGGTGCGACCCACATAATGGTTGCGGATGATGCCCAGGTCGAAGGGAATGTGGCTCTGTTCGGCATAGCCCAGGGCCGCCGGCACGCCCGAATCCGGCACGGGGATCACCAGATCGGCATCGACATGGCTTTCGATGGCCAGCTGCGCGCCGATCTTTTTGCGCACGCCGTAAACCGAATGGCCTTCCATGAAGCTGTCGGGGCGGGCGAAGTAGATATATTCGAAAATGCAGAATTTGGAGCCGGTCTGCTGGAACGGGCGCAGCGACTGCACCCCGTTCTTATCCAGCACCACCATTTCGCCGGGTTCGATATCGCGCACATAATCAGCGCCGATAATGTCCAACGCCACCGTTTCTGACGCCAGGACATGGGTGTCGCCCAGGCGGCCCAGCACCAGGGGGCGCACGCCATGCGGGTCGCGCACGCCGATCACCTGATCCCTGGCCATGCAGACCAGGGAATAGGCGCCTTCAACCTGACGCAGGGCATCGACCAGACGGTCGATGACGGAGCCGTTGCGGCTGGTCGCCATCAGATGGATGATGGTTTCGGTGTCGGACGTCGACTGGAACAGGCAGCCACGGCGCACCAGTTGCCGGCGCAGCTGCATGGCGTTGGTCAGGTTGCCATTATGGGCCAGCGCGAAGCCGCCAAACTCAAACTCCGCGAACAGCGGCTGCACATTGCGCAGCGAGCGGTCGCCCGTGGTGGCATAGCGGACATGGCCGATGGCGATGTCGCCGGTCAGGTTGCGCATGACCGTTTCGCTGCCGAAAATGTCACCGACCTGACCCATGGCGCGATGCTGCGGGAAGTCCTGACCGTCGAAGCTGACGATGCCGGCTGCTTCCTGACCGCGATGCTGAAGCGCGTGCAGACCCAGCGCCACAAGGGCCGCCGCATCCTGGGGACCGTACACACCGAAGACGCCGCACTCCTCGCGCAGCTTGTCGTCGTCGAAGGGATGGGTCGTAAGCATGGGCTTCGCACCTTTCGCGGGGGAGATGGTGTCCGGTTGGGTCATGTTCATGCGCCGGGTCAGCGTTGGTCCCCTTCGGGACGTCGATCCGGTTGGTTGGTTTGCGGCTGATCGGTGCTTTTAATCACCTGGTCAAGACGGCCAAGGTCGTCGGCATTATAGCCGCGATCCTTTTCCGGCACAGCCGCGTTCCCCGCAGATGTGGGGCGCGGATTGGCAAGCCGTTCCAGGGTGCGGCGCGCGTTCTCCGCCTCGTCCAGCCGGTTCTGCGCGCGCTGCGCCTCCCGCTGGGCCGGTGACAGGTCGGCATTGGGCAGGAAGCCGCGCAGAATGTCGGCGCCCGTCTCCAGGAAGGGCTTGGCCTTCGCCTCGCGCAGCCAGACCGGCTGTTCGGGCCAGAGCCAGGCCGCGAACAGATAGGCCAGCGAGACCAGAACCGCGCCCCGCACCACGCCGAACGCGAAGCCCAGCGAGCGGTCGATGGCCGACAGGCTGCTTTCTTGCACCTTGCCGGAAATCGTGCTGGTCACCACCGACAGCGCGATCAGTGACAGGGTGAACACACCCAGGATGGTGACGCCATCGGCCACATACTGGGTGCTGATATAGATACGTGTGTAGGGGGCGGCGTGCGGGAACAGCCACAGGGTGGCCAGGGCGGCGCCGATCCAGGCCGCAACCGACAGCACCTCGCGCACGAATCCGCGTGCGAACGCCATCAGGGCGGAGATCAGGAGGACCGTGACGACGGCGACGTCAACGGGGTTCAGGCTGCTGCCTTCCATGCGGCTCCCCTCAATCCCGGCCACGCGGCGGGCGCGGTGGCGCGTCCGCCTGGAACAATGGCAGCAGATCGGACAGATGGTCCAGTTCGATACGCCGCAACCCTTCTGCCGATCCATCGCCGCGCGACCGGCGTGGTTGCGGCATCAGCGCCCGGTTGAAACCCAGCTTGGCGGCTTCCTTCAAGCGCTGATCGGTCTGGCTGACGGCGCGGATATCGCCCGACAGGCCGATTTCGCCGAACACCACGGCATCCGCGGGCACGGGTTCCCCTGTCAGGGAACTGATCAGGGCGGCGGCAACGGCCAGATCGGCGGCGGGTTCGGAGATTTTCAGGCCGCCCGCCACCGACAGATAGACATCGTTGGCCCCGATGGCGACCCCGCAGCGTGCCTCCAGCACGGCCAGAACCATGGCAAGGCGGGACGTATCCCAGCCCACCACGGCCCGGCGCGGCGTGCCCAGGGGCGAGGGGGCGACCAGGGCCTGCACCTCCACCAATACCGGTCGCGTGCCTTCCAGCCCCGCGAAGACGGCGGTGCCGGTAATGTCGCGGCGGCGGTCGGCCAGGAACAGTTCGGACGGGTTCGGCACCTCGACCAGCCCATCCTCCCCCATCTCGAACACCCCGATCTCATCGGTGGCGCCGAAACGGTTCTTGACGGCGCGCAGGATGCGGAACTGGTGCCCGCGCTCCCCCTCGAAATACAGCACCGTATCGACCATATGTTCCAGCACGCGGGGGCCGGCGATCTGTCCGTCCTTGGTCACGTGACCGACGATCAGCAGGGTGATGCCCCGGCGCTTGGCCACGCGGATCAGTTCCGCCGAACAGGCGCGGACCTGCGCCACCGTTCCCGGCGCGCTGTCCAGATTGTCGATATACATGGTCTGGATCGAATCGATAACCGCCACCTGCGGGCCGTCGGCGGCTTCCAGGCTGGCCACGATATCGCGGACATTGTTGGCCGATGCCAGTTGCACGGGCGCGTTGGCCAAGCCCAGGCGGCTGGCGCGCATGCGTACCTGATCCACGGCCTCTTCGCCGCTGATATAGGCACAGCGTGTGTCCTGGGCCAGGCAGCAGGTGGCCTGCAACAGCAGGGTCGATTTGCCGATGCCGGGATCGCCACCGACCAGCAGGGCGGAGCCATGGACAAGGCCGCCGCCGCAGACCCGGTCAAACTCCTGGATACCCGTCATGCGGCGGGGCGCGTCGGCGGGTACGCCCGACAGGGCCACGAACTCAATCTTGCGCCCGCCGCCGGCCTTGCCCAGCCCCTTGGGCATGGCGTCGGCCACCTGTTCTTCGACAAGCGTGTTCCATTCATTGCAGGCGTCGCACTTGCCCGACCATTTGGGATAGCTGGCGCCGCAATTCTGGCAGACATATTTGCTGGTGGCGCGGGCCAAGGTCGTGACAGCTCCCAGAGGTGGCGGACGCGGCCTCTATATAGACGCTGGAAGGGCCCATGGGGAGCCCTTCATAACACGAATGCAATATGCGCGGGATGCGTGCCGGACGGGGTACGTCGATAGAGCATGCTTCACGGTATGCCGTGAACAAGATCAGGCTCTGTTGAATTTCATCTCGGATTGAAAATATCGCCTCCCCGGCGAAGGCCGGGGCCCAGGGGCCATACGCCCAACACTGGTGCTGTTTGATAGCGAGTCAGGTGGAAAAGTTGGCGACCTTGGCCCCTGGGTCCCGGCCTTCGCCGGGGAGGCAATCTATAAAATTCAACAGCTTGGCAATATAGGCTGTCGAACCTGAACCCCCCTCAGCCCACCCGGCGTGGATCGCGGGCAGGCGCCGTGATGATCGGTTCGCGCCGGCCAGTCGGGCCGGGGGCGGGACCGCCCAGGGTCGGTTCGCGGCGGATGCCACCACCGGCGGGCGGCGGGGGCGGGGCCGGGCGGCGGCCCTTGGCCTTTGCCGCCGGCTTCACCTGTCGGCGCCCGCTGCCCCACCAGAAGCCCAGCATGCCGACCAGAAGCGCGCCGATCCCACCCATCAGGCCATAGCGCACCCAGTCGGGCAGGCTGTCCGGGTTGAAGCCACCGGCCTCTTCCGGGGTCTCATGCGTGACTTCGGTTTCAACCGAACTGCGCGGGGCGGCATCTGGCTGGGCGCTGCCGCCGCTGACGGACGGGGCGGGGCTGGCGGAGGGTGCGGGTGTCGCCGTCTGCGGCAAGGCCGCCTGCTGCTGGTGCGTGGCCGCCGGCAGATCGCCGCCGCCACGCGACACGCCCAGAACCGTGCTTTCGGTGCCGGTGCCGCGATCAACGGAGGCGGCGACAGGGGCTGCCTGCGGCTTCACATCGGCTTCGCGCAGGTTCACCGGCGCGCTGGCCTTGGCACGGCTGGTCGGGTCGGCCAGATTGCCCACGCCGGTCCGTTCGGGCCGGCCCCGCATCATGCTGTCGATGGTGCCCTGGTCCAGGCGACCCGTGGCCTTCAGCCCGTTCTTCTTCTGATAGGCGGCGATGGCGGCGGCGGTGGCGCTGTCCATCTTGCCGCTGGCCCGGCCTTGGTAGAAACCCTGCTGATCCATGATCTGCTGCGCCCACTGGATGGTCGCGGCATTGGGTCCCTGATCCTGCGCGGTCGCAGCCGGAACCCCCGACAGCAGCAGCAGGGCCAGCATTGCCATGCCGGCCTTGGGACGGTGGTGACGGGCGGGACGGGTAGGGACCGGCGCGGACAAGACGAACACCCCTGTGATAGACGGGACGGAAAAGGGCCACACTGTTGTTGCGGCGCATCATCAAGGGATGACACCGCCATTATCCGTTGGCAAGTGCGACAGGGGTGCGGGCGCATCATGGCAGATGCGGATGATGGACCGGCCCGCCGCCGCAGCCTATACATGGATATGGATCATGTCCTTTCGAAGGCCGAATTGACCAACTCCGGCAACAAAACGCCGCCTCTGCCCAACGCGGCAGAAATGAACCCGCCACCAGATATGATGCTGGCGGGCGGGGCGTGGCTGTCGATCATGGCCTTGCTGGATGCCCTGCTGCTGGGGCTGTCACCGGTCATGATGTGTCTGCGCCTGCTGGGCCTGGCCCTGCTGGCCTTGTGGTGGTGGCGCGGGCAGCGTTCGCCGCGCTGGCTGCCGCCCCTGTGGCTGGTCATCACGGTCGCCGGGCAGGTAGCGGCGACCTATGCCTGGGTCGATGCCGGGGTGGGGGCGACGGCCATGGCGGGCGGCACGCTGGCCGGGTTCCTGCTGTTGCCTGTGGCGGCACCGCTGCTTCGGGAGGTGTCGCGTCCCCTGCCGCCGGTGGCAGCGCCGACGGCGCCCGCCGATGCGGCGGTGCCGATGCCCGTCCTGCGGCTGGCCGCCGACAGCCTGAACAGTCGTCTCAATGCCATGGCCCAGGAACTGGACGGGTTGACCAGCGGCCCGGTATCGCCGGCCCAGGCCATCCAGCTGCGCCTGCTGCGGAACGAGGTGTCCGGCATGCAGGCCCTGGTCCGCCAACGGCTGGGTGGCGGGGCGGTGGCGAAGGTTGAACCGGCGCGCATCGCCGTCACGCCAGTCGCCCCAACCCCCCCACCTGCGCGTCCGGCGGGCATCGCCAATGGCCGTTCCGCCATGGTGGTGGATGATGATGCCGTGGGCCGCACCCTGACGCGGTTGCTGCTGGAGCAGGCCGGGTACAGGGTGGAGGAAACGGACGATGCCAAGATGGCGCTGGAAATGGCGCTGATGGAGGGGCCGGACATCGCCCTTGTCTCCGCCCGCATCGGCCGGCACCGTGGGTTGGCCCTGGCCTGGTGCATCCGGCGGGGTGGGGGGCCACCGGTTGTCCTGCTGCGCGGGCGGGCCGACCGGGTGACCGACCGGCAGCGGCAGCGCAGCGGACTGGCCGCCATCCTGGGCAAGCCCGCGACCCCCGACACGCTGGCGACGACGCTGGGTCCGCTGCTGGCACTGCATGTCCCGGTCGTCGCGGTCGCGCCGCCCCCCCCTCCGCCACCGCCCCCCGCACCCGCCCGCCCCGTGGCCGCCGCGGATACGGGGCCGGTTCTGGACCTGGGCGTGCTGGAGGAACATCTGTCGATTCTGGGGGCCGAACGGGTGGCGCAGATCATCGACAGCTTCAGCCGCAACGCACCGGCCACATTGGCAGCCGTGGCACAGGCGCTGGACCGTGGTGATGTGCCGGAGGTGGGCAGGGCCGCGCATAAGCTGGCGTCGGGTGCCTTGACCGTGGGGCTGGGCGTGCTGGCGCGTCTGGCCAAGCAGGCGGACAGCGCCGCCCGGAATGGCGATGGCGATACGGCCCTGGATGCTGCCCGGCAATTCCCGGCGGCGTTTGCCGCCGGTCAGGCCGCCCTGGCCGGTTACCGCCGCGACCGGCTTACGGCTGCTGGTCCGTGATCTCGGCGGCCAGACGGTAACCCAGGCCCTTTTCGGTGATGATCACGTCCAGCGAGCCGCTATCCTGCATCTTGCGGCGCAGGCGGCTGACCAGCACGTCGATGGTGCGGTCATTGGGATTGCGGTCGGTGCCGCTGACAGCGTCAATCAGCTGATCACGTGTGACCACCCGTCCACCGGACCGGACCAATAGGCCCAGCAGCTCGAACTCTCCGCGTGTCACGCGGATTTCGATCCCCGCCGGATCGACCAGACGGCGGCGGGCCAGATCCATGGTCCAGCCCGCGAAATACCGCACCGTCCCCTCGGCCTTATGCATCTTGGTCGGATGCGTGCGGCGCAGCAGGTTGCGGGCACGGGCCAGCAGCTCGCGGGGGTTGGGGGGCTTGGTCACATAATCATCGCCGCCCGTCTCCAGACCGAAGACGCGGTCGCCATCATTGGCGCGCTGGGTGACGATGATGATCCCGACATTGGAAATTTCGCGGATGGAGCGGGCCAGGCTGAACCCATCCTCGTCCGGCAGCTCGATATCCAGCAGCACCAGATCGGGCGGCTGACGCAGCATGACCTCGCGGGTCTGCTTGCCATCTTCCGCCTCGGCCACCAGGAAACCGGCCTCATGAAAATAGCCGGCCAACAGGGCGCGCGTCGCCGGCTCATCCTCGACGATCAGAACCAGCGGGGCATCGGCGATCTCGGACATCCGGAAGGGAACTCCATCCAGCGGGTGCGGGATGCCGGTGCGGAAACAGCGCCCGGCGTGGAACGTTCTTCCGGCTATAGCCCTTTTTCGCAGAAAAATGAAGCCGTTGGGCGATGATCCCCCGCATGGGAGACCACCACCCAACGGCGCGGTACGCGGACTGCTGTCTTTAGGTTGTATTTTATTTAAGGCAGGAAACAGATTGATTGTTTCCGCCGTTGAACCGGGGTGCGGGGCATGCCCCCCGGCCCAACCCCGTTACGCCCCCAGTTCCAGGAGCGAAGCATTGCCGCCGAACGCCGTAATATTGACGGTCAGCGTTTTTTCCGTGACGAAACGATGCAGATAGTGCGGGCCGCCGGCCTTCGGCCCCGTGCCCGACAGGCCCTGGCCGCCGAACGGCTGTACGCCGACCACGGCACCCACCATGTTGCGGTTGATATAGGTGTTGCCCACCGGCAGCGTCTTGAACAGGTTCTGGGCGCGGCCTTCCAGGCGGCTATGCACACCGAAGGTCAGGCCATAGCCGGTGGCGGCAATCTCCGCCGCGACCTTGTCCAGCTCCGACGCCTTGAAGCGCACGATATGCAGGATGGGGCCGAACACCTCGCGCTTCAGACGCGACAGGCTGTCGATCTCATACAGGCGCGGGCCGAAGAAGGTGCCGTTCTGCACGGCATCCGGCACGCTCACGGCCTTGATCAGGCGCGCCTCGCCATCCATGCGCCGCGCATGCGCGATCAGGATGTCGCGGGCGTCATCATCGATGACGGGGCCGACATCGGTGGCCACATCCATCGGGTCACCCAGACGGATCAGCTCCATGGCGCCGGCCAGCATGTCAGCCAGCTTGTCCGCGATCTCTTCCTGCGCGAACAGCACACGCATGGCCGAACAACGCTGTCCCGCCGACTGGAACGCCGACGTGACGCAGTCATCCACCACCTGTTCCAGCAGGGCGGTACTATCCACGATCATGCAGTTCTGGCCGCCCGTTTCGGCGATCAGCGGCACGATGGCACCGTCGCGGTCGGCCAGGCTGCGGTTGATCAGGCGGGCGGTTTCGGTGGACCCGGTGAAGCAGACGCCGGCGATGCGGGCATCGGCGACCAGGGCGGCCCCCACCGTCGCGCCATCACCCGGCAGCAGGTGCAGGACATCGCCCGGCACGCTGGCCTTGTGCAGCATGCGCACGGCTTCCGCCGCGATCAGGGGGGTCTGTTCGGCGGGCTTGGCGATGACGGCATTGCCCGTCACCAGGGCGGCCACGACCTGACCCACGAAAATGGCCAGCGGGAAGTTCCAGGGGCTTATGCAGGCAAAGGTGCCGCGACCCGTCAGGTGCAGTTCGTTGCGCTCCCCCGTGGGACCCGGCAGAAGCACGGGCTTCAGGCCGCTGCGCGCCTGGGCCGCGTAATAGCGGCAGAAATCCACGGCCTCCCGCACCTCGGCGATGGCGTCGGGCAGGGTCTTGCCCGCCTCGCGCACCAGCAGGGCCATCAGGGCCGGGGTATCGATCTCCATCAGGTCGGCGGCGCGGTCCAGGCAGGCGGCGCGATGATCGGCGCCTTCCCGGTCCCAGGCCTTCTGCGCGGCGGCGGACAGGGACAGGGCGCGCTCAACGGCTGCCTTGTCGGACAACACGACGGTACCCACGGTGCGGGCGCGGTTGGCCGGGTCGGTCACGGGCTGGGCCGGGCCGGACAGTTCAACCCCGCCCACGATGGGGCAGGATGTCCAGTTGCGCGACAGGGAAGCTTGCATCTGCTCGGTCAGGGCCGCCACCTTTTCCGGGGCCGTCAGGTCGAAGCCCTTGGAATTGGCACGCTCGGCACCATAGATGTCGGCGGGCGTGGGTATGCGCGGATGACGCAGCATGCCTTCTTTCTCCAGAAAAGCGGCCGGGTCGGCAACCACGTCACTGACGGGTACGTCCGGGTCCATATAGGCGTTGACGAAATTGCTGTTCGCACCGTTTTCCAGCAGACGGCGTACCAGATAGGGCAGCAGATCCTCATGGGTACCCACGGGCGCATAAATTCGCACACGCGGGAAAGCGGGCAGGACCTCGCGCGCCGCCGTGTATAGCAGTTCGCCCATGCCATGCAGGCGCTGGAACTCCAGATCGCGGTTATCGCCGGCCAGATGCAGGATGGCCGCGATGGTATAGGCATTGTGGGTGGCAAACTGCGGATAGATCGCGTCCTTGGCGGCCAGCATCTTGCGCGCACAGACCAGATAGGAGAGGTCCGTCGCCGCCTTGCGCGTGAAGACCGGATAATCCGGGTGGCTGGCAATCTGGGACATCTTGATCTCGGTGTCCCAATAGGCACCCTTGACCAGCCGCACCATCAGGCGGCGACCGGCGGCCCGCGCCAGATCGACCAGCCAATCGACCAGCAGATGCGTGCGCTTGGAATAGGCCTGGATGGCCAGCCCCAGGCCGTTCCACCCGGCCAGATCGGGATCATGAGCCAGGGCCGACAGGATATCCTGCGACAGTTCCAGGCGGTCCGCCTCTTCGGCATCGATGGTCAGGTTGATGTCCCAGCGCTTGGCCTGCAACGCCAGCCCCTTCACGGCTGGCACAAGACGGGCCATGACATCGGCATGCTGCGCCTGGACATAGCGCGGGTGCAGGGCCGACAGCTTGATCGACACGCCGGGTGCGGCCACGGGGCCACGACCCGCTGCCTCTGCCCCCACGGCGTCGATGGCCTTTACATAGGCATCCAGATAGCGGCTCGCCTGTTCCCAGGTGCGCGCCCCCTCGCCCAGCATGTCATAGGAATGGACGGTGCCGCTGGGCCGGGCCTTGCGCGCCTCCGCCATGGCTTCCTTAATGGTGCGGCCCAGCACGAAATGCCCGCCCATGACGCGCATGGCCTGACCCATGGCCGTGCGGATCACGCTTTCGCCCGATCGGGCCACCATGCGCTTCAGGAAATTGCCGGCATCCCGCTCCCCGCCGCGTTCCAGATCGCTGATCTTGCCCGTCAGCATCAGGCCCCAGGCGGCGGCGTTGACAAAGGCGCTGTCGCTACGGCCCAGATGCGCATCCCATTGTCCCTGCGCAATCTTTTCGGCGATCAGACGGTCCGCCGTCTCCGGGTCGGCGATGCGCAGCAGGCATTCGGCAATGCACATCAGGGCAACGCCCTCATTATTCGACAGGCCGAACTCTTGCAGGAAATTATCCAGCGGCCCCAGCTCGCGCCGGCGCAGACGTGCCGCCTCCACAATCGCCACCGCCCGGTCATGGATACCCGTCCGCTCTGCCAGGGTCAGGCCATGGCTGCGCAGCAGGCCGGTGACGACGGTGACCTCATCGGCATGCTTGGCCTTGCGCAGGTCATTCAGAACGGTGCCGGACATTGCCGTAACTCCGAGAAACGCTGGTGTTTTGAATTGCTCGGAGTATGGCAAATTCTCTGGACGATTTTTCTCCAAAGAAAGGGTTTTGACAGGATATCATCTGGTTAAAAGTCGATTTTGCCAGAGGATATAATGAGTGCTGATTCCGCAGCTGCGAAGCTGGACCGTATCGACCAGAACATCCTGCGCATCCTGCAGGAAGATGGGCGCATTTCGAATGTGGAGCTGGCGCGGCGGGTGAACCTGTCGCCCACGCCGTGCCTGGAACGGGTGCGCCGGTTGGAGCGCGACGGCTTCATCCGCCAATATGTGGCCCTGCTGGACCCGGAACTGCTGGACCGCTCACTGGCGGCCTTCATCGAGGTGCGCCTGGACCGCACCACCCAAGACGTCTTCCAAATCTTCGCCGACGCCGTCCGCCGGTTGGACGAAATTCAAGAGGCCCACATGGTGGCCGGCGGCTTCGATTACCTGATCAAGGTCCGCGTCGCCGACATGGCCGCCTACCGCGCCTTCCTGGGCGACAAACTCTCCTCCATCCAGGGGGTCGCGCAGACCCATACCTATATGGTGATGGAGGAGGTGAAGAATACGCATGTGGTGCCGGTGGTGGGACGTTGAGATCAGCCGATCAGCAGCGCAAGGATCAGGCAGGACAACCTGTCCTCGCCGCCGGCGAAGCTCTCGATCATGGCGGACAGAACGTCATCGGGATCAAGGACGTCATCATTCACGCCATTTCCGGCATTGGCGGCCAGCAGCGTCAGAAAGGCCAACTGGGTGCGGCCATTTCCTTCCCGGAAGGGATGCACGGCATTGATCTCGGCCAACAGATGCGCGGTCCGCCGGGCGAACTCTTCCTTCGGCAGGCCGGCAACCTCATTAGGATCGCCATATTCCCGGAACGCCCGGGCCAGTTCGGCCTCGATAAACTCCGGATAACAGAACCAGTTGCCGCCCTTGCCGATGCGGATGGACCGTACCTGCCCCGCCCAGTCATAAACATCCTGGAACAGATGATGATGGATACGCAGATAATGGGCGGCATCCAGATGACCGACCGGCAACGGCTCGTCCGCGCGGATCAGGAACAGCGCCAGCTCCGCCTCATCCAACACCGCTTGGTCCGTGAGGCCAAGACGGTTGCGCAACACCGACGTTCCCGGAACCCATAACGGGTCGTTGGCGGCGGCATAGAGCAAGGATGCCTACTTTCGGCGCAACGTTTCCAGGACCAGCGCCCGCCGCTCATCCCCCGACAGCCCCTGCGCGGCCCCTTGCCGCAAGGTTGCTGCCATCCGTGGCGACAGGGTCAACCCTTCAACAGCACTGATCTTCTCACCGCGTTCACTGGTGAGGACAAACCGACCGGATTGGACAGCGCGTTGAAGGTCGTGGCGATTGGTTTTCATGGTTGAAGTGTATCATGGCTGGGGAGCGACGGCTATCGCTGTCCAAAAGGTCGGCGTGTGAAGGGGCGGCGGAGGAGGCTGGTTTGGGGCCGGAAGCGGACGGACGGGTTCCTGTCAAGCGGCCGAGCAAGCGGCGGAATTTAAGTGTCCGCCAAACCTCGGATTGACGGACAGGGGGTGTCGGGGGTGATTTCCGGTATGCCCTCCATAGTGGTCGTTCAGGTATTTCCAGCCTGTTTCTTAAGCCAGACATTCCTTCAGCTAGGCCAAAGCGGGAATCGTGGACCCCGCCCCTCTGCATATGCTCGAGCGCGGGATTTATCTGATCCAGGAGGATCGCCAAGAACATCAACATGACTTACAATCTTCGGCAATGGGACAGCTGGGATACTAGAGCATGAGCACAGAGCAAGTGAAGAACGAAATCCTTCGATTTCTCAAGGCGAAGGATAAACTTGCGCTTTGTTTGAGCGGCAAGTGGGGCGTTGGAAAGACCCATACTTGGGACACCTTGCTCACTTCCGCATTCAAGGATGGCACGGTAGAGCCGAAGCGCTATGCCTACGTCTCGTTGTTCGGCCTTGAGACCCTAAGCGAAGTTCGCAGATCAGTTTTTCAAAACACAGTCGAAGCTGCGGCTTTCAGTGAGAAGGAGAGGCTGGAAGCGGAGGTCAGCAGCGTATTTAGACGCATCGAGCAAGTGTCATCTAAGTGGCGTGCAGGGATCGGATTGATACGTGGTATCCCCATTGTTGCAGACTACGGAGGATTGGTTGAAGCCGGATTCCTCGACGTGCGAAATCAGATCGTATGCTTCGACGATCTTGAGCGCATGAGCGATAGCCTCGACCTGAAGGATGTGCTGGGGCTAATCTCCTTCCTCAAAGAGAAGAAGAATTGCAAGGTGGTGCTGCTTTTGAACAGTGAGGCATTGGAAGGGCGGAATGCCGAGGATTTCCGTGTTCAACTAGAAAAGGTAATAGATATCAACCTGATATTCGCTCCGACGGCGAACGAGGCGGTTGTCATAGCTGTCCCGGATCGAACGACCCTCCTGACCCAGATGGTTGCAGAATATGCGGCGAAGCTAGAAATCACTAACATCCGGACGATCTTCAAGCTCCTCAGAATATGCGGTCGGCTGGAAGAGGTTTTGAAGGGATATGATGAGCGCATCATCAAGCAGGCATTCCACAGCGCGTGCCTGTTCGGCTTCGCGATCTACCAACCCACCGAAGCGCCACCTATCAATGCTCTTCTGAAGCATCGCCCCTATGCGGAGTTGTTCGGTGACCGAAAGGAGCGAACTCCAGAGGAGATCCAGCATTCGGTGCTTCTGAAGCGATATGAGTTTCGCACAGCGGACGGCCTTGATCTCGTCGTTTTCGATTGCATCCGCAGCGGATTTTACGATGAAGATTCCCTGCGGCGAGAAGCCGACGTGCTAACGGGAAGGCTCGAACTCAATGACAAGGTTGCCGCGTTCCGCAAGGTTTGGGACATCTACCATGGGTCTTTCGATGACAATGCAGATGCCTTCGCCACAGAATTGAAGAAGTCTATCAGGGACAACGCCGCAGTAATAAGTCCTACGGATCTTTCCGATGCGATAGCTATCCTGAAGAAAATCGGTCATGGCGACGGCCTCGACGATCTAATTAAGGACCACTTGAACAGGCACTATGACGGAAAGGACTTAAGGGTGCGCGATCCTGACTCGGAGTTCTTGAATATCAGGGATCCAGATGTGAGGGCGGCTTTAGCAGCCAAAGCTTGTACGTTCGCTGATGACAGAACTCTTACGGGCGTCGCAACCGCTGTCGTGATAGACCGCGGATGGAGTAATGACACCCTTGAATTCATCAACAAGCATAGTGCCAACGATTTCTATGCGGCCATGAAAGCAGCAAAAGACGAGGAGCTGCGCCTAGTCGTCTATGGACTGACCTACTTCCAAAACTTCGAAAACGCAGACGAGAGGATGAAGAGCATTTCCAAGAAGGCCGTGTCAGCCCTACAAAGGATTGGGCAAGAGAGTGCGATCAATCGACTTCGTGTCGAGAAGTTCGGTGTCGTCGTGCCTCAAGCTTAAAGTCACCATCGATTCTTTCTTCGCAGGCGGCGATCCTGTAAAGGTGGAGGTGAACCGCGCCCAAAGTTTCTCTGACCGCGAGCGGGCGTGGTTGACGTTCAATGGCTCGCGCACAATCCACCTTCTTTGTACCCGCCTCAGGTGGCCACTTTTCGCGCTAATGGGCATAATAACGTACGGTCCGCTCCCGGCCCCATTGCTGCCCTATGCCGAAGTTGCAGCAACTTGCCCCGTCCGCCAAACCGTCCTTTGACGGTCAACTCGATGGCTGTCCGGAAATCGGCGTCCGCGATGGCAATCCGGACAAATTGTTTGTCGGACGGCTTTCCGGACAAAACACCTTTCCCAATGTCCGCTGACGAGACGTTCACCAGAGCGCTGGTACGACCGTAATGGGGGCGCACTGCTGACTTTCCCCGCAAACTGCGCTAACATCTTTCAACCAACGGCACCTCCACGCATTGCCGCGGCTAGCGCATCACCGACGCAGTGCACTGGGGTTAATCGGAACGGGCCGCCTCACTCTCTGAAACACACCCTGATTTTATGTTTCATTTGGTTGCACCGCGCGCACCCATTCGGAGAAGCGGTACGGGTGGCTCTGAATGTTGCACCGGAGCTTCCGCCCACTCGCAGGAATGGCTCCCACCTTGGTCCCCATACCTTGCCGGTAATGCAATTCGGCATTACTTTTAGCCGACCGGAGGAATTGCCATGACCACATTGACTGTGACCGCCAATGGACAGGTGACCTTCCGCCAGGAGGTCCTGAAGCATTTGGGCATCGGGCCGGGTGACCGGATCACACTCGACCTTTTGCCCGATGGCAGGGCTGAACTGAAAGCCGAGAAGGCCAAGACAGCCAAAGGCTCTTGGGACGCCTTGCATGGCATCCTCAAAGGCAAGGGGAATGGTGCCCGTCTTTCCGCCGACGAAATCAATGACGCCATTGCCGAGGCGGGGGCTGTCTCTGGGTTGGGCCGGGGGGTAGCGTCGAGCGGCGATAGCCGCGACATGACTCATGCCGGCGCTAACCGCGCCTAACGCTGGGTCCCCGCTTGCGCGGGGATGACTGTTGAGAAGGCATCAACCTGCTTCCTCTCTCCCCCACACTCCCCTAGCCCGCCACCGTCTCCCCCCTGTATCCTCAGCGCCAATGATAGCGCTAACCCGCCCGGCATGAACCGGGGCGGGAAAGGGGATGGAAAATGGCGTCGTGGATGCAGCGGGTTGTTCTGGGTGTTGTGCTGGTGGGGATGCTATCCGCACCGCCGGCGTTCGCGACCGCACCGGCGCCCAAGGCGCGATTGGTGGTGCTGACGGATATTGAGAATGAGCCGGATGATGCGCAGTCGCTGGTGCGGCTGCTGCTTTATGCCGATGAGCTGGACATCGAGGCGCTGGTCGCCACCACCTCCACCCATATGCGCAATGAGGTGCATCCCGACAGCCTGCGCCGCATCATCGCTGCCTATGGGCAGGTGCAGCCCAACCTGCTGCTGCATGCGCCGGGCTATCCATCGGCGGAAAGCCTGCTGGTGCTGGTGCAGGTGGGGCAGCCGGCCTATGGCATGGCGGCGACGGGGCCGGGCAAGGACAGTGATGGGGCGCGGCGTATCATTGCCGCCCTGGACAGTGCCGACCCGCGCCCGCTCTGGGTTTCCGTCTGGGGCGGGGCCAATACGCTGGCCCAGGCGCTGTTGACCTTGAAGGCCACGCGGTCGCCGGCGGAACTGTCGCGGTTGGTGGCCAAGCTGCGGGTCTATACGATCTCCGATCAGGATGATGCCGGTGCCTGGATCCGGCGGACCTTTCCCGACCTGTTCTATATCGTCAGTCCCGGCGGCTATGGTGCTGCCACCTGGGGCGGGATGAATGTGCCGGTGGAGGGGCTGGATAACACAAGTGTGTCCAACGACTGGATTGCCCGCAACATTCAGCAGGGCCATGGGCCGCTGGGTGCCGAATATCCCGATGTCGCCTATGGGATGGAGGGGGATACGCCGGCTTTCCTGGGCCTGATCCCTACGGGCCTGTCCGACCCCGACCATCCCGACTGGGGCGGTTGGGGCGGGCGGTATGAGCTTTATATACCCGCGCTGGAGGCGACGGACCCCAAGGGATTTAACGGCAATGTGCCGGTGGAGGCAGAGACGCGGCCCATCTGGACCAATGCCGTCGATACCGTTACCCCCTCTATCAACAGCCCGCATGGCCGCGCCATCACGCCCGGTCCCCGCAGCTACAGCCATTATCAGGCCACGATCTGGCGCTGGCGCGATGCGTTCCAGAATGATTTCGCGGCCCGCATTGCCTGGACCACGCAGCCGCCGGAAAAGGCCAACCACCCGCCCGTCGTCGCACTGGACCATGCCGACCGCCTGACCGTGACGGCAGGCACGCTGTTTCAATTGAGCGCCAAGGGCAGCAGCGATCCCGATGGCGACAGCCTGTCCTATCATTGGTTCCATTACCCGGAGGCCGGCAGCTGGAAACAGCCGATCCCAGCCAAGGGGGCGGAGAATATCTACCGCGTCACCTTCCGCGCGCCGATGGTGACAAGGGCGGAAACCGCGCATTTCATCGCCGCCGTCACGGACAAGGGCACCCCTTCCCTGACCCGCTATCGCCGGGTGATCGTGACAATCGAGCCAAAGCGGTAGGGGCCATCGGTCGATTTACGCCTGTGGTCCGTTATCCCATACTGTGCGCTGCCGGGATCAGGAGATCGGGATGTGCAGATGAGCCAGGACGCAACCTACCTCGCGGTTTTCACCAGCAACAAGAATAGCGCGCGCTGGCGGGCCTGGTACGCGATGGGGGAGGAGGAGCGGCGGGCCACGGATGAGCGGGGGCTGGCGGCCCTCGCCGCCTGGGACGCGGCGCATCAGGATGTGATCGTCTATCAGGGTGGGCCGCTGGGGCCGACCAAGCGCACCTCGCCCGACGGTATCGCCGATGTCGTGAATGAGCTGACCGTGTTCGTGGTGGTGCGCGCGCCATCGCATCAGGCAGCGGCGGAGATGTTCGCGGGGCACCCGCATTTCACCATCTTCCCCTGTGACAGCGTCGATGTCATGCCGCTGCTGGGGCCGAAGCAGGAGGCGTAGGGCCTTGGCCCTAATCCAGCACCCGTGCCACCTTGCGCATGCCCAGCGCGTTGGTCAGGACCATATCGTCGGCGCGGCGCAATTCCTCCACCGTCACCGCCCGTTCCTCCGCCCGCCAGTTTTTCAGCAAGGCGGCGCGCATGGTGCCGGGCAGGGCGCCTTCGGCCACGGTCGGCGTCACCCAATGCCCGTCCAGGGACAGGAAGATATTGGCGGCGGTGGCTTCCGCGACGCGACCCTGGCTGTTCAGCATCACTGCATCTTCGGCCCCGCGCGCCGTCGCCTCCCGCCGGGCGATCACGCTGTCCAGATAGTTCAGGGTCTTCAACCGCGATAAGGGCGATTTTTCGTTGCGGCAGGTGGTGCGCGCAATGACCAGCCGGGCCGGCGGTGCCTCTGCCGGGATGCGACCGGCGGCCAGCATCAAGGTGGGGCTGGGCACCTCTGGCCGGGGCAGGCCGCGGGGGCCGGGGCCGGCGGTTAGGGTCAGGCGCACCGCCGCCTCCCCCTCCATCCCATTGGCGCCCAGCAGGCCCAGGATGGCATCGTGCAGGACCTGATCGCTCGCGGGTACGGCCAAGCCCAGAAAATCCGCCCCGTCGCGCAAACGCTTCAGATGGGCGTCCAGGCGTAGGGGCACGCCGGCCTTCACGGCGATGGTCTCAAACAAGCCATCGCCCAGGGTCAGGCCGCGATCATGGGCCAGCAGGGCCGGCTTGTCGGCGGCGACGAAATCCCCGTTCAGCCAGATGACGCTCATGCCGCCCGCTCCCCCGCCTCATCCACCGCGATGGCGGGGGGCCAGGCCATGGCGGGGTCAAGGGCGGTCAGGATGGCCTTGGCCTTGGTCAGGCTTTCCTGATACTCCGCCTCCGGCTCGCTATCGGCCACGATGCCGCCGCCGGCCTGTACCTGTACCTTGTCGCCCGATATGGCGGCTGTGCGGATGATGATGGAACTGTCCATGGCACCATCCCAGCCGATCCACATCACCGATCCGCAATAGGGGCCGCGCCGGGCGGGTTCCAGCTCATGGATGATCTGCATGGCCCGGATTTTTGGCGCCCCGGTGATCGACCCGCCGGGAAAGCTGGCGCGCAGCAGGTCAACGGGGCCAAGGCCCGGCTTCAACCGGCCCGTGACGACGGAGGTCAGGTGATGGACGGTGCGGTAGCTTTCCAGACCCCACAGGCTGGGCACCTTCACCGACCCGATCTCTGCCACGCGCGACAGGTCGTTGCGCAGCAGATCGACGATCATCAGGTTTTCCGCCCGATCCTTCTCCGACGACAGCAGTTCGGCGGCCAGTTCGGCATCGCGCACGGCGTCGGCATGGCGGGGGCGGGTACCCTTGATGGGCCGCGTCTCGATGGCGCCATCGGCGGACAGCGACAGGAACCGTTCCGGCGACCCCGACGCAATGGCCCGACCGTTCCCTAAGTTCAGGAACGCGGAGAAGGGGGCCGATGTGCGCGGGCGCAGGCGGCGATAGGCATCCCAGGGCGTGACGCCGGGGCGCAGACGGCCCAGGAAGCGCTGGGTCATGTTGGCCTGATAGATATCGCCGGCCCGGATATAGTCCAGGATACGCGCCACCCGGTCGCGATAGGTGGCGGGCGATAGCTCCGCCTCCCACCCTGGCCGGCGCAGCAGTCCGTCGCCACTGTCGCGGGACAGCGGCGGGGCGCTGGTCAGTTGGTCGTGAAGCGAGTGTGCCAGTTCCTTTGCCCGGTCGGGCCGGCGGGCCGGATCGGATTCGCGTTCCCCGCCGGAGATGACCCAGGCCCTGTCCTGGGCATGGTCGATGATGGCGACAGTGTCGTACAGGCCGAAGGCCATGTCGGGCAGGTCGATGCCGGTATCACGGGGGCTAGGCAGCCGTTCCAGATACCGGCCCAACTCATACCCCATGACACCCACGGCACCGCCGGTGAAGGGGGGCAGGCCGGTGGGCAGGACCCGCGCAAAGGGGCGCAGCGCCTGTTCCAAGGCCGTGAACGGATCAAGGGTCAGCCGGTTGCCGTCCTGCGTCACCGTCCCGTCGCCCGCCACTTCGATCCAGGAGAACGGATATGCTGCCAGGATGGAATAGCGCGCGCGGCCCCCATCCGCCGCCCCGCCATCCAGCAGCATGGCCCCCTTCTGCCCCGCCAGCACCGCAAACGCGGCCAGCGGGTCGGGCAGGGTCAGGGGCAGAACATGGAGCGCGGCAGGGTTGGTCATGAGCGGGACCATAACCGGGGCGGGCGGGTTCAACAATGGCCCGCTTTCGCACACCAACCCCTGGCATCATGCCCCGCCCACCCCATATCCCGTTGGCGTTCAATCTCGCGCCCTGGGTGCGGGACGGGCAACTTCATCGTAACGGGGTTGTTTCACCTCTGGCCGTGCGGCTGCCTTCGCGGTTAGTGTGGGCGGGTTCGGTATCAATCGGAACGGGTCATGCGGATCATCCTGCGCGTTTTCGCCATCATTGGCTTCCTGTCTGTCCTTCTCGTCGCCGGTGCCATCGGCCTCGGTGTGCATCTGGCCAACCGGCAGCCCAAGCTGCCCGACAGCATCGTTCTTGAACTGGACCTGGAAAAGCCGCTGGCTGAGGCGCCGGCGAACAGCCCGGTCGCGGGCCTGCTGGGTGACCACCGCACCACGGTGGAACAGGTGGTCCGCACCCTGAACCGGGCGTCCAAGGACCCGCGCGTCAAGGGCATCATCGCCCGCACCGGCAATGGCGTGCATTCCTTCGCGGTGACGCAGGAACTGCGCGACAGCATCGCCAAGCTGCGCAAGGAAGGCCGCTTCGCCATCGTCCATGCCGAAAGCTTTGGCGAGATGGGCAATGGCATGCAGCCCTACTATCTTGCCACGGCGTTCGAGCAGGTGTGGATGCAGCCGATGGGCGACATGGCCATCACCGGCATGCAGGCGGAACTGACCTTCCTGCGCGGCACGCTGGACAAGCTGAAGGTGGAGCCGCAGTTCCGCAAGCGCGAGGAATATAAGTCCTTCGCCGAGCAATATACGGAAACCGGCCCGACCCCGGCCAACCGCGAGGCCATCGACAGCCTGATCGGTGATCTGTTCAACCAGTGGGTGACCGATGTGGCGTTGGCCCGTGGCATCAATGATGCCGCCGTGCGCGCCGCCGTGGACAAGGCCCCGCTGATGGACAAGGAGGCGCTGGACGCCAAGCTGGTCGACAAGCTGGCCTATTGGGACGAGGCGGTGGATTGGGCCATCGAGAAGGCCAAGGGCGCCGATGGCGCAGGGGCCAAGCCGGAACTGGTCAGCCTGCAGGATTATAACCGCGCCCCGCCGGAAGGGATCGACATGTCGATCACCGATGCGCCGCTGGTGGCCATGATCGTCGGTGACGGCGCCATCATGCGCGGGGACAGCCAGGCCGACCCCCTGTCGGGTGACGAAAGCTTTGGTGCGGCCACCATCGCCGCCGCCTTTGACCAGGCCATCGATGATGACAATGTGAAGGCCATCCTGTTCCGCGTGAACAGCCCCGGCGGCAGCGCCGTCGCGTCGGAGGTGGTGCGCCGCAAGGTGCTGAAAGCCAAGGCCAAGGGCAAGCCGGTCATCGTCTCCATGGGTGCCGTTGCGGCATCGGGCGGTTACTGGGTCTCCATGGGGGCCGACCGCATCGTGGCCGAACCCGGCACCATCACCGGTTCCATCGGCGTCATCGCCGGCAAGATGGTTCTGCGCGGCCTGACCGATTGGGCCGGCGTGAATATCGAGCCGATCAGCCGCGGTGCCAATGCCGGCATGTGGTCTTCCAACACGCCGTTCAGCGAGACCCAGGAAGCCCGCCTCAACGCCTTCCTGGACAGCACTTATGCTTCCTTCACACAAGGCGTGGCGGAAGGGCGCAACCTGCCGCTGGACAAGGTGAAGGAGATTGCCAAGGGCCGTGTCTATACGGGGCGTCAGGCCAAGGAACTGGGCCTTGTGGATGCGCTGGGCGGTTACGCCACCGCCATGGGCGAGGTGCGCAAGGCCCTGAAGCTGGCCGAGGATGCGCCCGTGCGCGCCATGACCCTGCCGCACAAGCGCTCGCAGTTCGACTTCCTGATGGACCTGCTGTCGGGTGATGCGCGCGCTACGGTGAGCAATGCCGTGACGGCAGGGGTGGCCGACCGGACCCTGGCCCCGTTCCGCCCCGCCCTGTCCACCCTGGCCCCCTATCTCAAGGCGGACCAGGACATGGTGGTGCTGATGCCGGCCATGGTGCGGCACGGGTTCTGATCAAGGCACCTGCTTGTTAAGCAAGGCCCGCCATGGTGACCACCATGGCGGGCCTTGTCATTTTCAATGGCCGGCCAGCATGGCGACAGCGCCGATTGCCAGCAGAACCGCCATGGTGCGGTTGAAAAGGCGCATCCGGTCCGCCGTGCCGATGACCAGCGACGCCCAGGTGCCGGCATAGGCCCAGAGCGCGATGGACGCGTAGCAGATGATGAAATAGAGGCCAGCGAAGACCAGGACGCTGACCATGCCGTCCTGCAATCCATAGGCGCCCATGCCGGCCACCGCCGCGATCCAGGCCTTGGGGTTCAGCCATTGCAGGCTGGCCCCGGCCCAGAGCGAGGGCGCCACCGGCACCTCACCCGCCGCCATGCCGCCAGCGGCCCGCCAAAGCCGGACGGCCAGATAGAACAGGAACCCGGTTCCCGCCACCCGTATGGCCATGTCCAGCATGGGCAGCCGCGCCACCGCCTCCGCCATGCCAAGACCCGCCAGCAGCAGCAGGGCCGTGAAGCCCATCGTGGCGCCGGTGACGAAGCCCAGGCTACGCCGGAACCCGTGCTGCACGCCGCTGGCCAGTGCCATGCTGTTGACAGGGCCGGGGGTGATGGAGGCGACAAGCGCGAAGCTGGCCATGGCCAGCAGCAGGGTGCCGTTCATGCCAGCCCCCGTTCGTCGATGATGGCGGGCCAGCATTGTCTATCGTCAAAGGATCGGGTCACGGGTGGCGTCTCCGGGGCTGTTTGCCCGTTTATCGCCACCCGGCCCGATCCGGTATTGAAGGAAATTGACCTTTGACAGGCTCGCACCGGTGGTCGGGATGTCAGGGGGTGGTTCCCTCACCCTCCCATTGGCTGGCGCCAATGGGCCCCTCCCTCTCCCACCTTCGTGGGCGAGGGGTGGAATTTTGCCCCTCGCCCGCTTGGCGGGGTGAGGGAGGGTGAGGGAGCGACATCCCGCCTCAGAACTTCGCCCCCAATGTCACGCCCCATTCACGCGGGCGGCCATAGGAGGCCTCGGCCAGACCGAAGGCGGCGCTGGCATTGCCCGACACGAAATAACGCCGGTCGGTCAGGTTGGTGGCGAACAAGGCCAGGGTCCAGCTGTCATCCGGCGAGGTATAGGTCAGGCGGCTATTGACGATGCCATAGCCGGACTGTGCCACCAGTTCGGTATTGGCCACGTCATTGTAGAACTTGGAGTAGGCCGACAGATCGCCGCGCAGGCTGAGCGTGCTGCCGTCACCCATGGCGTAGGTATATTGCAGACCCGTACTGACCGTCCATTTCGGGGTCTTCACGAACTTTGCCGCCTTGGTGATGGGCAGGATCTGCGTGGGGCCCAGGCCGGTCCCGACCTCGTCATATTTCGCGTCGGTGTAGCCGACGGCCAGATCGAAATCGAGGCCCTTGGCCGGCTTGGCCCGCACCTCCAGCTCCGCCCCCTTGATGGTGCCCTTCGCGGCGTTGGCCACGAAGTTGCGGGGCGTCTGGTTCACGGTCAGCTGGATATTGTCATACTTGCTGAGATATCCCGCGACATTGACGATCAGGCGATTGTCCAGCCAGCCCGTCTTGGCCCCGACCTCATAGGTCCAGATGGTTTCCGGCTCATACTGCGTCACTTCCGAGGCATCGGCCAGCGGGCGGGCATTGTAGCCGCCGCTCTTGAAGCCCTTGCCGGCGGAGGCGTAGAGCATCGCGTCGTCGCTGGCCTTGTATTCCAGGCCGAGCTTGGGCGTGAAGGCGTTCCAGTCGCCCGACCGCTGCACGTCGGTGAAGACCACCTGATCGCGCTGACGGCGGTTGAAGACGGAAATCCATTTCTTGTCGCGGTTCCAGCGGGCGCCGGCGGTGACCGACAGATCGTCCGTCAGCTTGAAATTGCCCTGGCCGAACGCCGCGTAGGAGGTGTTGTCGATGCGGTTGAGGATCAATGTGGCGGGCGACAGTGCCGGCCCCAGCGGCGGCCACAGGCCCATGGCCAGATCGGCGCGGGCATTGTCGGTGCCTTCCTCGGTGAAGTAATAGACGCCACCCACCCAGGTGAAACGCCCATCCATGCCATCGCCGCTCAACTGGAATTCCTGGCTGAACTGCCACTGGTCATCGTCGTTGAACGTCTCGCGATAGGTGAAGGGCGTATTGTCGCCGTCGCGGGCAAAGGTGGCCTGCAGCTCACGATAGGCCGTGATGCTCTTGGCCTCCACGTTGCCCAGGTTCCAGGTCAGGGTGCCGGCCAGACCCCAGAGGTCCAGATCATTGACATTGGGGCCGGTGCCCCAGGTGGTGAAGGGGCTGTCGGTGATGAACGAATTGTTCAGCGTCTTCAGGCCGTTGGGCGCGGTGACGCCGCGCGTCGGGGCCACAAGGTTGTTGTAGTTCACCAGGAAGGGCACACCGGTCAGGCCCGGCGCAGGCGCGATGGCCAGCAGCTTGTTCGGCGCGGAATGTTCGCGGGCCCGCGTAACATCGCCAACCAGATGAAAATCGATATCTTCCGTAACATTCGTCGTGATCTGCAACCGCGCGCTGTCGGCATTGCGGTCGCCCATATCCTGGCCGTCGGACAGGCGCTTGGCATAGCCATCGCGGTTGAGCGAGGAAACCGACAGGCGGGTCAGCACCTTGCCATCGGCCAGCGGCACATTCACCACGCCCTTCACATCCAGCCGATCGAAGCGGCCCGTGGTCAGTTCCACCCGGCCCGACAGCTCATCGGTGGGCCGCTGCGTGCTGATCAGGACGGCGCCGCCGATGGTGTTCTTGCCGAACAGGGTGCCCTGCGGCCCGCGCAATACCTCAACGCTGGCCAGATCGACCGCATCCATGATGCCGCCGATGGAGCGGGCATAATAGACGCCATCGACATAGAAGCCGACGCCGGGATCGCTGAAGATCGCGAAGTCGTTCTGGCCGATGCCGCGAATGAAGACGGTGGCGTTGTAATTGCCCCCCGACAGGGCGGCGGCACCATCAAAGCGAATGTTCGGCGTGAAGCGGGCGATATTGTCCAGCGTTTCCACGCTGCGCGCTTCCAGCGCCTCCGCCGTGAAGGCCGTGACGGCCACGGGCGTGTCCTGCAGCGCTTCCGACCGGCGCCGCGCCGTCACCACGATCTCTTCCAGCGTCGCGCCGTCATTCTGGGCCGGTGCCGTCTGGGCGGCAACCGGGGCCGCCATGGCCAGCATCAGGCCCGTGGACAGCAGCAGGCGATGGATGGAGCGGGCGCGCAAATCCCCCTTCGCCGGGCACGCCCGGCGTTCCGCGATAGACATGAAGTTCCTCCCTTGGAAGCTTTTATGTTTGCTTGGGCGTGGCTGTTGGCACGTTTTCAGCCATCGTATATTCGCATAATGATTATGCGATATTACATTTCGCTGCGCAAGAGATAATGTTGGTCCGATATAGTCCAGCGGGTGTGCTGGTTTTGGGGTTATAAAACCAATCAGTTTAGATATTAAACGGTTGATGTATCAACCTATATATCGAGATGCGCAACCAGATTTGATCTGGGTGATATCGTCTCGAGGCGGCAAAGGCGGCACCTGTTCAATTTTTTGGACTTGTACCGACGGCCTTCAGTCCCGACGGGTCGGAATGAAACCGCCCTAATGCCAGTCATTGACCATTGGATGGATAGGGGGTGGACCGCTCGTTGCCTCAGCTCACTGCCCCTCCTAGCTTTGATGTTAGCGCTAAAATGCAGGGCATAGCTTGAGGAAATGGAGTTTCAAGACCATGATCACACGCCGCGCTTCCATGAAACTGCTGCTGGCCTCCACGGCCGTGGCTCCCCTGTCTGCAAGCTTTGTCCGGACCGGACAGGCCGCCGTGCCCGAAGCGGCGGGCGCCATCCAGTTCTTCACCACCACCCAGCATGATCGTTGGCAGCGTCAGCCTTCCCCCCTGGTCGGTCCTTTGAAGGCGAACAATTTTGAGCGGTCAGCCGATCTGCTGTTGGACAATCCGGCACAGACTATAGAAGGCATTGGCGGTGCGTTCAGTGAAAGGGGCTGGAAGGCGCTAGCCAAATTGCCGGCGCCTGCGCGCGATCAGGCCCTGCGCGCTCTGTTCGCTGCTGACGGTGCCGCATTCAGCCTCTGCCGCACACCCATCGGGGCAAATGATATTGCCGACGACTGGTATTCCTATGACGAGGTGCCGGGCGATTTCGATCTGAAACATTTCAGCATCGACAAGGATCGGGACACCCTCATTCCCTTTATCCAGGCGGCCCGACAGATCAATCCAGAACTTGCCCTCTGGGCGTCACCCTGGTCGCCGCCGACCTGGATGAAGAAGAACGGTCACTACGCGCAGGCTCCTGCCTGGCCCGGCGGGCGCGACAATGGCATCCGGCCCGACCAAATCATGAAGGAGGGGCAGGATACCCTTATCCAGGAAGATCGGTACCTGGATGCCTTTGCCCGCTATTTCCGCCGCTATGTCGAAGCCTACGGGCAATTGGGCATTCGTATCGGGCAGGTGATGCCGCAGAACGAATTCAATTCGCCCCACCCGTTTCCCGGCTGCTGTTGGTCAGCGGAAGGGTTGGCCCGCTTCATCCCCTATCTGCACCGGGAATTGTCGCCTCTTGGCGTCGACGTTCTGCTGGGCACGCTGGAGCGTGACAAGCCGGAGGTGGTGGACAAGGTGATGGCCGATCCCACCGCCGGCCCGCTGGTCAAGGGTGTTGGGGTGCAATGGGCCGGCAAAGGCGCATTGAAGGATATCCACACCCGCCATCCCGGCCTTGCCATCTGGGGATCGGAGCAGGAATGCGGCAATGGTGCCAATGACTGGCGATATGCCCGTTATGGCTGGTCACTGATTCGGCAATATTTCAACAGCGGCGCCAGTGTCTGGCAATATTGGAATCTGGCCATGCCCCGTGACGGGATGAGCGGGTGGGGCTGGCCGCAGAATGCTTTGGTGTCGGTTGATACCCAGGCCGGCACGTGGCGTCTGACCCATGATTACTGGGTGATGCGTCATCTCAGCGCCTTTGTGCGCCCAGGTGCCCGCTTCATTTCAAGCCGCAGCTTCTTCGCCTTTGAGAACCAGCTGGCCTTCCGTAACCCCAATGGCGATCTGGTGATCGTGGCCCACAATGATCTGGCCGATCCCCAGCGCCTGGTTCTGGCATTGGGGACGCGTGAACTGGTACTGAACCTGCCTGCCGACAGTTTCAGTACGGCGCTGGTGCCTGCATCGCTTTTGTCAGCGTAGTCATGGGCTTGACTTCATTCCATGTCTCGACAATTTGCCCTGGGACCTGTGCTCTCCATGTCTCAGGGTGAATTGCTTTTTAAAGACATGCCCATTGAGCTGGGATGATTGTCGGCGAGAAAGGCAGATATCGACTCCGGATGTTCAGTCCCGGTGTTTCCGCCCAGCCTTTACATGGTCCTTGGCGCGGAAGGTGACGGCGGTGAATTCCGGGGGTTTGCGGGCCACCCATTGGATGAAGGCGGCGATGTCGGGATGGGCGCGCAAGGACTCCAGCGTGGTGTAGCCGCGCGCCAGTTCCTTTTCCGACAGTTCGGCATGGATTTTCCGGTGGCAGACGCGGTGCAGCGGCACCGTTTCCTTGCCACCCTGGCTGCGGGGCAGCAGGTGGTGTTCCTCCACGCTGGGCCCCGCGATCAGGGGCCGGCCGCACAGGCCGCAATCGCCCAGAACCTTGCCCCCCGGTGCCATACGCACGGGCAGGGCCAGATCCGGGGGCAATGGCTTCAGGCGTGTCACGGCCAGCCTCGCATGGTCAGATCACTTCCCCTTTGGTGATGCGGGCCAGCCGGTCATTGACGGCCTGCCAGTTCACCAGATTCCACCAGGCCGCCAGATAGTCGGCCCGGCGGTTCTGATATTTAAGATAATAGGCATGTTCCCAGACGTCATTGCCCATCAGGACGGGCTTGCCCTCCATCAGGGGCGTATCCTGGTTGGGCTTCGCCTGGATCAGCAATTTGCCATCGGGCGCAAGCGTCACGAACACCCAGCCGGACCCGAACTGTTTGGCGCCGGCCTCATTGAAGGCCTTCTTGAACGCATCAAATCCGCCGAAGCTGCCATCGATGGCCTTGGCGACAGCGCCGGTGGGGGGGCCGCCGGCACCCGGTCCCATGATCGACCAGAACATGGAATGGTTGGCATGGCCGCCGCCATTATTGCGCACGGCGGTACGCACCGCGTCGGGCAGTTCCGGCAGCTTGGCCAGCAGGTCTGTCAGGGACAGTTTCTGCAACTGCCCGTAATCGGCCAATGCGTTGTTGAGGTTGGTGACATAGGCCTGGTGATGCTTGCCATGGTGGATTTCCATGGTCTGGGCATCGATATGCGGCTCCAGCGCGGCGGGGGCATAGGACAGGGCCGGCAGCGTGTAGGGGGAGGAGGTGCCCTGTGCCATTGCGGGGCCGGCGCCCGCCATGCCCGCCACACCGGCGGCAAGGCCGGTGACCAGGACCTGCCGGCGGTCCAGGGTGATACCCTGTCCCTGTGGGGCTTTCACAAAACGCGTCATGGTCTGATCCTTCCATTCGTGGTTTGGTGATGCGCCGGGCGACCGCCCTCGCCTATACAGCGGGGGGCGACCCTGAACCTTCCTTCCACGCAATGCAATTCAGATGACCCGCATCATCCTGTTGAATAAGCCATTCGACCTATTGTGCCAGTTCACGGACGAAGGCACAGGCGCGCGCACCCTGGCCGAATGCGTCGATGTGCCCGGCGTCTATCCGGCGGGCCGGCTGGACCGTGACAGCGAGGGGCTGGTGGTGCTGACCGATGATGGCGGCCTGATCGCCCGCATCAGCCAGCCGCGCCATAAATGGCCCAAAACCTATTGCGTGCAGGTGGAAGGCGTGCCGACCGATGAGGCCCTGGCCGCCCTGCGCCAGGGCGTGACCCTGAAGGATGGGCCGACCCTGCCTGCAGAGGTGACAAGGACCGAGGAGCCATCCTGGCTGTGGCCCCGCACGCCGCCGGTCCGGTTCCGGCAGTCGATCCCGACAAGCTGGATCGAGATCGTGCTGCGCGAAGGCAAGAACCGGCAGGTGCGGCGCATGACGGCGGCGGTGGGTTTCCCGACCCTGCGCCTGATTCGCCGCGCCGTCGGTGACTGGACCCTGGAGGGTCTGGAGCCGGGTCAGTGGCGGGAGGTTAGCGCCGGCCCAGCAGCCGCAGGACCGCGTCCACCGTCGCGGCAGCCGCTTGCAGCAGGGCGGCGCCGGCCCGGTTGATCATCGCGATCTCCCCCCGGTAAATCTGTTTCAGGGCGCCGCGCATGCTGCCGATGCCGCCCTCGGCCAGGACATGGAAGCGCCGGGCGCTGACCAGCCAGATGGGGCTGAACAGCCAGGAGAGCGCGATCACCGTTACCGCCATCTGCTGTGCATCGCGGTCGATGGCGCCGATGGACAGGCCGGCGGCGGCCAGCACGAAGCTGAACTCACCCAGGCTGCCCATGATGACGCCGGCGGGAAAGGCCCGCTCCCACGGTTCACCCAACAGATGCAGGGTGCCGACATTGATGGCGGATTTCACGGCGGTCACCGCGAACAGCAGCAACAGGACCTCCCCCAGATGCGACCAGACAAAGGACAGGTCGATCATCAGGCCGATGGACAGGAAGAACACCACGATCAGCACCGACTGAATCGGGTGGGTGGCGCGCAGGGCCAGGGTCCGCCCATCGGAATTGCCCAGCATGAAGCCCGCGACAAAGGCGCCGAACGCCGCCGACAGGCCGATGACGCCTGTCGCCGCCGCCATGGTGAAGCAGAAGGCCATGGCGGCCAGCGGAATGACCTCATGGTTGCGCTTGAACCATTCGCCATGGGGAACGGCCAGCCTTTCCCGGCGCGACAGGAACCAGACCAGCCCGCCCAGGGCCGCCATGGCGGCCCCCAGCTTGAAAAACACCGCCGCCGACAGGCCGCTTCCGCTGCCCATGCCGTTGGTGATCAGCAGCAGCGGCACAAAGGCCAGATCCTGGGCGATCAGCACACCGACGGTGACGCGCCCCGTCTCCGTCTTCAGCTCTCCAACATCTTCCAGCATCTTGATGGCCACCGCCGTGCCGGACAGGGCCATGACGAAGCCCATGACGATGGCGCGCGGCCAGGGCCAGCCCAGCAGCATACCGGCCAGACATGTCACCAGCAGCGACAGGCCGATCTGGCAGGCGACCGCCGCCAGCGCCACCTTCCACACCGCCTGGAACGCCTTCACCGACAGTTCCATGCCGACCAGGAACAGCAGCATCAGAACGCCCAGTTCCGCCAGCGCACTGATGCTTTCGGATGGGGAGACAAGGCCGAAACCGCCCGGCCCCAGCACGATGCCCGCCACGATATAGCCGACGATGGCCGGCTGTTTCAGCCGCGACAAAGCCAGCCCGCAGAGCAGGGCGACGGACATGACGATGGCGATGCCGGTCAGATCGAAATGATGCTGCAAGGGTTTTTCCCGGTCTCCGGTTGGTCAGGGTGCCGGCACAGTTTCCCAACCATGGCGCTGCATCGCAACCACCAATCACCGCAGACAGGTCCAATCGTCACAGGTTGCAAAGGATCGCCCCGCAGGGCCGGGGGATGGGTTTCCCGGTCACCCGCGGGGCGGCTCGTCACCCATGGCTTGCACGGGTGACGGTTGGATCAGCAGCCATTGGTGACAACGGCACCGGGCTTGCTGGGCGTGGAGAGGGACCAGAGATGGCCGTACGGGTCGCGCACCTGACCGTAACGGTCGCCCCAGAACATGTCGGCGGGCGGCATGGCGGGCGTGGCACCGGCGGCCACAGCCTGGGCAAAGGCGGCGTCGATATCGGGGACGGCCATATGCAGCGTCACGGGCGCGTGCTTGGGATATTCGGTGGGGGTGCCGCCGCGATATTCGGGGAAATCGTCACACATCATGATGGTGCCGCCATTGATGATCAGCTGGGCATGCAGCAGCCGCTTGCCATCTTCCGCCGGCATTTCCATGACCTTGGTGGCGCCGAAGGCCTTGATATAGAAATCAATGGCTTCACGCGCGCCAGTGACCACCAGATGCGGGATGACGCCGGGGATGTTGTGCGCGTATTCGGGCTTGTCGGTCATGGGTTCCTCCATGGGTTGGTAAAAGGATGATAGCCCAAGGACGAACCACTCGCGCCCGTTCCGACAGCACCCCTGAAAAAATTCACGGACCCTGCAAACTGTCCAGAATCTGGCGGATATGGGCGGCTTCCGCCGGGCTGTGGGCGAGCGCGATGGCGCGTCCGAAGGCATCGCGCGCCTCTGCGTTGCGGCCCAGTTGCTTCAGCAGCCCGCCGCGCAGCCCATGGAAATGGAAATATCCTGACAGCCGGTCGCCCAGCGGTTCCACCATGGCCAGCGCCGCCGCCGCACCGCGCGCCTTTGATACCGCGACGGCCCGGTTCAGGGTGACGACGGGGGAGGGGGACAGGGCTTCCAGCCCGCCATAGAGCAGGTCGATCTGCGCCCAGTCGGTATCGGCGGCGGTGGCGGCACGCGCATGCAAGGCGGCGATGGCGGCCTGTATCTGATAGGGGCCGGAACGGCGGTGGCGCACAGCCTTATCCAGCAGGGCCAGCCCCTCATTGATGGCGGCGCGGTGCCACAGGGTGCGGTCCTGATCCTCCAGCAGGGTGACCGATCCATCGGCGGCGAAGCGGGCGGGGCGGCGGGCATGCTGCAACAGCATCAGGGCCAGCAGCCCCATCACCTCCGGTTCCGCCGGGAACAGGCGCAACAGCAGCCGGCCCAGGCGGATCGCCTCCTCACACAGCGGCGCGCGGGCCGGCTGTTCCTCGGCCCCGGCGGAATAGCCCTCGTTGAAGACCAGATAGATCATGGCGGCCACAGGCCCCAGCCGTTCCGGCCGGTCGGCGGCGCCCGGTGCCTCAAACGCGACCGGGTTTGTGGCGATACGGGCCTTGGCGCGGGTGATGCGCTGTTCCATGGCGCTGTCGCCGACCAGGAAGGCGCGGGCGATCTGCTTCACCGACAGGCCCGACACGATGCGCAGCGCCAGCGCGATCTGCTGTGTGGCCGGCAGGTCCGGATGGCAGCAGATGAACAAGAGGCGCAAGACATCGTCGCGGTAATCCGCCGCGTCCAGCCGTCCCACGATATCCGCCTCCCGGTCCGACAGGTCGGACAGGGCGGCGTCATCGTCGGGCAGGGCGACATGGCGGGACCGCACGCGGGTCTGGTCGATGCCAGCATTGCGGCCCACCATGATCAGCCACGCGGCACTGTCGCGCGGCGGCCCGTTCTTTGGCCAGGAAGACAGGGCGCGCAAGGCGGCCTCCTGAAACGCCTCCTCCGCAAGGTCCAGATCGCGGAAATAGCGCAGCAGCGCCCCCACCGCCTGGGGCCGGGCCGCCGCCAGGGCGGCGTTGATCCAGCCTGTGTCCGTGCTCATGGCGACAGCGGCCCCCCCGGCATGAACAGGGCTACGGGCCGGATTTCATAACAGCCCTTGCCCGGATTGGCGGCGGCCAATTCCCGCGCCTTGTCCAGCGCCTCTTCCAGCCCCTCGCAATCGACAATGTAGAAGCCCAGGAGCTGTTCCTTGGTCTCCGCAAACGGGCCGTCCAGGATCAGCGGCTCCTCCTTGCCCTTGCGCAGGGTGGCGGCGGCGGTGGTCGGCATCAGGCGTGCGACGGGACCCAGCTTGCCCTTGTCCGCCCAGCCCTGCTGCACCTTGCCCAGCCGGTCCATGACAATGGCATCTTCTTCGGGCGTCCAGGCGCCGACATAGTCTTCCTCATTATAGCACAGAATGGCGTACAGCATGATCGGGCCTCCCTTCGTCTTCATAGGACGGGGGAGTATGCCGCGTGCCGACATTGGCGTTCAGAAAAATTCATCACCGGCACCGTCACCGACGGGCGGATAGACATGACATCGACGCTTCACCCCCCGAACCATCGGGCCTGATGGTTTTGTCAGGGCCGGCACGACCGGTCTTGGCGATAATCACAAACGGGTAAGGCCATGATCCAGGAAGCGATGTTCAAATCCCTCAGCCGGCGGTCGATCTTTTCCGGCATGGCCGGGATGGGTGCCATGGCCGCGTCGGTGCCGGCCTTTGGCGCGCCGCCGTTGACCAAGGGCAATCTGCGTCCCCTGGATGTGATGGACCCGAAAGAGAACCTGTACGGGTTCGGCAAGATGTGGGGCACGCTGGGGCCGAAGGCGGTTCTGTCGGGCTATCAGGGCGTGCAGTACGCCATTGTCGGCGACAAGCGGGCGGTGCCGCTGTTCGGCTATTGCGGGTTCGGCAATAACCGCAACATCGTGCAGCCGGACGGGTCGCTGAAGGTTCTGGGCAAGGAATGCGGCTATTTCACCGATCTGGCGACGGGCGAGATCATCGATCATTGGGACAATCCCTGGACCGGGGAGCGGGTGGAGGTCTTCCCGTTCCTGAACGATCGCTGGCGCGGCACCCTGACCCTGGAACAGAAGGTTTTCCGGGTGGGCGACAGTGAGACGGTCAATAACGATAATGGCCGCAAGGGACAGAAGGGCAAACCCTTCCTGCTGCCCTGGCAGCGCATCGGCGACCAGTATCTGTTGAGCTGGGATTATGCCCATGAATATACCAACCCGGTGACGCCCGAAGGCTGGCCCAAGGCGTCCACCGGCCGCCGCGTCAACCCGTCCGAGCATTTCACCATCTTCACGCCGGCGGCGGAGATTGATGACCGGTCGCTGGAAAGTGCCCGTTTCACCGCCGGCTTCATGCGTCAGGCGCCGTGGTGGCCCTGGATGCGCATGGGGCAGAGCGGGGTGCATGGCGTCCTGATGGGCCGCATGCATAGCTACAAGATCACCGGCACGGTGGAGGATATCCCCAAATCCGTGCTGAAGCGGGTGGAGCGGGAGCGTCCCGACCTTCTGGAGGAGCCGACCGACGGCCCCGATGAAGGCGTGCGCGGCACCCTGGAAGCCTATGCCGAGGATGTGCCGCCGGAGGTGCCGGGCTATGTCTCGCCCATGGCCGAGAAGCGCAAGGCGATGTTGAAGGAACAGGGTAAGTGATAGGAGGGCGGGGGAGGGGAGCCCCCTCCCCCGATTTTACACGCCTTCGTTGGCGGCACGCAGGGGCGGGGGCAGGGCAAAGCTGGCGCTGACCTGCTGCAGGTCGGACCCGCTGGGGCTTTGGAATACGCGCAGGCCGAATTCCGGCAGGACGGCCAGCAGATGGTCGAAAATATCGGCCTGGATCGCCTCATAATTCGCCCAGGCGACGGTATTGGTGAAGCAATAGATCTCCATCGGCAGGCCCTGCGACGTTGGCGCCATGTGGCGGACCAGCAAGGTCATGTTCTGGTGGATGCCAGGATGATGGCGCAGATAGTTCTGTAGATAGGCGCGGAAGGTGCCCAGGTTGGTCAGGCGCCGGGCATTATACTGATCCCCCTCGTCCAGCCTGCCATTCCACTGCGCCAGCTCCTGCTCCTTATCGCTCAGATAGTCGGTCAGCACCCGGAAACGGCGCAGCTTCGCCATTTCCTGCGGGGTGAGGAAGCGCACGCTGGTCTGGTCCAGGAACAAGGAGCGCTTGATGCGGCGCCCACCGGATTCCTGCATGCCGCGCCAGTTCTTGAACGGCTCGGAAATCAGCTTGCGCGTGGGCAGGGTGGTGATGGTCTTGTCCCAGTTCTGAACCTTCACCGTATGCAGCGCGATGTCGATGACATCGCCATCGGCATTCATCTGCGGCATCTCGATCCAGTCGCCCACCCGCAGCATGTCGCCCGATGAAATCTGTACACTGGCCACCAGCGACAGCAGCGTATCCTGAAACACCAGCATCAGGACGGCGGCCAGCGCACCGACACCCGACAGCAGGATCAGCGGCGACCGGTCCATCAGGGCAGCAATGACCAGCACGGCGGCAATGGCGAACACCACCAGCTTCACCAGCTGCACATAGCCCTTGATGGGCTTGCGGTGTGCATCCGGGCGGCGGCCATAGACGACGATGACAATGTTCAGCAGGGCGCTGACCGCCATGGCCAGGGTCAGGATGATGAAGGCCGCACAGACATTGCGCACGACCAGGACCAGCGCTTCTGGCAGACCGGGGATCAGGTTGATGCCCATCATGATCACCAGGGCCGGCATGACATTGGCCAGACGCGGGATCAGCCGCTGCTGCGCCAGCACCTCATCATTGCCATACCGCGTCATCGACAGGCCGCGCCGGATCAGGCCGAGTACCAGTTTCTTCACGACAGAATTGGTGATCCAGGCCGCCAGTATCAGGATGATGAGGCCGCCGCCCATGCGCAGTGATGCATCATGCTGGACTAAAAACTCCTGAATATAATCCGGCAACATGGATTTTCCTTTCCAATTTTAATTGCCGATGATGTCCGTCATCGTGCGGAACAATCAACGTCTGGAGGGAAGTCCAGGGGGATATAGGAAGAAATCCTGTGGAATTAACCCCTTTTGTTCAATTTGGTGTCATGTATCGTTTCTGTGTGGCGGTATCTTGTGGAGGGGCAGGGGCGGTTGGGTGCTTTGCACACCACCCCTGTCCCCTGCCGGCCTGCAGGGTCATTGCCTTCCGCCCCCCTTGACCCTATCTTCGCGACCAACTCTCTATATCTGGCGCTGCTGAGTCCATGACCGACCTGTCGAAGATCCGTAACTTCTCCATCATCGCCCATATCGACCATGGCAAGTCGACGCTGGCTGACCGTCTGATCGAATTCTGCGGCGCCATCGAGGCGCGCGATATGAAGGCGCAGTTGCTCGACAATATGGATATCGAGCGGGAGCGCGGGATCACCATCAAGGCGCAGACCGTGCGCCTTGAATACAAGGCCAAGGATGGCGAGACCTATCAGCTGAACCTGATGGACACGCCGGGCCATGTCGACTTCGCCTACGAGGTGTCGCGCAGCCTCGCCGCCTGCGAGGGCTCGCTGCTGGTGGTTGACGCCTCCCAGGGCGTGGAGGCGCAGACCCTGGCCAATGTCTATCAGGCGCTGGATGCCAATCACGAGATCGTGCCCATCCTGAACAAGGTGGACCTGCCCGCCGCCGACGTGCCGCGCGTGAAGGCGCAGATCGAGGATGTGATCGGGCTGGATGCGTCCGACGCGGTGGAAATCTCCGCCAAGACCGGCCTGAATATCGAAGGCGTGCTGGAAGCCATCGTCACGCGTCTGCCGCCGCCCAAGGGCGATGCCACTGCGCCGCTGCAGGCCCTGATCGTCGATAGCTGGTACGATGCCTATCTGGGCGTCGTCATTCTGGTCCGCGTGGTCAATGGCGAGTTGAAGCTGGGCCAGAAGGTGCGCTTCATGGCCACGGGTGCCACGCGTGAGCTGGACCGGGTGGGTATCTTCACGCCCAAGAAGATCGCCCTGGAGAAGCTGGGTCCCGGCGAGATGGGCTTCGTGACCGCCGCCATCAAGGATATCCGCGACACCAAGGTCGGTGACACGATCACCGAGGAGCGCCGCCTGGCGCCCACCGCGCTCGCCGGGTTCAAGCCGTCGATCCCCGTGGTATTCTGCGGCCTGTTCCCGTCGGATGCAGCGGAGTTCGAGCATCTGCGCGACAGCCTGGGCAGGCTGGCGCTGAACGACGCATCCTTCCAGTATGAGACGGAAAGTTCGGCGGCGCTGGGCTTCGGCTTCCGCTGCGGCTTCCTGGGTCTGCTGCATCTGGAGATCATCCAGGAGCGGCTGGAACGTGAATTCGATCTGGACCTGATCACCACGGCCCCGTCGGTCGTCTATAAGATGCACATGACCGACGGCAAGGTGATCGAGATGCACAACCCGGCCGACATGCCGGACGTGGTGCGAATCGACCATATCGAGGAGCCGTGGATCAAGGCCACCATCATGCTGCCCGATGAATATCTGGGTGGTGTGCTGGCGCTCTGCACCGAACGGCGCGGCGTGCAGAAGGACCTGACCTATGTCGGCGGCCGGGCGATGATCGTCTATGAGCTGCCGCTGAACGAAGTGGTGTTCGATTTCTATGACCGGTTGAAGTCCATCAGCCGCGGCTATGCCAGCTTCGACTATCAGCTGGAGGAATACCGCGAGGGCGATCTGGTCAAGATGTCGATCCTGGTGAATGCGGAGCCGGTGGACGCCCTGTCCATGATCGTCCACCGCAGTCAGGCCGAATATCGTGGCCGTCAGCTGTGTGAACGGTTGAAGGACCTGATTCCCCGCCACCTGTTCAAGATCCCGATCCAGGCGGCCATCGGCGGCAAGGTCGTGGCGCGCGAGACCATCGCCGCCATGCGCAAGGACGTGCTTGCCAAGTGCTATGGCGGCGATATCAGCCGTAAGCGCAAGCTGCTGGACAAGCAGAAGGAAGGTAAGAAGCGTATGCGGCAGTTCGGCGAAGTCGAAATCCCGCAGAGTGCCTTCATCGCCGCGCTCAAGATGGGCGATAACTGAGGCTTTGTGTTCCCTCAGGCGCCGGGCGCCGCCGTCCGGCGGCTTGGCTTACGGCGCATGGGCGCCGGGCTGGCAGTCGCCAGCCTGAAACGTCCAACTGGTTGGAACGATAAAGGGGCGGGCCGTCGGGTCCGCCCCTTTTCATTTGGGCTACCCCGGATGCTGCCGTGAAACGGCCATGGTTGGGCGGGCAAAATGGGTTGCGCCGCCGCCTTTCTGCCTTATTATCATATTATTCGATTGTTCCACGGGGGCGCTGCTTGTCACAGCCTGTTGCCGGATCGGTCCGGTAAGCTGTGCTTGATTGATGGGAGGGATAGGCATGCGGACAAAGGCCGGTCTGTTGGCGATACTGTCGCTGCTATCCACCGCGCCCGCCCTGGCGGAGGCCACGCAGCCCACCATTTTTGCCATCCGTTTCAACGGCATCGCCGCCCCGTCGACACAGTACGCTGCTGGATCGCTGCCCAGCCTTCCCGCCGCCATCGTGACGGAGGCCCCGCTGGTCGCGTCCGATCCGGTGGAGGGGCGCAAGGCCATGATGGCCACCCTCACCGACTGGATCGGACGGATCTATGATGGCGCGTTTGCACGCTTTACCGGCGATACGCCGCCCGTGGCCGGGTCCACTCCCCTCCGGGTTGCCGCCGATCCCCGCGCCTATCAGATGGCGGGCGTGGCCGCCGATGCGCAGCTGCGCGCCCTGGGCCTGGACAGCAAGGTTGGCATGCGCATGGGGACCGAAGGCATGCGCCAATCCCTGCGCCTGACACGCGGCTGTGATCAAACCTGGCTGCCCAACTCCGTTTCCGGCGATATGGCCGGCGGTTTCGGCGCCATGACCGGCAGTGTGCAGGGAAGCTGGGGCACCGCCTGCGCCGCCGGGCAGAAGGGCTGGCGCGTCACGGCGGGCATGGTGGCGCTGGGCACCGCCGAAGCAGGCCCCAATCTGGGCATGGAATACCGTCCGCGCGTGGGCAGCTTCGTTTCTGACCTGACCGGGCTGACGGCCATGAAGGCGCAGGTGGCGGATACGGGCGGCAGCGTGGGGCTGGAGGCACCATTCCCCATCATCAAGATCGACCGCATGAAGCTGAATGCCGACATGAGCTGGTCACACGACGGCGCCACCGCCCTGAAGCTGGCAACCAAGCTGCGGTTCTGACCGCCGGCAGCCATGCTGTCGATGCAAATCAGTAAAGACCGGCTGATCAAGGGGCAGGAAACCCACGCCTTGCCGTGCGCCTATAGAATAGTGAAATAAATCTGTCGCCCAAATCGCAATCAAACTGTCACGGCCAGCCTTTATTAGCGCCTCCAACCAATAGTTTCTGTTGATGGGGGCATCATGAAATTCTCTTACCGCGCCGCATTGCTGGCCAGTGCGCTGTCCGTTGCGTCGCTGCCGGCGCTGGCGCAGACCGCGACCAATGTCACGCTGAATGGCAGCACCTTCACGAACCAGGGTCTGCAGGGCGTGGGGCGCCTGTCGGCCAGCCTTCGTGACAAGTTTGGGGAGACGTTCGGATCGATGTCGGCCATGCAGATCGACCTGCATAGCTGGCGCCGCAATGCCGACGGGTCCTATGCCGGCACGCTCTACGCGCTGCCCGACCGCGGGTACAATGTGGCGGCCACCACGAATTATATCCCGCGCTACAATGTCCTGTCGCTGATCTTCAACCCGTACACGGGCACGGCGGCGGCCCCGCAGACGCAGATCGGCCTGACGCTGACCGACACGGTGCTGTTCACCGATGACAAGGGCACGCCGTTCAGCGGCCTGGACCCGGCCACGACGGGCACGGCCCTCACCTATCGCCCGGCGGCCAATGGCCTGCCCAACCTGCCGCTGACCGGCACGGGCCGTCTGGCGCTTGACCCCGAAGGTTTCGTGCGCGCCGCCGACGGCACCATCTGGGTCAGCGATGAATATGGCCCCTACATCTATCACTTCACGGGCGACGGCAAGCTGATCTCTGCCATTGCCCCGCCCGCCAGCCTGCTGCCGCAGCGTAATGGCGCGCTGAATTACGGGGCGGCGGAAGCCAACCCCGCCAACCCGACGCGCGGGCGTCAGAACAACCAGGGGCTGGAGGGTCTGTCGCTCTCGCCCGATGGCAAGACCCTGTGGGTGGCGTTGCAGTCGGCGGCGGTGCAGGACCTGAATATCAGCAGCACCAATACCAGCCGCCGGAACACCCGCCTGTTGTCCTATGACGTGTCCAACAGCGCGGCGCCCGTGCTGAAGAGTGAGTATGTCATCCAGCTGCCCATGTATAACAACAACGGCACGCCGGGCGGCACGTTGAACCGCGTGGCGGCGCAGTCGGAGCTGCTGGCGCTGAACAACACGCAGTTCCTGCTGCTGTCGCGTGACGGCAATGGCTATGGCAGCGGGGCGACACCCAACAGCAGCCCCACCAGCTTTTACCGTCGCATCGATCTGATCGACGTGACGGGTGCCACCAATATTGCCGGCACCGCCTATGACACCGGCACCTCGCTGGCACCCAATGGAACGCTGTTGGCATCCATCACGCCGGTGCAGTTCGCCAGCTTTGTCGACATGAATGACGCGGCGCAGCTGGCCAAGTTCGGGCTGGTCAACGGTGCCACCAACAATGTGAATTGCCGGACGCAGTGCCTGTCGGAAAAGTGGGAAGCGCTGGCCCTGGTCCCGGCCCTGGACGCCGCCAAGCTGGATGATTTCTTCCTGTTCGTGGGCAATGACAATGACTTCGTCACCCAGAACGGTTTCCAGGTGGGTCAGGCGTATAAGGATGCGTCGGGGGTCGAGAATGACACGATGCTGCTGGCCTACCGCCTGACCCTGCCCACCTATGTCGATCCGATGGCGACCGAAAGCCAGGCGCTGACCGGTCCCGCCATTGGTCAGGCGCTGGGTGAAAGCGCGCTCGCCGCCAACGCCGCCGCGTCCGCCGACCTGACGGGCCGCACCCAGGCCATCCGCGCCGGTCTGGCCACCCGTGCGGAAGGCAGCTTTGAGCTGGCCGCCGGTGGCAACTGGGGCGCGCTGGCCCGCGACGATCAGGGGGGCAAGCGCCTGTCGAAGCCGGAAAGCTGGTCGGCGGGGATCGCTGGCGATTATGCCGTGTCGGGCACGGTGCGCGTCGGTCTGGCGCTGAATTATGCCGATACGGATGGCAAATTCGGGAACCTGGGTGGGGCCAAGGTCACGGCCTGGGGTGTTGGCCCCTATGCCACCCTGTCGCTGCCCGGTGGTTTCTATGCCGATGCCAGCTACCGCTACACCGACCTGAAGGTCGAAGACATTACCCGCAACACCTTCGCCTATAGCCTGACCGCCAATGGCGAGACGGAGGGCAAGGGCCACCATGTGGGGGTGGAGTTCGGGTCGGTCGCCACGGCGGGTTCCCTGCGCTATGGCCCCATCGTCAGCTTCAATTATGACCGGGTGGAGCTGGATGCCTGGAACGAGACGGGCGCCCTGCACCTGAACCTGGACCATTCCGATCTGGCCGAACAGCAGCTGCTGTTCAATATCGGCGGTCAGGTGTCGACCCAGATCGACATGGGCAATGGGCGCATGGCGGTGCCGGAACTGCGCGTTGGGTATCAGGAAGACCTGATCAAGGATGATGGCCAGACCTACACCACGGTCCTGTCAAACCGCCGCGACAGCGCGCTGGCCCGCAACACCACCATCCTGCCCGATCCGCAGGGTGATGGCTTCCGCGTCGGCCTGGGCCTGTCGATCTCCGTGGCCGACAATGCCGGCCTGTATCTGTCCGGCGACACGCTGTTTGTCGAGGATGACAAGCCCGACTACACGGTCGGTGCGGGTCTGCGCGTCGGGTTCTAAATCGTCACTTTTCAAACTTGATTCGCGCTTTTCTTCGTCTTCCCGGCGAAGGCCGGGACCCAGGGGCCGCAGGATCAAACCTATACGCCGCGTCGATCATCGCTGCCGACAGGTCGGGCATTTG
>NZ_JBMDKE010000041.1:0-64534 GCF_057809555.1 Niveispirillum sp. FG156 | reverse complement strand
CCGGGATTGGTGCCACCACCACCGGGGTTCGTACCGCCGCCACCGGGATTGGTGCCACCACCACCGGGATTGGTGCCACCACCGCCAGGGTTCGTGCCGCCGCCACCAGGATTGGTGCCACCACCGCCAGGGTCAGTACCGCCACCACCGGGATTTGTGCCGCCGCCGCCCGGATTGCTACCGCCACCACCAGGGTTCGTGCCACCACCGCCGGGGTTGATCCCACCACCGCCAGGCAATGTGCCACCACCGGGATCAATTCCGCCGCCACCTGGGTTCGTGCCGCCACCGCCCGGGTTGGTGCCACCCCCTCCCGGATTGGTGCCGCCACCGCCGGGATTCGTGCCACCACCGCCAGGATTCGTGCCGCCGCCAGGGTCAGTACCGCCACCACCGGGATTTGTGCCGCCTCCCCCTGGGGTGGTTCCCGGCCCCCGGCCACCGCCACCGCTAGTACCCGCCACCACGCTGCCGCCGACACCGGCCGCAACACCAGCAACAACCCCCGGAGCCACAGCTCCAGCGCCAACACCAGCACCGGCGGCTGTCGCCCCCGTGGTGCCACCCGCGCCGCCGCCACCGCCCCCAAGGTTGGACGCGGCCCCCCGATCATCCTGGGGGACGACTTCCGCGACCTGCTGATCCTCGCTAGAGCGTGAATTGATATTGGTCAGCGTGTCATCGCCAAGCGCCACCACCGTCCGGCTGCCGGGATTGATGACCTCGCCACCCACCAGCTGTATCTGGGTACGCAGGCCCGTAGCGACGCTGATGGCGGTTGCGATGGCGCCCAGGTTCAGGGGCTGGTTGGCATAGATGACAGGATTTTCCACCATGGCCGCAAGGACCACACGCCCCCGCAGCATGCTTTCCATGACATTGACAACGACGCGGACCTTGGCCGCCGTCATGGCCGTGGCCGCCACCCCCTGAGGCCCCGGCACCGTCACGCGCAGGTCCCTGATTTCCAGTTCCGGCGGGAAGCCACGCACTGACTCCGGCAGCGCCTGCACCCGCATGCCACGCAGGTTGCCGGCATTCATGGTGGCCAGCACCTTCTCCGCCCGCCCCGGAATGTCAAAGGCAAAGGGTGCCAGCAGCACCAGCAGGGTCAGAATCACGCTGGTATAGAGCACGAAGCGGAAAAACCAGCGAAGCGGGGTCAGCATGAAGCGCAACATGGCGGATAACCGGCACGGGTTGGCGGGTGGCGCATCCTACAGCGGCGCTACCCCCAAAGTCTTGTGGTCGATGCACAGATCAACCACCAAACTTGGACGGGGTGGACAGGGACGCCATCCCGACGCATCCTGCACCCCGTGAAGCCGCCGACAGGTCCCCTGCCCCATGCCGCCAACCGCAACGCCACAGCTGTTCATCTTCCGCTGGCGCAACGAGGCCGGCAGGGATACGGAGCTGTCCTGTTGGGCCGTCAATGAGCGGGAGGCGGAATTGTCGGCCCTGCGCGCCGGCTGGCCCGGCCATGACGGGTCGCGTATGGGCCGCTACCGGGCACAGCTGAAACGGCACCTGCTTTATGATGAAGATTTTTGAAAACAGATATTGACAGGCCCGGCGCAGTTTCATAAATAGCGGCTCCCGTTCGGGACCACCCGGACGGACGAGCTTCGGCACCGTAGCTCAGCGGTAGAGCAGGGGACTCATAAGCCCTTGGTCGCGTGTTCAAATCACGCCGGTGCCACCATATAGAACCCCGTCAGAGATACCTCTGGCGGGGTTTTCGCTTTTCAGGCTTGGCGATGATACGATCTTCTTTCTGCTCAATCAGCCGAAAAGGGCCGCCCGCATGCTGAAATCCTTTGATCGCAAGGGGGCGCTGCGTGGCGCCATGTTGTTGCTGCTGGCCCTGTCGGTCGCGGCCTGCGCCAACCAGCCGGCACCCGAAGTGACCCATCCCCTGCCCGGCCTGCTCTGGGGTCTGGTGCATGGTTTCCTGGCCCCGATTTCCTTTATCGGCAGCCTGTTCCTGGACATGCGGATGTACGCCTTCCCCAATGACGGGCTTTGGTACGATTTCGGATTCGTCGTGGGCTCCGGCATCCTGTTCGGTGGCGGCAGCCGGGCGGTTTGAAATTAGGCAGCGATCAGGTTGCCGGCGGACAGGTTCGGGCCGACCTTCATGCCATAGCCGTTGGTGGCCTTGCCGCTGCTCTGATCGCCCTCATCGCTGTCACGGGCGCCGGAGCCGGTGGAGCGCTTCTTCTCCTCATCGTCGTCCGACGGCACGGCAAGGCTGTCCAGCATCATGATGGTGAAGGTGGAGATCGGCTCCTTGCCCGACACGGCAGAGCGCATGCCCGTCAGCCAGGGCTGGGAGGAAGTATCCGCCGCCTGAACGGTGCCCAGCGTCGTGGACCCGGCAAATTGTGCCGGGGCATCATCGAACTTGGCGGCAAAATTGTCGAAGATTTGCCCCACCGACTTGGGCCGGGTGCCGTCATAGAAGACGTTCAGATTGGCCTTAGCCGCGTCAGGCAGCAGGTTGGCCGCCGGCTGGTTGGGGTTCTTGTCCATGGCCTTCAGGAACTTGGCGGCCCCACCGGCACCCAGGAAGTGAGCCATGTAAAGTTCAGTCTTTCCCACCGGACGGCCCAGTTCATTTTCCAGGTGGGTCTTGTTGTCGTTTGCCAGTTCAGCGGCAAAAATGGCCGACATGCGCGGATCCTTGCGCAGATTCAGGATTTCCTTGCGCGTCTGGGGATCAGAGACAGAGCCATTATTGATCTTGTCGGCATAAACACCCAACCCGTACTTGGCCCCGTGCTGTTCCACCATGTTCAGCCAGGTTCCTTCCGTGAACTGGAACAGGCCGGTGGCGCTGCTGGTCGATGCCTTGACATCGGTTCGATAGCCGCTTTCGACCCCGGCCTTATCCATCAGATAGGCAAAATCAACCCCGGTTGCCGCACTGGCCTGCTGTACGGCGCGAACCACATGGGCCGGCGCATTGCGCGCATTTCCCTTGGTTTCAGCGACGCTGCCCTGGTTCAGGAGGTTGAGGTTGCTATTCACGGGACGGCTCCACGGGTACGGGTGTTGGCATGAGGTAAAGCAATCGGCGTGCCAAGCCCAAAAAGCGCCCCAAACCCTGATGACAAGCACCTGCCTTTTACGTTAACGTAAGCACCGACAGCCGAACATCCAGCCGGCGGGGCTTGCCGGGTGGATGTGTTCGCGCGATGTTTCATCATGAACCGGGCGGGGCGCTGGAACCTGCCCAATATGTTAAGCCGGGAGGATAAGGCGAAATGACCGCTTACAACGCACCCATCCAGGACATGCGCTTCACGCTGAACCATGTGGTCGGCCTGTCGCAGGTGGCCGGCCTGCCCGGCTATGACGTGGTAACGCCCGATCTGGTGGATCAGGTCCTGGACGAGGCCGGCAAGCTGGCGCGCGATGTGCTGGCGCCGCTGAACTGGGTCGGCGACCAGAACGGGGCGAAGCTGGAGAATGGCGTGGTCACCACCGCCCCCGGCTTCCGCGACGCCTACTGGAAATATGCCGAGGGTGGTTGGAACGCGGTCCCGTTCGATCCGGATTTCGGCGGTCAGGGCCTGCCCTGGACGCTCGCCCTGCCGATCCAGGAAATGTGGACCTCGGCCAACATGTCCTTCTCCCTCTGCCCCATGCTGAACCAGGGCGCGGTGGAACTGCTGCAGGCCCATGGGTCGGAACAGCAGAAGAAGCTGTATCTGGAAAAGCTGATCAGCGGCGAATGGACCGGCACCATGAACCTGACGGAGCCGCAGGCCGGTTCCGATGTCGGTGCCGTGCGGACCAAGGCCGTGCCGAATGAGGACGGGACCTGGCTGATCACCGGTCAGAAGATCTTCATCACCTTTGGTGAGCATGACTTCACCGACAATATCATCCATCTGGTCCTGGCCCGTACCCCCACAGCCCCGGCGGGCGTGAAGGGCATCAGCCTGTTTGTCGTGCCGAAATTCATGGTGAATGAGGATGGCAGCCTGGGCGCGCGCAACGACCTGCGTTGCGCCGGGCTGGAGCACAAGATGGGCATCCATGCCAGCCCGACCGCCGTCATGGCCTATGGCGACAATGGCGGCGCTGTCGGCTTCCTGGTGGGTGAGGAAAATCGCGGCATCGAGTACATGTTCACCATGATGAACAATGCCCGCCTGGGCGTTGGCCTGCAGGGCATGGCGATTGCCGAACGCGCCTATCAGCAGGCGGTTGACTATGCCAAGGGCCGGGTGCAGAGCCGCGCCTTGACCGGCAAGGACCCCGCCCCCGTCGCCATCATCAAGCATCCCGATGTGCGCCGCATGCTGATGTGCATGAAGTCGCAGATCGAGGCGGCCCGCGCGCTCGTCTACCTGACGGCGTCGGCGCTGGACAATGCGCATCGCAACCCGGACACCGACGCTGCGAAGGCCGCGAACGCCCTGAACGACCTGCTGACGCCCATCACCAAGGCCTGGTGCACCGACCTGGGCGTGGAGCTGACCAGCCTGGGCGTGCAGATCCATGGCGGCATGGGCTTCATCGAGGAAACCGGTGCCGCCCAGCATTACCGCGACGCCCGCATCGCCCCCATCTATGAGGGCACGAACGGCATCCAGGCCAACGACCTGGCCTTCCGCAAGGTGCTGCGCGATGGTGGTCAGGCGGCCTTTGCCCTGATCGCCGAAATGCGCGCCACGGCCACCGCCATCGCCGCCCAGCCGGGCGACGACATGGCCACCATGGGCGCCAACCTGACCGACGCCATCGACGCTGTGGAAACAGCGACGAAGTGGGTGGTGGAAACGGGCAAGGCCGACATGACCGCCATCGCGTCGGGTGCCGTCAGCTATCTGCGCATGTTCGGCGTTACCATCGGCGGCTACCTGACGGCCAAGGCCATGATGGCGGCCAATGGCCTGATGCGCGAACCGGGTGCCGATGCCAAGTTCCTGGATGGCAAGATCATCACGGGCCGTTTCTATGCGGACCAGATCCTGCCCCAGGCACGCGGCCTGCTGACCGTTGTGACCCAGGGTCACCGCGCCGTCATGGGCCTGTCGGAAGACCAGTTCTGATGATGTGCCGCGTGGGTGGCACGGGTTGCCACCCACGCATTCCGACGAAGGGCATAGGCCCAACGTTTGCGTGTCTAGGCTTTTGCGTCAAATGGACTTAAAGGGGTCCCAGTTCCACAGTGCCTTATCGATTAAGGGCTGGAGGAAACCCCGATGACCGAGACGCCGACGGATGAACTGCGCCTGCTGGCCGCCAAGATTGCGACCGCGTACATACAGGCCAACCCGCAGGCGCCGGATCAGCTTACAGGCGTGATCCGACTGGCGTACCAGGGCCTGCAACGCTGCATCGCCCCACCCAAGCCCGCCGCACCGGAGCCCAAGAAGCGTCGCCGCCGGGGCCGGCCATCAGCAGCCTGATCGGTGCGTGTCATACCCGCGCCCTTGGCGACACCGCATGAGCGGCGCGGCGGTCGCCCTAACAACGGTCACAAATTGTGACCGTTGTTCTCAAGCGCGGCCTTCCACGACCATCTCACCATCCATCAGGCGGCGCAGGGTGCCCCGTGCCCGCGACAGGCGGGACTTCACGGTCCCGACCGAGACGTTGGCATTCAGCGCCGCCTGTTCATAGCTGACCCCGCGCAGTGCCACCATCACGACCATGTCGCGCTGGTCGGACGGCAACCGGGCCATGGCGCGGCGCAGGTCGCGGACCTGCATCCGCCCCATCTGCCGGGCAGGCGTGCCCCCCAGTTCAGCGCCGTCACAATCATCCAGGGCCACATGCTGCCGGTTCCGGCGCAGGCCGTTGATATGCAGGTTACGCAGCATCGTCGACAGCCACGCCCGCAGGTTCGTGCCCTCTTCCCACAGGTGCAGGCGCGTCAGGGCGCGTTCCATGCATTCCTGGGCCAGATCGTCGGCCAATGCGCCATCGCGGCACAATCCCAACGCATAGCGGCGCAGATATTCACGCTCGGCTGCCACCTGTGCCGCAAGGTCGGGGCGGGCGGAGGCAGTGGTGATATTGTACTGGCTGCTGGCCATGTTCATCTCCATCGTCCAAGGCTGGAACCAAGGTCTGCTTCGCCATGGGTCGAATATCGAACTATATTCGACTTTTTATTGGCACGACCAAAGTCAGGGGCGATTTGTTGATCTGTATTTTCCCCTTCGTGATTTAAGTAATTTTTATCCAGACCGTGTCATGATTGTGGCAGCCGGGGTCTAAGCTGTGATCTCTTTAGTCAGAGCCGGTTGGATATAGTCCATCCGCTACGGAAATGACGCCCGGTTGGAAAAACGGTGCGGATACGCTATATCCACCGGACAGGTGGAACATGGCTGCATCGACCGGCTGGCCAGTGCCTAACCCTCCGGTTGGCTGGCGGTTTGGTTGGTTAAGGCTTAGTGTTCGCGTCTGAGGTGGCAATGGCCGGTGACAGCCGTCATCGCCGCTGCCGCGTGCCCTGCCAAGGACCCGTCATGTTGACGCCCACCCACGAGCCGTCCAAGTCCCCTACCCCGCTGCGGCCCTTGAACGAGGCCACGGTGCTGTCCGTCGTTCTGCCCATGCATAATGAGGGGGAGAATATCGACGCGCTGTTTGCCCGGCTTGCGCCCGTGATGGAACGGCTGGGCGTGCCGTATGAGGTAGTGTGCGTGGATGACGGTTCCCGCGATGACACCTGGGCCCGGTTGCAGGCTGCACACACCGCCAATCCGCGTATCCGTCTGGTCCGGTTCAGCCGCAATTTCGGCAAGGAAATGGCCATGACAGCCGGCCTTCGCCATGCGTCGGGCCGGGCTGTCGTTTTGATGGACAGCGACCTGCAGCACCCGCCCGAAGTGATCGAAGAGTTCTATGCCCATTGGCAGGCCGGTGCACAGGTGGTCTATGGCGTGCGCCGCTCGCGCGATACCGATCCGCCGCTGCGCCGTTTCCTGACCCGCCGTTTCTACCGCATGCTGGATGGCATGTCGGAAGTGCCCCTGCCCCGCGATGCCGGCGACTTCCGTCTGATGGACCGCGCCGTGGTTGACGCGCTGAACCAGATGGGCGAGCGCACGCGCTTCATGAAGGGGCTTTATTCCTGGGTCGGTTTCCGGCAGGTGGCAGTTCCGTTCGAAACGGCGCCCCGCCATGCGGGCACCACCACCTTCAGCACCTGGAAGCTGTTCCGTTTCGCCATGGATGGCATTGTTTCCTTCTCCACCCTGCCCCTGCGCATCTGGTCATGGCTGGGGCTGGCGGTGGCGGCCATCGCGGTGCTGTATGGCGCCGTCATCCTGCTGAAGACCATGATCTTCGGGATCGATGTTCCCGGCTATGCCTCCTTGATGGTGGCGACCCTGTTCATTGGCGGGGTGCAGTTGATCTGCCTGGGCGTGCTGGGCGATTATCTGGGCCGGGTCTTCACGGAAGTGAAGGGACGGCCCCTCTATCTTGTGTCGGACAGCGTCGGCTTTGCGGTCAGCGCAGCGACAGAGACAGCCGATCACCGCCATCCAGCGGCGGCCCTGCCCGACCGGCGCAGCGGCGCGAACTGACCCGTGATGGGCCCATCCGGCGCAAGGGACGAAGGCCCTTCCAATTTCTGGGATATTGTGGCGCAGCTCATCTTGGCTGGCGCCTTGCTGTTTGTCGCCTCGACCTTCAAGCAATATGGCATCACCTGGGATGAGCCGCTGCATCTGGAGAACGGGCGCCGCGCGCTGGACTGGTACCTGTCGCTGGGGGAAGACCAGCGGGTGCTGGGGTTCCAGAATCTTTATCTCTACGGCGCCCTGGATGACACGGTGACGGCGGTGGCCGGCATCCTGCTGCCGTTTGATGCGTATGAGACGCGGCGGCTGGTCGGCGGGCTGGTGGGTGTCGCGGGGCTGGCCGCGGTTCGGGCACAGGCGCGGACGCTGGCGGGGCCACGCGCCGGCGCACTGGCCGTTCTGCTTCTGGCGCTGACGCCGGAATGGATGGGGCAATCCTTTGCCAATCCCAAGGACGTGCCCTTTGCCACCGCCGCCGCCTGGATGGGCCTTTACCAGATCCGCCTGATCCGCGACCTGCCGCGCCAGCAGATGGGCACGCTGCTCGCCTATGGCATCGCGTTCGGGGCCGCGCTGGGCATCCGTGTGGGCGGGGTCGTGTTGATCGGGCCGTTGGGTATCGCTTGCCTATACTGGCTGTTTCTGCGCCTGCGGGAACGGCCCCTGGGTACCGCCCTGTGGGAAGGGGTGACGGCGGCGGCGCGGCTGCTGCCGGCCTTTGCGCTGGCCTGGATGATCATGCTGGCCTTCTGGCCCTGGGCACAGTTGGACCCGGTATCGCGCCCGCTGGAGGCCTTGGCCGGCTTTTCGCACTTTCCCTTGGAGTTCAGCTTTCCGTTCGCGGGCCGGACGCTGGTGACAACCGACCTGCCCTGGTGGTACGTGCCGGTGGCCTTTGCTGTGAAGCTACCGGAGGTCACTTTGCTGGGCCTTGGCGTTGCGGCTGTCATGGGTGTGCGTGCCCTGCGCCGGCCCCTGACCCTGCTGCCGGAACGGGTCGGGCTGGCAGCGGCGATCCTTTTGCCGCCCCTGATCGTGATCGTTACGGGTGCCGTGCTTTATGACGGTATCCGGCATCTGCTGTTCCTGCTGCCGCCCCTGTCGGTGGCGGCTTCCATCGGGCTGGATCGGCTGGCCGGTCAGTTGGCGGCACCGATGGTTACCGCGCGCCTGCCCCTGGCCAGCCGCATCGCGGGGGGAATGCTGGTTCTGTGGGCGGGCTGGCAGATGCTGAGCGTCGCCCGCCTGCACCCGTATGAGGCCATCTGGTACAATGCCCTGGCCGGTGGGGTGCGCGGGGCCGAGGGCCGGTTTGAGCTGGATTACTGGGGCAGCCCCCTGTCAGAAGCCGCAGACCGGCTGCGCAACCTGATTGTGGGACAGGAAGGCGGCGCCGCCGTTGCCCATCCCTACCGTATCCGCATCTGCGGCCCGCATGACAGCGCCCTGCATTACCTGCCCCCCACCTGGAAGGCTCCCAAGGACGGCCAGGGGGAGGCCGATTTCTATATCGCCTTCACACGCGGCCAATGCGGCCCGGTTCCGGCGGGGCGTGAACTGCTGCGGGTGGAACGGATGGGGGTCGTCCTGGCCTATGTCCTGGACCTGCGGGAAAAGCCGTAGGCCGGGGCGACGATGGTCCTGGCAGGATGAGAGGGTGCAGTTCCGCACCCCCGCCTGTAGAATGATCGGCATCCTCCACCGCGACCCGTTCCGACATGCCCCACGCCCCCTCCTGGTACGCCGCCACGGCCCACCACGCCCCCGCCCGCCCGCCGCTGGTGGGCGATATCGCTTGCGATGTCTGTATCGTCGGGGGTGGCTATACGGGTCTGGTGACCGCCATTGAGCTGGCGGCCAAGGGCATGTCCGTCACGATCCTGGAGGCCGAATCCGTCGGCTGGGGCGCGTCCGGGCGCAATGGCGGGCAGATCATTACCGGCTTCAACAAGGGCATTGAGGATATCGAGAGCTGGGTCGGCAAGCAGGATGCGCGGCACCTGTGGGACCTGTCGGAAGAAGCCAAGACCATGCTGTCCGACCTTGTCGACCGGTACGGCATCGATTGTGATCTGAAATGGGGCTACCTGCTGGCGGCCCTGAAACCCCGGCACATGACAGGCTTGGCAGAGCATCAGGCGGAGTTGGAGGGGCTGGGCTACGGCAAGACGCGCATGGTGGGGCGCGATGAAATCCGGTCCATGGTGGCAACCGACGCCTATCTGGGCGGGTTGTTCGATGACGGCAGCGGGCAGTTGCACCCGTTGAACTATGCGCTGGGGCTGGCGATTGCCGCCGAAGGGCTGGGCGTGCGTATCCATGAGGGCAGCCGGGTGGTGCGCATCGATACCGGGGCCACGCCAAAGGCGTTCACGGCAACAGGATCGGTATCGGCAAAATTCCTGGTCCTGGCCGGCAATGCCTATCTGGGGGACTTAAGCCCCCCCATCCGCGCCCAAGTGATGCCGGCGGGCACCTACATCATCGGGACCGCGAAGATGGAGGCGGAGCGGGCGCAGGCTCTGATCCCGTCTGACATCGCGATTGCAGATGTGAATTTCGTACTGAACTATTACCGGCGCAGCCCGGATAACCGCTTCCTGTTCGGCGGGGGCGTCAGCTATTCCGGGTTCGACCGGCCCGACCTGAAACAGTCGCTGCGCCGGACCATGCTGAAATATTTCCCGCAACTGGCCGATGTCGGCGTGGAGTTCTGCTGGGGCGGCCATGTCGCCATCACCATGAACCGCATGCCGCATCTGGGCCGGGTCAGCCCCACGACCTATTTCGCGCAAGGATATAGCGGCCATGGCGTGGCCCTGACCGCGATTGCCGGGCGTGTGATGGCAGAGGCGATTGCCGGTCAGGCGGGCCGTTTCGACATCTTCGCCCGCGTGCCGCACCGGGCCTTTCCGGGACCGCCGGGCCTGAAAATGCCCGCGCTGGTGCTGGGCATGATGTGGTACAGGCTTCAGGATTGGCTGTAGCAGCTACGAAGCTTCACGCCACCCGCCGCCGCCATATCCAGCGGATGGCGGTGATCACAAGGGTGATAGCAAGCGCCTGGGTCAGCAGGGTCGATAGCTGGAACAGCGGCTGCTGATCCAGGCGGTTGAAATATTGCCACCAGAACCGGGTCACCGGGTCGCGCAAGGGGCGTAACAGGCTGTCCCAGGCATCGAACAGCCCGTCTGGAATATTGTCCCGGAAGACCATGGGCAGGGTCAAAAACAGGACCACGCCGATCAGCGTGGCGATAAAGCGCAGCAGGCCCCACATTCCCGTCCGTCCCCCATCCCCGGTTTCAGCACCTCACCATAATGTGCGGCGCTGCCGTTCGGGAAGGGCGGCGTCATAGGCGGGGCCGCCTTCGGCACCGTTACTGGCCTCTGCCGTCATCTGTCCCGCCGTGGGAACGCCATCCGGGCGGCCCCGCGCACCCAGGACCCAGAGGTCGGAACGGATCAGGGCGCGGGCGCATTGGAAATAGACCTCGTCGATTTCCACCCATATCACGGACCGGGGCAACTGCCCCTCCATGGCCAGACGCTGGCAAAGGTCCGCATCAATGCTGATGGCGGCGCGGCCATTGATGCGCAGGCATTCATTGACACCAGGGATCAGGAACAGGCAGGCCACACGCGGATCGGCGATGATGTTGCGCAAGCTGTCGATGCGGTTATTGCCGCGCCGGTCGGGGATCAACAGGGTCCGGTCATCCAGGATGGTGACCGCCATACCCGCATCCCCGCGCGGCGACACGTCAAGCCCACCTGCCCCCACGGACCCTAGCGCGAAGAAAGGTGCTGCCGACAGCCAGGCACGGTAGGCTTGCGTCAGCCGGTCTGAAACCTTGGCCAGCGACGGCGCGCCCGGTGGGCCATACAGCCCCTCCAGCACCGCGATATCACTGATAAGGCCGGGCGGGTTCGGGAGGGCGGGATGCGGCATGGCGCGTCACCTCGGGGATATGGACAGGCCCCCAGTGTCGGGGCCGGGACGGGCGGGGACAAGTGCGCGGGGCACATGGGGGCTTTCCATTCCGGGCACGATGCAGGATGCTGATCGCACTGGCACGGCCACGGGGGCCGCTGCCGATGGGAACGGGGAACCCATGCTGAACGAATTCAAGACTTTCATCAGCCGCGGCAATGTCGTGGATCTGGCCGTCGGTATCATTATCGGCGCGGCCTTCACCGCCATCGTCACCTCGCTGGTGAACGACATACTGATGCCGCCCATCGGCTATCTCATGGGCGGCATCGACTTCTCCGACTATTTCATCAGCCTGTCGGGCGGCGACTATCCGTCCCTGAAGGCCGCTAAGGATGCCGGCGTCACCACCATCAATTACGGCCTGTTCATCAACGCCGTAATCAAGTTCTTCATCGTAGCCTGGGCCGTGTTCATCCTGGTCAAGCAGGTGAACCGCTTCAAGAAGAAGGAAGATGCCAAGCCCGTGGAGCCGACCAAGAGCGAGATCCTGCTGACCGAAATCCGCGACCTGCTGAAGGCCAAGGATTGATCAATCGCGGAGAAGGGGCGCGTCAGATCGCCCCTTGCCGCAACAGTTCCACCGCATGGTTCGCGGCACGCGCCGTCAGGGCCATATAGGTCAGCGACGGGTTCTGTGTGCCGTTCGACGTCATGCAGGCCCCGTCGGTGACGAACAGGTTCGCCACCTCATGCGCCTGATTCCAGGCGTTCAGGACGGAGGTGGCGGGGTCGCGGCCCATGCGGGCGGTCCCCATCTCATGCGTCTTGAAGCCCACCGGATGGTCGAACCGGGCGTGCGCCGTCACATCCTCGCACCCGCCGGCGCGCAGGATTTCCGCCGCCTCGTCCCGGCCCCGGCCGATCATGGCCAATTCATTGTCGCGCAAGGTGCAGTCCAGATGCGCCAGCGGAATGCCCCAGCGGTCGGTTTTCGTCGGGTGCAGGGTCAGGCGGTTATCGGCGTAGGGCAGCATTTCCCCGAACATGTCGATACGGATGGTCCAGGGGCCGTATTGTGTGGCCCCATCCTTCACCTTCGCACCAAAACCAACCTGTCGCCCGGCCCCCTCCATGGCGCGACCGCGCGTGGCCCCACCCTGAAAACCGAAGCCCCGGATGAAGCCGTCACCCGGCTTCTGTCCCCTGGCCCGGACATTGGGGATATAGATGTTATTCGGACGCCGACCAAAATCATACCGGTCCAGCATTCCCGGTACCCGCCCCGACGCGGAGGCACCGCCAACATGGTCCATCAGGTAACGGCCCAGCGCGTCACTGCCATTGGCCAGCCCGCGCGGATGCGCCTCGCTGCGGGAATTCAGCAAGATATGGGCGGACCCGATGGCCGAGGCACACAGGAACACCAGCCGCGCGCGGTGGGTGCTGGTGCCCATGCTGTTGGCATCGATCACCCGCACGCCCGTGACGCGGCCCGTGGCCGGATCATGTTCCAGGCTGTGGCAAATCTGATCGGTCAGAATGGTCAGGTTGCCGGTGTTGCGGGCGGCAGGAAGGGTGGCAGACAGGCTGCTGAAATAGGCACCGAAGGAGCAACCCCGGCTGCAATGCGACCGCGCCTGACAGCGTGACCGGCCCAGCGCCTCCTGCTCCGCCGTCGGTGCTGTCATATTGGCGGTGCGGCCCATGATCATATGCAGATCGGGGCGCCGGCGTTTTAGCGTCTCCGACACGCGGCGTTCGGCGCAGTTCATCTCGAACGGCGGCTGAAACACCCCGTCGGGCAGCTCGTCCAGCCCCTCAAGGCTGCCGGAAATGCCCGCGAACCGTTCGACATGATCGTACCAGGGCGCCAGATCGGCATAACGGATGGGCCAGTCCACCCCGTGCCCGTCGCGCAGGTTGGCGGTGAAATCCGCCTCCCCCCAGCGATAGGATTGCCGATACCAGGTCAGCGACCGTCCCCCCAACTGATAGCTCCGCGTCCACATGAAGGGCCGGTCTTCGGGGTAGGAGAAGGGATAGGTCTTTGTATCGGCAAAGAGTTGCAGGTGCTGCATCCTATAGATCCAGTCACCCTTATCCTTCATATATTGCCAGCCCTTATCCGGCCAATCCTCCGGCACCAGATTGCGGAACTCCACCTCCCACGGGGCTTCCATGTCGGTATAGTCGGAACCGCCATGGTCGATATGCCGGCCACGTTCGAGGACCAGGGTCTTCAACCCCTTCTCGCACAGTTCCTTGGCTGCCCAGCCGCCGGTAATGCCGGAGCCGATGACGATCGCGTCCCATTCCATCAGCGCGCCCCCGCCACCAGCTGTTCCATCTCCACCCGCGTAATGTCGCCCCGATACTGGCCGGGAACGGCGACATAATCAGGATCGGCCCCTTCGGACGTGAAATAGGCGTACCAGATCAGCTGCTTCAGACGGCGATAGGCCTGATCCGCTGGGCCCTGCCCATGAAAGGCGGCGATATCGATGCCGGTCAGCAGGGCGGCGCGTTCGGCGGGCGGGCGGGCCAGGAAGCCATGGGGGGCTGCCCTGGCGTCGATATCGCTCAGCGCCTGACGGAACTGCGCCCGCGTCGCCGGCAGCGCCCAATCCAGCATCAGCCCATCGATCACGCCATGGACATTGGCCGCCATGGCGCCGGGCGTGGCGGTGGCGGGGATCATGATCTCCGCCACCTCGGCCAGCAGCGCCATTTCGCGGGCATTGAAGAAACGGCCCGGCTGCCCCTTGCCAGCCCTCGTCCCCTCATAGGCCCAGACGGGAAGCGCGCCGTCCAGGAAGGTGCCGCCCAACAGCGTGATGGCGGCCAGCAGGGCCTGTCGCCGGTTCATATGCAGCGTTCCTTACAGGGGACGGATACGGACGGAACGGAATTCCAAACGGTCCTTGCCGGGGCGCAGCAGGATGGGACCCGATGGCGGCACGCCGAGCGCAGCCCGGCGACCCTCCACCAGCTTTGATCCGTTCAGCCAATGCTCGATCCGGTCGCCGCGCGCCAGGATACGGACGCGGTTCCAGTGGCCGGCGGGCTTCATCGATGGCTTGTCAGGATTGGGATCGGTCAGGTTGCGGGCCGGAACCTTGCCGATCAGGGTGCCGCTGGCGGCATCCCCCTGCCCCTGCGGCCCCTGTGCTAGGCGATAATCGGCACTGCCCAGATAGGTGATTGCGCCATCGGCCCCATCGGTCGCGCGCACATCCAGTTCCAGATCGAAATCCGTAAACCGGTCGGCGGTGACCAACGGGGTGGCGGCACCATCGCGGATGATCACCCCGTTCTCGGTGCGCCAACCACTGGCCGACAGACCGGACCACCCCGCCCCATCCCGCCCGTTCCAGAGCAACCGCCAGCCCAGGGCGGCGCGTTCAGTGCTGATATGGTTGGCGATGAAATCCTGCTCATCCGTTACGTCCAGCGGCCTGCGCATATAGCGGCCAGGATCGTCGGTGATGATGCGCAGGTTGCGGAACCGCACCTCCAGCCCCGCATTGGCCGGATCGGGGCCGACATCATGCACCTGCAACCCGATAAAGCCGCGCGGTGTCATGTCATCGACCATGACAATGGCGGGCAGACCGTTCAGCCAGGTGCGAAAGCGCGTGCCCACCGCCTCCACCCTCAGATGGTTCCAGTCGCCGGATTTGAAGCTGGCCTGGGTTTCGGGCCGGTGGGCCGGTGTCGCCAGCCACAGCCGGCGCTGTTCATCATACAGCCCACCCGTCCAGCGGCGGGCGGCATGGTCGATTTCCACCTGATAGCCGTGGACGACGCCATTGCGATAATCGGGCTTGGTCAGCGCCCGGATCATCACGCCGGTATTCAGGCGCGGATCGGTCTTCACCTCGAATTCCAGGATGAAATCGCCGAACAGTTCCTCGCTGCACAGGAAACTGTTGGGCGATTTCTCCACCGATGTCCCGACAATCTCTCCCGCCTCCAGCCGGTAGCTGGCCCGCCCACCCAGCGGGCGCCAGCCGGGAATGGAACCATCCGGGGCGGCGGCAGGCGGGATCAAGGAGTACCAGGGCGGTGGGCTGGACGCCCAGGATGGGGCCAAGGGGGCGGATGCGGCAGCAGCCAGCATCCCCAATGCCGCCCGACGCGTAGGGGCCATGATCGATCCTCCCTGCTTCACCCGCCGGATCATTCTATCGTCCAGCTATGTGACAACCTTGTCATAACGGATTGCGGAACGATGGGAAAGTGTCTTCTTAATTGCATTATGCAAACCCGGACACTTTGCATAATGCAACTACAGGCAATGCCAAACCATCAAACCATTGCATAGCGCAATGAAAATCCGACACAGACGCCCTTAACTACCTGGAATCAGTCTTGCTTTAGTACAGGAACGACCGGCATCAGCCGGCATTGCAAGGCCCCAAGGCCAGAACCGAGGTTGTCACCATGGTCCGCAAAGACCACGCATGCGCGGCGTTGGCCGCCACCCTGCTTTTGGCCTCCAGCGCCCTTCCGGCACTGGCGCAGTCCAATGGCAGCATCGGCCTGCGTGGCACCATGGAAACTATCTGCTTCGTGCAGATCAATCAGACAAACACCAGCAGCGTCGATCTGGTCAAAGGCACCAGCAATCTGACCATCGGTACCGTGGGTGAAAAGTGCAACCGTGGCAACGGCTTTACCGTCACCATCTCGTCGGCCAATGCCGGTGCCCTGGTAAACGCCACCGGCGCACGCGCCGCCTACACGGTGCAATATGATAATTCGGGCGTGAAGTCGCTGGCCACCCCCGTCGTCCTGACACGGACCAGCGCCAAGAAGACGGTGTCCACCAAAAGCTTCAAGGTCAACATCCCCGCCAACCCGCAGGCCATCGCCGGCACCTATGCCGACACGATCACAGTGGCGATTGCGGCCCGTTAAGACGGAACCATCCGCACCGTAACGCTGTTCCCCCTCCATGAACCCCACGGTCAGAGGAGGAACGATATGCGCGGCATTCTGCTTTGGGTCCTTGGTATCCCGATCCCCGTCATTATCATTCTGTATCTGGTCGGCGTGATCTGATATCGGGTGGGCATGTGGCCAGAAAGGCAGCAAGCCCATGTCATTCTTTTCACATCGGCGGCGGCGCCTAGCCGCCGTGCGCCCACCTCCCCCAACCTTCACCCGCCTGAACCGGGGTTGGAACGCGGAGCCTGTATGCCCAGCGCCAGAATTCTGGACCCAGGACGGGGCGCTTCACATGCGCCTTATCCTGAATCACTATGCCTTTCCTGCCTTCCAGGAAGACGAGCAAGGGATTCTGAGGTTTGGCAATTGCAGCCGTTACCGGCTGGGCGAAACCAATGACGAGGGCTGGTACCAGAACCAGTGCCGCTACCGTCAGGCGGCCCCGGATTGGGGCGAGTTCTACGAACTGACCGGCCCCGATCAATTGCGGGATCAGCCGGAAGACTGGATCACCCTGGCCCCGGACGCAGACGGGTTTCGTCATTTCCTGTTCTACATGAAGGACGAGACATTCGAATGCATGGCATCCGACTGGTCCTTCGCACCCATGGCCGATAACGCCCTCCACCGGGTGTTGGGCGCGCGAGGGGGATAGGTGGCGGCCCGGTCAGGCCGCCACTGTCGTCACGCTCTTGTTCTGCTCGCGCGTCTTCAGGAACCGCAGAGCCGGGAAATCCTCCTGGGCGCGGTTCAGCTGCCAGCCATTGCGGGCCAGATAGACCAGCGCGCCGTCATGATCTTCGGCCAGATCGGCGCGGCGGCTATCGATGAAGTTCTTCAGCGCCACGGGATCATCGCTTTCCACCCAGCGGGCGGCGTCATAGCCCGCCGTCTCGAACCGGGCCTTCATGCCATATTCGGCCTCGATGCGCGCGGCCAGCACCTCGAACTGCAGCTGTCCGACCACACCCACCACCCAGTCGGCGCCGACGATGGGCTTGAAGACCTGCGACGCGCCTTCTTCGGCGAAATGCTCCAGCGCCTTGCGCAGATGCTTCACCTTCATCGGGTCATCCAGGCGCACACGCTGCAACAGTTCGGGTGCGAAGCTGGGCACGCCGGTATAGCGCAGTTCCTCGCCCTCGGTTAGCGTGTCGCCGATGCGCAGGGTGCCGTGGTTGGGGATGCCGATGATATCGCCGGGGAAGGCGTCTTCGGCCAGTTCCCGGTCGCGGGCCAGGAACAGCACCGCATTGTTCACGGCCAGGATCTTGCCGCTGCGCATATGCTTCAGCTTGGTCCCGCGCTTGAAATGGCCGGAACAGAGGCGGAAGAAGGCGATACGGTCGCGGTGGTTGGGGTCCATGTTGGCCTGGACCTTGAACACGAAGCCCGTCACCTTGCTCTCGTCCGGCTCCACCATGCGGCCATCGGCCTTCTGATGGCGCGGCGGCGGGGCATAGGCGGCCAGACCAAGCAGCAGCTCGCGCACGCCGAAATTATTGATGGCGGAGCCGAAGAACACGGGCGTCTGGTGACCTTCGCGATAGGTCTCCAGATTGAAGGGCGGGCACAGCTCCCGCACCATGGCCACATCCTCGCGCAGCTTGGCGGCCTGATCGGCGGGCAGCATCTGGTCGATCTTGGGATCGTCGATGCCGTTGCATTCCACGCCATCGGTCGCCACATCGCCCGAACGGCGATCCATCAGGATCAGCCGGTCGCGGATCAAGTCATAACAGCCCCGGAAATCCGACCCCGACCCGATGGGCCAGGAGGCAGGGGTGACTTCCAGCTGCAGGTCGCGCTCCACCTCGTCCATCAGATCAAACGGGTCGCGCGCGTCGCGGTCCATCTTGTTCACAAACGTGATGATGGGCACGTCGCGCATGCGGCAAACCTCGAACAGCTTGCGCGTCTGGGCCTCAATGCCCTTGGCCCCGTCGATCACCATCACGGCGCTGTCGACGGCGGTCAGGGTACGATATGTATCCTCGGAAAAATCCTCGTGGCCCGGCGTATCGACCAGATTGAAGGTACGGTCGGCATAGTCGAAATTCATCACCGACGCCGTGACCGAAATCCCGCGCTCCCGCTCCACCTTCATCCAGTCCGACCGCGCGCGCCGCTGCTCGCCCCGCGCCTTCACGGCACCGGCCATCTGAATGGCACCGCCGAACAGCAGCAGCTTCTCCGTCAACGTCGTCTTACCCGCGTCAGGGTGCGCGATGATGGCAAAGGTACGACGCTTGGCGACTTGCGCTTCAAGGATATTGTCGGGCATGGACGCTTGGCTCTTCAATCGGACAGTGGGCGCTGGTGGATTAACGGATACGGACCGAAACTTGAAATGAAAAAGCCCCTCCCCCAGCCAGCGGCGGGAGAGGGGCTTTCCCTGTCAGGTATCAACCCTGGCGGAACGGACGGCGCGTTGCGGCGGCACCGCCTTCGGCGCGGGCTTCGCCCTGGCGTTCGCCACGGAATTCGCGGCGCTTTTCACCGCCCTGGCCGGCGTCGCGGAAGTCGGCGCGGCCTTCGCCGCCATGGCCGTGGGGACGGCCCTTGCCGGCATGGGGCTTGTAGGGGTTGGCCTTGTGCGGGTGCGGGGTGCGGGCTTCACCGGCGACGGGGCTGGCATCCGGGGTCCAGGCGCGCTGCGGACGGTCACCGCCCTGATGCTGGCCTTCGCCCTGGAAGTCGCGGCGTTCACGACGCTCGCCCTGGAAACCGCCTTCACGGCGTTCGCCCTGCCAACCGCCCAGACGCTCGCTCTGCGAACGCTGTTCGCCGCCCTGATAACCACCGTCGCGGCGTTCGGCGCGGAAACCGCCCTCGGCGCGCTCACCGCCCTGATAGCCGTCACGACGTTCACCACCCTGGGCACCACCGCCCTGATAGCCACCCTCGCGGCGCTCGCCGCCCCAGCCGCCTTCACGGCGCTGGCCGCCATAGCCACCCTTGTTGCCATAGGGCTTGCCAGCCTGATTGCTGCGGGCGCCGTACGGCTTGGGCCCGCCAGCACCGCCGGGGCGGAACTTGCTGCGCTCCGGCTCGGGCATCGGCTCCAGGCCCGGCAGGGTGGTCTGGATATGCGGCTGGCCCGTATACTGCTCAATCGCGCGAACCAGATTGCGGTCATGGCGGGTGAACAGGCTGTAGGAGATGCCGGTGGCACCGGCGCGGCCGGTACGACCGATGCGGTGCACGTAATCTTCCGCGACGCGCGGCAGATCGAAATTGATGACGTGGGACAGGTCGGAAATGTCGATGCCGCGGGCGGCAACGTCGGTGGCGACCAGCACGTTGATACGGCTGTCACGCAGCCACTGCACCACGCGGTTACGCTCGCGCTGCTGCATGTCGCCATGCAGCGGCATGGCGCGGTGGCCCTGCTCGGACAGGCGGTCGGCCATCACATCGCAATCGGCCTTGGTCGCCATGAAGATGATGCCCTTGCCGAAGGCTTCATCTTCCAACAGGCGGCCCAGCAGCTTGTGCTTGTGGTCCAGACCGTCGGCGCGCAGCCAGCGCTGCTCAATGGAGGTGTTGGTGACGGCCTTGCCGGCCACATCGACGCGCACCGGGTTCTTGGTCAGGCTGGCGGCCAGCTTTTCTGCGGTGCGGTCCAGCGTAGCGGTGAACAGCAGGGTCTGACGACCTTCCGGGCAAGCGCCGGCAATCTGTTCCACGGCATCGCGGAAGCCCATGTCCAGCATGCGGTCGGCTTCGTCCAGCACCAGCATCTCGATGCAGGACAGGTCGACCTTGCCATTCTCCAGATGGTCGATCAGGCGGCCCGGCGTCGCGACGATCAGATCGGCGCGACGGCGCAGCATCTCGATCTGGGCGCGATAGGGCATGCCGCCCAGCACGGTGCCGGTCTGGATGCGACCGAACTTGGACAGCAGGCGAACCTGCTCCAGCACCTGGCTGGCCAGTTCACGCGTCGGCGTCAGCACCAGGACGCGCGGGCCCCAGGAACCGGCCTGACGCTCCGACGCGGCAATGCGGGCCAGGGCCGGCAGCACGAAGGCCGCGGTCTTGCCGGTGCCGGTGTTGGCGGACGCCACGACATCCTGGCCCTCCAGCGCGGCGGGAATGGCCTGCGCCTGGATCGGGGTCGGGGTGACATAGCCCAGCTCGGCCACGGCCTGCATCAGGGAAGCGGGAAGAGCGAGATCGGAAAAGGTAATGGTCAAGGAACGTGCTTTCTTCGGACAAAGCCAAACGCTCCGCACCGCCGGCCCTTCACGGGTCCGGACGCGGTTGGAGCGCAAGGGATGCCAAACGTCGGGATCATCCCGGCGCTGGCGGTTGCGCTTCGGAGCGGCTTCTGCTGGTTCGGAAAGCGAAGGGCGGCACCATCAGGGCGATGGGCAGCGACACGACCCGACTCTCATCATTCGGGGCGTATCTTGTTGGTGGCATGGGTGGCCACCGGGGGCCCCACAGCCACTCGGTTACGGCACGGACCATGCCGGAAACCATGCTGTTGCACCAGCGAAATCCGTCCCGCCCTCCGACAAGGCTGGGCAGCGCGCGGCGCAGGGCGGGTGCAAAAGCAGAAACATTGCATGGGCCAAACTTTCCCCGCTTGAGCGGAACTGCAAAGCATCGTAAGTTACATTTAACTTTTTACTTGACATTCCCAGGAGGTTGCATGTTTGCAACGAAATTGATCCCCGTCGCAGCGTGCGCGCTACTGCTGGCCGGCCCAGTACAGGCCGCATCCAGCTGGCAGGAGGCCAACAAGGCTTCTGTGGCGTTGATGGTGGAAGGCAAGTTGCAGCCGGCCTTCGACTTGGCGTGGCAGGCCGCAGAACTGTATGAGAAGACCCCCAACTACAAGCCCAGCAACCATGAGCGGCTGCTACTGAACGCCGCCGACATCTTCCTGCAGATCCAGAATCCTGCCAAGACACCGGAAATGCTGCAAAAGGCGCTGACGGCCATTGGCCGGCATGTGCCCGAGGGGGCGCCGGAAACCATCGCGCTGAACGAACAGTTGGCCAAGTCCTATCTGGCCCTGGGCGACAAGGCCAAGGCCAAGCTGATCTATGAGCGCGTGGCCACGCTTTATGAAAAGAACTATGGCGCCGACAGTGTGGGCAGCGTGAATGCGCAGCTGGAACTGGTCCGCACCGCCAAGGCCGCCCGCGATGCGGCAACGGCCCAGCGCTATCTGGACCGGATCGACGGCCTGACCAAGAGCCTGCCTGCCGATCACCCGATCCGCCTGCAGGTGGAATTTGAACAGGCCATGGGCGCCATTGATGCCGGTCGCGACAGCGCCGCCGGCGCGCAGCTTCGTTCCATCGTGAGGCAGGCGCGGGCGTCGGAGAATGTGGCGATGCGCAGCCTGGCCCGCGATGCCTATGGCATGCTGGCCTTCATTGCGCAGCGTGAGGGCGATCCGCAGACCGAGGACCGCATGGTGGAGGCCACGCGTGGCCTGCCGCAGCATGCCGGCGGTCCGCAGCCCCTGTTCCGCTCCATCCCGGAAAGCATCGAGAGCGGGCTGACCGGGTCTGCCACCATGGAGCTGCGCGTATCCACCGCCGACGGCAAGGTCAAGGAAGTCCGCGTTCTGGAAAGCTCCGGTGATCCAAAATATGTATCCGTGATGACCAAATCCATCCTGAACTGGCGGTTCCAGCCCACCGCGACCGAAGGGTCAGCCGGATCGCTGGTCACCGTGCGGCAGAGCGTCAGCAACGCGGCAAGCTGACGGGTCGAAATCACACCATACGATTGCATGCATTTGCAATCGTGCAATCTCCTGCGTTGAATGCCAGCCCCCGGAAAGATATCGTGCAGCCCGCGATATTTTTCCGGGGGTTTCCATGCGTGTTGCCAGTCTCGCTGTCTGTGCCTTGCTGCTGTCATCCTTGCCGGCATCGGCCATGACCTGGCAGGAGGCGAACAAGGCCTCCGTGGCGATGATGAATGAAGGCAAGCTGAATGAGGCCTTCGATCTGGCCTGGCAGGCGGCGGAAATCTATGAACAGTCCCCCACCTATAAGGCCGCCAGCCATGAGCGGCTGCTGCTGAACGCCATCGATATTTTCCTGCGTACGGGCAAGGACCGGGCCGCCCCCAGCACGATCCGCAAAGCCATCGTGGCCCTGAAACGCCATGTCGGTCCGGAGGATGGCACCCCGATCGCGGTGCATGAGCAATTGTCACTGGCGCTGATCCGTGCCGGGGATTTTGAGGCGGCGCGCGATGCACAGGATCAGGTCATCAACCTGTATGCCAAGAATTTCGGCGCGGAATCGGTGGGACATGTCAATGCTCTGTTGACCCAGGCGCGGCAGTTGAAGGGTGCCATGGACATCGTTGATGTCCGCAAGTATCTGGACCGCGCCTCCACCGTGGCCCAGGCCGTGCCGGCCAATCATGTCGTCCGCCTGATGGTGGATTATGAACATGCCCTGCTGACCATGGAAACCGGTCGCAAGGATGAGGCCGAGGCCATGTTCATCTCCGTCGCGGACCGGGGTGTCGGGCAGGATGATGCGGCGGTGAAGGCGGTTCTGCGCCCCACCTATGGCATGCTGGCCTATATCGCCTTCAAGCGCGGGGACAGCGTGACAGAGGACAAGTGGGTCGAGGCGACACGCGGATTGCCGGTGCCGGAGGGCGAGGTGAAACCGCTGTTCCGGGAGGTGCCGGACACGCCGGACAACCGCATCTCCGTATCGGGTCAGGTGACCATCGAATTCATGGTCTCCACCGCCGATGGCCGGGTGAAGGAAACAAAGATTCTGGAGAAATCCGGCAACCCGCAATATGCGACATCGGTTGAAAAGGCCGTTCGCACATGGCGTTACCAGCCGACGGTGCCGGTGGGTGATCCCGGTACCCTGATCCGTCAGAAGCAGACCTTCGGTTATCAGTATGAAAACGAAGAGGCGGAGATCGGGTCACGGTTCAAGCGGCGGAACTGATGCGTGAAGGCCGGGGTATCCACACGAGACACCCCGGCGCTTGCGGTCAATCCGCCGCATCCCCAACGGGCGGCACCGGTGCCACGCCCCAGATTTCGCTGGCATATTCCATGATGGTCCGGTCCGAAGAGAACCAGCCCATACCGGCGGTATTCAAAATGGCCTTGGCCGTCCATTCCGCCTTGTCCCGGTACAGCGCGCGGGCGGCAGTGTGGGCGTTGCGGTAATCCTCGAAATCGGCGGTGACCAGGAAATGGTCGCCATACAGCAATGCATCGACGATGGGGCGGAAACGTCCAGGGTCATCGGGACTGAAGGCACCATTGCCGATCATGTCCAGCGCACGCTTCAAATGCGGGTTTGCCCCCACGACGGCGCGCGGGTCAAAGCCGCCACCCGACCGCAGATCCTGCACCTCCTGCGCAGTCAGGCCGAAAATGAAGATGTTGTCGGCGCCGACATGGTCGCGGATTTCGACATTGGCCCCATCCAGGGTGCCGATGGTCAGGGCACCGTTCAGGGCCAGTTTCATATTGCCGGTGCCCGACGCCTCCATCCCTGCCGTTGAAATCTGTTCCGACAGGTCGGCGGCGGGCATGATGATTTCCGCCTGGCTGACATTGTAATTGGGCAGCATCACCAGTTTCAGCCGCCCGCGCACCAGCGGGTCATTGTTCACCACCTTGGCAATGTCATTCGCCAGTTTGATGATCAGCTTGGCCTGGTGATAGGCGGGTGCTGCCTTGCCGGCCAGGATCTTGGTGACGGGGGTAAAGTCTCGGTTGGGATTGTCCCGGATTTCATTATAGAGCGCCACCGTCTGCAGCAGGTTCAGCAACTGCCGCTTATATTCATGGATGCGCTTCACCTGCACGTCGAACAGGCTATCGACATCGACATCGATGCGCAGGTGGCGGGCGATATAGGCGGCCAGCCGCTTCTTGTTCTGGCGTTTGGCCCGGCGGAACTCTTCCTGGAACACCTCGTCCCCTGCCCTGTCCTTCAAGGCTGCCAACTGCCCCAGGTCGGTGATCCAGCCATCGCCGATGCGGCTGCTGATCAGGCGGGACAGGGCCGGGTTGGCCTGATGCAGCCAGCGGCGCGGGGTAATGCCATTGGTCTTGTTGGTGATGCGGTCGGGGAACAGGCGGTGATAGTCGGCAAACACCGTCTGCTTCATCAGGTCGGTATGCAGGGCAGAAACCCCGTTCACCTTGTGGCTGCCCAGGAAGGCCAGCCCGCCCATGCGCACCCGCCGCCCGCCATTCTCATCAATCAGGGACAGACGGCGGATCGTATCGATATCGCAACGAGACCAAACCCCTTGCAGGAACTTGGCATTGATATCGTAGATGATCTGCATATGCCGGGGCAGCACATGTTCCATCATGCCCACGGGCCAGCTTTCCAGCGCCTCAGGCAGCAGGGTGTGGTTGGTATAGCTGAAGGTACGGCGGGTGATGTCCCAGGCCTTGTCCCAATCCAGCCCATGGATATCAATCAGGATACGCATCAGTTCGGCGATACCGATGGCCGGATGCGTGTCATTCAACTGAATGGCCGCCTTTTCCGGCAGCGCATCGAAATCCTTATGATGCTGCATATAGCGGCGCAGGATGTCCTGGATGGACGCGCTGGTGAAGAAATATTCCTGCTTGAACCGCAGTTCGCGCCCCACCTCCGTCGCGTCATTGGGATAGAGCACGCGTGACAGGTTCTCCGACAGGACCTTGCCTTCCACAGCTTTCAGATAATCGCCATCATTGAAATGGTGGAAGTTGAAATCACTGGTGGCGCGGGCGGACCAGAGGCGCAACGTATTGATCGTTTCGCCACCGTAACCGACGATGGGCGTGTCAAACGCCATGGCATGGACAGTCTCGGTATCGACCCAGCGGCGTCGCTCCACCCCGGCCCCGTCGATATAGGTTTCGACCCGGCCATGAAAATGGATGGGGTACAGCACCTCTGGCCGCGCAAACTCCCACGGGTTGCCGAAACGCAGCCAATTGTCCGGGAATTCCACCTGAAAACCCTGATCGAAGCGCTGTTCGAACAGGCCATATTCATAGCGGATGCCATAGCCATAGGCCGGCAGATGCTGCGTCGCCATGCTGTCCAGGAAACAGGCGGCCAACCGGCCCAGGCCACCATTGCCCAGCGCCGGGTCGGGTTCGGCATCCAGCACTTCTTCCAGGCGCAGGCCCAGACGGTCCACCGCCTCCCGGCAGACCTCCGTCAGGCCCAGATTGTCCAGATTGTTGGACAGAAGCCGGCCAATCAGGAACTCCATGGAGAAGTAATAGATGCGCTTGGCATCGGCGGCATAAACCCCGCGCGTCGTGTCCATCCAGCGATCGACGACACGGTCGCGCACCGACAAAGCGCCGGAGGTGAACCAGTCGCGGCGCGTCGCCGTCTTGGCATCCTTGCCCACCGAATAGACCAGCCATTCCAGGAAAGAGCGTTTCAGCGCGTCGACATCTTCGGCCTTGCGGCCAATTTCGCGGGAACGGTAACGGGCATCCATGGTGGGCAGGCTTTCAACAACGGCAATGACAGAAAGATGTCACCATTCCGCCTTGCCGCCGACCGCTTGGCAATGGGAAAAAGCGGTGACCGACTCTTGTGCCATCAGCCTTGTCAAACTGTTACAGGCTTGACCTTTCCCGCCCGCCACCGCATTTCGAGGATGATGAGTTCCCCGCCCCCTCCTTCACCCCGGCGTTCCCGACAGAAGATGGAACCGCCCGTCATCCTGATGGGCCCCTTGCTGCGCGCCCGTGGCGCCCAGGGGGCGACGGGGTCGGGGCAGCGCTGGCGCGTGTCCGCGGTTTTCCTGCTGGCCGGTGATGCCGAACCACCCGATCTGCGGGTGGAGGGTGTCGGTCTGGCGGTGCCGCCGCGTTTCCTGCATGAATGGAAGGATATGCCGCCCGTGGGGCCGGTGGGTGTGCCCTGCCCGCCCGGCACGCTGCGCCTGTGGCGGTATGATTTTGCGGTGCCACGCGGGTTGCAGGATGGCCGGGCCACCTATGGCTTTGCAGAGGATGAGCGGCGGTGGATGCTGTCGGTGCCCGGCACCGCCATCGCGCCGCGCATCGGCTTTGTCAGCTGCGGCGGCTGTGAGGATGAGGACAGTATTGAGGCCGCCGGATTGCGGCGCAACGCCCTATGGGCACGCCTGCTGGGCCGCCACCGGTCCAGCCCCATGCATCTTTTGCTGATGGGCGGCGATCAGGTCTATGCTGACGGCCTTTGGGAACGGGTGCCGGCCCTGCGCAGCCTGTCGGAAGCCAAGCTGATGAAGCGGCTGGGCCTGTCCGCCGGCCCCGATCTGGCCGCACAGTTGGATGCCTGGTATCTGGCCACCTACCTGCATGCCTGGACCCAGGCCGAGCCGGCGGCCCTGCAAAGCGGCGTCGCATCGCTGTGCATGTGGGACGACCATGACATTATCGATGGCTGGGGCTCCCACCCGCCGGAACTGCTGGACAGCCCGGCCTATCGGGCGATTTACGAGGCGGCCCGCCGCGCCTTCCGCCTGTTCCAGATCGGCATGGGCGATGATGATCCCGCAGACACACTGCTGGCCGATGGTCCGCCCTCCTTCAGCCAGGCCCTGATGCTGAACGGTGTCGGCGTGCTTGCTCCCGATCTGCGCAGTGAGCGGACGGAGGACCGGGTGATGTCGCCGCAGACGCTGGCCGCCCTGCCGGCATGGCTGGATCGGTTCGCATCCTGCCGCCACCTGCTGCTGATGTCGTCGGTACCGCTGATTTTCCCCGGTTTCGGATTGGCCGAACGGTTCTTGAACCTGCTGCCGGGGCGGCAGGCGATGGAGGATGATCTGCGCGATCAGTGGCGCAGCCCCGCGCATCGCGAGGAATGGCTGCGGGTTTTGCGCATGATAACCGATTTCGCGCGGCGCAGCGGTGTACGCGTCACCATCCTGTCGGGGGAGGTGCATCTGGCGGCCCATGGCATGCTGTCTGCACCCGGCCTGCGCATCCGGCAGCTTGTCAGCTCCGGTATCGTGCATCCACCGCCCGACGGGTTCGGCGTCAGTATCATGGAAAGGCTGGCCGGGCGGCGGGAAAGCCTGTTCGACCGGCTGACCCTGTCCATGGAGCCGATGGATGCGGATGGCAGCCGCCTGCTGGCCAAGCGCAATTACCTGACCCTGACGGGCCAGGACAATGGCGACCTTCTGGCCGAATGGCATATCGAGGGCCGTGACGATCCCTGGACCGTCACCGTCGCATGATCACGCCTTGACGACCAACGCGATCCAGCCGGGAACCGGCTGTCCCCGGTCGATACGGGTGCTGTGATGGGCCAGATGCGTCAGGGTCAGGCTGGCCGCCGCCACCGCATCCTTTATATGTGCCTCTCCATGGGCAAAACGCCGGCCTTCATGCAGCTGGAACCCCGGCCCACCGCTGCGTTCGCAGGTGAAGGCGAAGCGGCCACCGGAAACCAGTGTTGTGGCAGCGGCTTCCATCACCGGCGCCAGATCACCGATATAGACAAGCACATCCGCCGCCAGGACCAGATCGAACGCCCCTGGCCGCTCTGCCATGGACCCAACCAGTTCCCCCACCCACAGGGCGTCATAGACATCCCGCGTGCGCGCCTTGTCCACCATGCGGGGTGACAGGTCGAATCCGGCCAGATACGAGGCCATGTCCCGGACCGCAACGCCGGCCAGACCGGTGCCGCAGCCGGCATCCAGCACGCGCAGGCCCGTCAGCCCGCCCTGATCCAGCAGCAATTGCCGCAGGGCCTGCGGCGCATCGTACCGCAGCTTGCCCACCAGCTCGCGGTCGAACCGGTCGGCATAGGTATCAAACAGCGCGCGGACGAAGGCCGGCGGCAGGCTGGTCTGCGCCCCAGCCCCGGCCAGCCCGGCAAGCAGCGGGGTGGCACCGGCGGGGTCAGCCTCATCCATGTCCAATGCATCCTGCCAAGCCTTGGCCGCCTTTTCCGGCTCCCCCAGATGCAGCCAGGCTTTGCCCAGCGCCACCCAGCCGAACGGCTGTGCCGGGTCTGCGGGATGGGCCTGACGCAGGGCGGCATCCAGCATCTCCACGGCAGCCAACGCCTCATCGGCATCGGTCAGGATGGCGGCGGTCGCGGTCGTGATGTCCAGATCATCCTTGGCCAGGAAGCGCGCCTCGCGCGCATGGTCAAGGGCGGCATCACGGTCACCCCCATCCAGCAGCAGGCGGGCCATCCGCACCTGTCCCACGGCATCGTCGGGGCGGCGGGTCAGCAGGTCGCGGCATTGGGATAACGCCTCTTCCCTCCGGCCCGCCATCATCAGGGCGGTGACCAGGGCGCGGCGCCAGGGAATGTGACCGGGATCGGCAGCCACCGCACGTGACAGGGCGTCCGCCGCCTCGCCGGCCTGCCCGTCCTCCAGCAAAAGCTCCCCCAGCAGGCCCACCGCCTCAAGACCATCATCCTGCCGCAGCAGGGTAATGGCCCCTGCGCGGTCCTGGGCATGCAGCAATTCATAGGCGCGGGCGACGGTATCCGACATGGCGAATCCTGGGACGGGCAAGGCGAGATGAAACCTGTTCACCCGCCCTATAGCATGAGTGTCGTGCCATGACAGACGGCTTCCAGGCCCGTTTCGGAACCAATTTTCTTTGATCTGTGACAAAGACGCATCAATCAGGACGATTCTTGGTTGACCCAATGCGTCAATTCTGGGATTGGTATGCGGCTGGCGCATGAAGCTGGTGACTTTAAGGGAGCGGCCACCGCATTCGAGTAACGGTGGTCTGATTGCAGGGCCCGCACGCAAGCGGGATTAACCGGCGGGGCAACCCGCCACGGATGACCGGAACCAGAGGGGACGATTGAGATGACGATGCGCCAATCCCGCGTTGCCACCCGCTCCCGCCCGGACTCCCGCCTGCTGCTCGCCTTTACCTTCCTGATCGCTCTGATGATCCTGGCCATTCCGGCCCGCGCCGGTTGCCTGGACCACATCGTCGATGCGGAAAAGGAATTCAACATCCCCAAGGGCATCCTGATGGCCGTGTCGCTGGTTGAAAGCGGCGGCGGCGGCACGCCCAGCCCGTTCATCATGAATGTGCGTGGCCGCGTGATGTTCCCGCGGACGGAGGCGGAGGCCGCCACCTATCTGCGCGACAATCAGGGCAACCTGCGCGGCAATGTCTATGCCGGCTGCATGCAGCTGTCGCTGGCCCATCACAAGCAGGCGTTCCGCCCGGTCGAAAAGATCGTGAACCCGGAAGCCAATGTGCGCTACGCCGCCAAGTATCTGGTCAGCCTGCGCCGCGAAACCGGCAGCTGGGCCGCTGCCGTCACCCGCTATAACGGGTCGTCGGGCGTCAAGGCCGCCTCCTACCAGTGCAAGATCAAGAATCAGCTGGTCAGCCTGGGTGCCCAGGGCAGCGCTGAACTGATCAGCACCACCGGCAAGTGCGACGTCAGCGATCCGCCGGCGGTGGGTCCGCGCACCCGCAAGGCCTTTGAAAGGCACGACGAGAATACGCCCGTCGGCTGATCCCCCGGAACGGCGCGTCGGCACGCCTTTGAATCTTTAAAATAAAATCAACACGGCTGCCCATGTCAGCCATGTGAACGATGGGCTGGTCCCTGACACCGGTTTGGCGCACCCATGATGCTCTGCCATCACGGTCGTTGAAACCGCCTGTCCATGCCGCGCCTTTCCACATTGCCACCCGTCGCCCGCGCCATCCTGGCGATGATTGCCGCTGTCACCCTGTTCAGCGCCATGAATGCCAGCATCAAATGGCTGGGTGGTCGCTATCCGGTCAGCCAGATCATCTTCTTCCGTGCGCTGTTCGCCATGGTGGTTCTGCTGCCGCTGATCTGGCGCGCGGGCGGGCTGATGTCGCTGCGGACGAAAAGGCCGCTGGGCCATCTGGCGCGCAGTGTCATCGGCGTCATTTCCATGACCTGCGGCTTCACCGCCATCACTTATCTGCCGCTGGCCAATGCCTCGGCTCTGGCCTTCACGGCCCCTCTCTGGACCACGACATTGGGTGTTCTGGTGTTGGGGGAGAAGGTGCGGTGGCGGCGGACACTGGCGCTGATCGTCGGTTTTTCCGGCGTGCTGATCATGATCCGGCCCGATGCCGCCCTGATCCAGGGCATCATGACCGGCGGCACGCAGGCGGTCGGCAGCCTGTTCGGCCTCACCTCCTCCTTCCTGGCGGCCTGCGCCATGATTTCGGTGCGGCGGCTGTCGGCGACGGAGCCCAGCACCAGCATCGTGTTCTATTTCATGGCCACCGGTATCATTGTGGCCGGCATCGCCATGTCGCGGGAATTCGTGATGCCGACACCGCATGATGCCGCCATGCTGGCGCTGCTGGGTATTATCGGCGGGCTGGCCCAGGTGTTGCTGACCACTGCCTATCGCGGGGCGCCCGTGGCGGTGATCGCGCCGTTCGATTACACTGCCATGCTGTGGGCAACCGGCTATGGCTTCCTGATCTGGGGTGAGGTTCCGCATCCGGCAGTGGCGGTTGGGGCCTTGATTGTGATCGCCAGCGGCGTCTACATCACGGTTCGCGAAACCCGCCTGGGCGTGACCAATCCCGTCAAGGCACAGACGATCACGAAGAACGCCTGAGATGAATTACCGCCACGCCTTCCATGCCGGCAACGCCGCCGATGTCATGAAGCATGCCGTCCTGGCCTGGCTGCTGGACCGGCTGCGGACCAAGGATGCGCCCTTCTTCGTACTGGATACCCATGCCGGGATTGGCCGCTACGATCTGAATGACCAGGCCGCGACCCGCACCGGTGAGGCGCTGCGCGGCATCCGCCGTGTTTTGGCCGATGGCAGCGCCGATCGGTTGCCGGAAGCGGCGAAGCCCTATCTCGATCTGCTGAACCGGCTGAATGACGGCGTGTCGCCGATCCGCACCTATCCCGGCTCCCCCCTGATCACCCGCATGATGATGCGCGAGCAGGACCGGCTGCTGCTGGCCGAACTGCATGCCGAGGATGTGCAGACGCTGCGAAACCTGTTCCGGGGTGATGCGCAGGTGGCGGTGCATCACATGGATGGATGGCTGTCGCTGAAGGCGCATCTGCCGCCCAAGGAACGGCGCGGTCTTGTCGTCATCGACCCGCCATTCGAGGCACCGGACGAGTATGAGCGCATGGTTGCGGCCCTGGCCCTGGCACATCGCCGCTGGGCCACGGGGCAATATCTGCTCTGGTACCCGGTGAAGGACCGGGCCGCCGTCTGGAAGTTGCATCAGATGCTGGAAGATACCGGCATCCCCAAGATGCTGGCGGCTGAGCTTTGCTGGTCTGACGATGACCGGTCCGGCCGCCTGAACGGCTCTGGCCTGATCCTGGTGAACCCGCCCTGGAAGACGCAAGAAGCCCTGTCCGAATTGCTGCCCGCACTTGGCGCGGCGCTGGCGGCGGGCACCGGTCCTACCGGTTGCCATTGGATCCGGGACGAGAGCGGAAAAACGGCGTGAGTGCCGGTTCACTCTCTTCATCTTTTGGTCATTGATCGCGTCTTGCAGGCGCCCGCCGCATCGGTCACAGTGCGGAAGCGTTGACCGCACCCGATGGTATGAAGCCTTTTGGACAGGTCGGGTGTTAGCATTCTTGTGTGACGGGGGAGAGATGGGAATGGTTCAGACGCCGCGGCGGCCCTTCATGGCGGAAATCCAGATGGCCAAGAGGGCGCCAAACCGTGGCGGTGAGGTGGCAGCCGCTGGCCCCGCCCTTCCCCCGCCCCCGCCGGCACCCGTCCATGTCGAAATGGACAATAGCGAGGTGATGGCGGCCATCGGTGCCCTGGGCACCAAGCTGGACCGGTTTCTGACTGTCGATCATACCCAGATCGAAAAAATCCAGATCGAAATCTCCGATATCGCAGGCCGCATCAAGGCCACGAAGGTGGAGATGGCGGCGCTGCGTCACCCGCTGTCCAATCAGGACACGTTCATGGAGGCCAGCGAGCAGCTGTCCGCCGTGGTGCGCTCCACGGAAACCGCAACGAACAGCATCATCTCCGCCGCCGAGGAGATCGAGGATATCGTCAACGAGGTGCGGTCGCAGTTGCCCGAGGGCTATCAGAACAGCCGCCTGAAGGATCTAAACGACGTCACCCTGCGCATCTTCGAAGCCTGTAACTTCCAGGATCTGACCGGCCAGCGCATCACCAAGGTGGTGCAGGCCCTGGCCTTCATCGAAGAACGTATCGATGGCATGATGTCGGTCTGGAACACCAAGGAGTTCGAGGCCATGCCCCTGCCGCCGGACATTTCCAAGCATGATGACGGTCTGGCCCTGCATGGTCCGCAGGAAAATGCGAAGGCCAGCATCTCGCAGGCCGATATCGACGCGCTGTTCGATTAGGGTTTGTCAGATGCATCCCCCCAGTGTCATCCCCTTGATAAGCGGGGACCCAGCGCGAGGCGCGGTCAGCGCCGATATGAGTCATATCGCAGCTATCGCCGCTTTCGCGGGGATGACTGTTGAGGCAAGGTCAACACGGACTCCATCAAGACCTGACAAACTCTATGGCAGGTCACAAGGCAGCAGCACTTCGCCGCCTCTTCACGCCACGGCGCGCCGGACCATTTCCTCCAGGCGCGTTGTGCGCATGTAAAGACTATGGCTGCGTTCCAGCAGGGAGCGCAGGGCCGATGGCAGCAACAGATTGTCCGGCCCCGACGGGTCGGCACAAACGGCCCCGCCTGACAGGGCGTAGTCATCCCCGACCGCCTGTGCCGGGGTTATTTCGCCCGCATGCACCGCCTTTTGCGCCAGCATCCAGGCCATGACCTGGGTCAGGCGGCTGGTCACCCGCATGCTTTCATAGGATACCTGAAGGCGGACGGTTGGCGGCAGGCCGCGCTGGTCTGCTGCCTCCTGATAGGCGACATAGTTCCGCGCCTCGACCAGAAGAGACATGGTCTCGTCGTAAGCGCGGTTAAAGAAGGCTGTCGGTCCGTTCACCCGCGGCTCCTTCCAGGCCATCCGCTCACGGGACCGGCCTTTGTCGTTGCTTCAGTGTGGGGCCATCCATCCCGGCTGACAATTGCGGCGAAAGTAGGTGCCGGGGCCTTGTTCGCGCCTTTCCGGCATGTGACCAATTTTTTTTGGATATGGCCCCTTGAAGGGGGGCGGGACGTTTCTTAAGTCTTGCAGTGTGAGGACGGCGCCCGTGAACGGGGTCGAAAATCCTCACTGAACCAAGGGGTTGGCCGATGTCGGGAACCCCGCACCTTAAACGTATCGCTCTTGGAGGATACCTATGCGTAGCTATGATCTGTCGCCGCTGTTCCGTTCCACCGTCGGTTTCGACCGTGTGACGCGCCTGCTGGAAAGCGCGCTGAACGGCGAGGATAACAGCCAGAATGCCTACCCCCCGTACAATATCGAAAAGCTGGGCGACGATAATTACCGCATCACGATGGCGGTTGCCGGTTTCGGCCTGGGCGATCTGGAGATCACCGCCCACCCCAATCTGCTGATCGTGCAGGGCAAGGCCAAGGAACAGCAGGCCGGCACCTTCCTGCATCGTGGCATCGCCGGGCGCGCCTTCGAACGCCGCTTCCAGCTTGCCGACCATATCCGCGTGAACAATGCCGCGCTGGAAAACGGCCTGCTGCATATCGAGCTGGTGCGTGAGGTGCCGGAAGCCATGAAGCCCCGTACCATTCAGATCAGCAATCTGACGCCCGCCGCCCTGCCGGCGACCACGACGGCGGTTGCGGCCTGATTTCAGGACAGAAAGCAGTACCAAATGAAAAGAGGGCCGCTACGTTGGCGGCCCTCTATTTTTTACCCGTTTCCCTGAAGCCCCACCCGTTCAACTCTGCCGAACGAGCAAGGCGACCCTATGTGCGTGGGGCGGCCCGGTCAACCGGGCTTGTCGGTATGACAACGATAACCGTAAAGAAATCGTCATCATTGTTGCCGAATTAACGCACCCCTTGTCCTATCCTTTCGCATAGCCAGCGGATTTCAGCGCGTCACCGATCTCCCCCAGAATGGCGGGATCATCGATAGTGGCTGGCATCTTCCAGGTCTCGCTGTCGGCGATCTTCTGCATGGTGCCGCGCAAGATCTTGCCCGACCGTGTCTTGGGCAACCGCTCCACCACCAGGGCCTGTTTAAAGGCGGCGACGGGGCCGATTTCGTCGCGGACCTTCTTCACCACTTCCTTGATGATGTCGGCATGGGGCCGGTCCACACCACGCTTCAACACGACAAAGCCCAGCGGCAACTGGCCCTTCAGGTCATCGGCCACGCCGATCACCGCGCATTCCGCCACATCCGGATGGCCGGACAGCACCTCCTCCATCGCACCGGTCGATAGGCGATGGCCCGCGACATTGATGATGTCATCGGTGCGGGCCATGACATAGATATACCCATCCTCATCGATGAAGCCGGCATCCGACGTCTGGTAATAGCCGGGGAAGTCAGCCAGATAGCTTTTGAAGAAGCGGTCACGCGCATTCCACAGGGTAGGCAGCGTGCCCGGCGGCAGGGGCAATTTGGCCACGATGGCGCCGATATCGCCCCGCTTCATCTCCGTCCCGTCCGGTGCCAGCACACGGATGTCCCAGCCGGGCAGCGGGACAGCGGTGCTGCCATATTTCACCTTCATCAGGTCGATACCCAGCGGATTGCCCGCCACGGGCCAGCCAGTTTCCGTCTGCCACCAATGATCGATGACCGGCACCTTCAGGTGGGTTTCGGCCCAGTTCAGCGTATCGGGATCAGAACGCTCACCTGCCAGGAACAAGGCGCGCAGGCAGGACATGTCATACTGGCCCAGCAACTCGCCGTTCGGGTCCTCCCGCTTGATGGCACGGAAGGCGGTGGGGGCCGTGAATTGCACCGCCACCTTATGCTCTGATATCACCCGCCAGAAAGCGCCGGCATCGGGCGTGCCGACGGGCTTTCCCTCGTAAACCAGGGTGGTGCAGCCATGCAGCAGCGGGCCATAGACGATATAGCTGTGCCCGACGACCCAGCCCACATCACTGGCGGCCCAGAACACCTCCCCCGGCTTCACGCCATAGAAATGCTCCATGGTCCATTTCAGGGCGACGGCATAACCACCGGTATCCCGCACCACCCCCTTGGGCTGCCCCGTCGTGCCAGAGGTGTAGAGCACATAGAGCGGGTCCGTCGCCGCCACCGCCACACAGGCCGCCGGCTCGGCAGTGGCGGCAGCCTTACCCCAATTGATGTCACGCCCTGGGATCAGGCTGGCCAGTGCCTGCGGACGCTGGAAGATCACGCAATGGTCGGGCTTGTGGCTGGCCTGGTCGATGGCGGCGTCCAGCATGGGCTTATAGGCCAGGACCTTCGTCCCCTCGATCCCGCAGGAGGCGGACAGGATGGCCTTGGGCGTGGCATCATTGATACGCGTCGCCAGTTCGTGCGGGGCAAAGCCGCCGAACACCACCGAATGCACCGCCCCGATGCGGGCGCAGGCCAGCATGCCCACCACCGCCTCCGGGATCATGGGCATATAGATGATGACGCGGTCACCCTTGCCCACGCCTAGATCACGCAGCACGCCGGCAAAGCGCGCCACCTTGTCCAGCAGTTGGGCATAGGTCAGGGTCTGCTTCACACCCGTCACGGGGCTGTCATAGATCAGGGCGGCCTGTTCCGCCCGCCCGCCCGCCACCTGCCGGTCCAGGGCATTATGGCAGATATTCAGCCGACCGCCGCGATACCAGCGGTAGAAGGGCTTGTCACTGTCATCCAGGATGGTGGTTGGGAAGACATCCCAATCGATGGCCCGCGCAGCATCCGCCCAGAAACCCGTCGGGTCCGACAGGGACCGTTCATGCAGGACCTGATATCGACCGGACATTTTGTAGCCTCCCCATATTTTTCCGCTTGGGGTAGTGATCCCTGGTAGTCTATTCCCATCCGCTTATGGATCGCCCTATACGATTGGGATAGAAAGCCGGATATCACGACGCCGCATTCTGTGCCCAGAATCACCGGAACGTATGCGTGGATTCATCCCCGACCTTGGTCTGCGACATTCGTTCCATTCATTGCCTGACCGGAAATACTGCCCCCAATGATCGTCGACAGCCGCCACATCATGTTTTCCCCGGAAGCCATCCGGGAAGCCGTGAAAACCTATCGCGAACTGTTTCCAGCCAAGCAGCCGCCGGGTCTGCTGGGTCCTATCGTCATCCGGGGCGCTGATCCGCTGATACTAGGCGTCAAGGTGCAGGCTATGGGGTCCAGCACCTATCGCGAAGTGGAAATGGATGAGAATGAGATCGCGGCCATGCTGATCGTGTTCTGCCGCAAGATCAAAATCCCCCTGCCCCGTACAGCGAACAAATCATTTGAGGTAGAGGGGGAGAACATCGCCCTGGTCGTCTCCAAGGCCATGATGATGCAGCGGCCCACGGGCGCCTGATGCTTTAGCGATCCGCCTGCCGGTTCACAACGGCTGTGACCGGGGCCAGAACAATCCCACGGTCGCGCAGGCTGGCGGACCATACCGACAGACGTTCCAGGCTGACGGGGTTTGTCACTTCCACAAACCCCACGGCGACGCCATTGGCCTGCGCCAACCGTTCCAACTGCGCCAGTTGCGCGTCGATGCCGATGCCGGACGGGATGCGGTCGATCTGCAAATCACTGATGGCGCGGGGCAGCGACAGTTCCTTGGCGACCGAGGCCGCCTTGCTGCCCGATACCTGCCACAGGTCAAGATAGACCAGCCCCCGGCGCTGCACCTGCAACAGCACACCGCGCAGGCTCTCCCGTTGGGTCAGGAAATCGGTACCGCTATCGGTCTTCGAGGTCACCCCGACATAGCCGGTAAAGGCCGCCAGACTGGCCTCCAGACGCCGCGCATTCTCCTCGTCCGACAGGTTGGACAGAAGCGTGTTGGGACCAGGGTCATTGGCGGGATAGCCCAGCGGCTGCATCGGCACCGACAACAGCACCTCATGCCCCTTGCCCCGCGCCTCATCCACCTGCACCTGCAAATTCTCACCCGACGGGGTGAAGGCGAAGGTGACAGCGCCCGGCAACCGGTCGATGGCCTCATGCGTGGCCGCCGCCGCCTGTCCCAGGCCCGTCACGACGATGGCAATGCGCGGGCGCTTGTCATCCTGGGGGAAAGGACGCGCGTAATATTGCCAGGCGGTGGTGCCATCCGGGGCCACACGCGGCACCCGGCCCACGCGCAGCCGTTCCAGCAACTGATCATTACGCGACGGTTGCAGGGTGACCGGCATGTCAACCGGGTCCAGCGGCACATCTTCTGCCGGTGAAGCCTCTGCCGCATCGGCAAAACGCGGGCTGCCATCCGGCAGCACAACGGGAACCGACCGTCCCATGCCGCGCGCCGCCTCCAGCCGCTCCATCGTATGCGGGGCCTCAATCGCCAGCCAGCCGGCGGTGCCGGCCAGGGCCAGAACCAGGACCATCGCGGCAACAGCTGGCGGCGTCGGTTTTGGCAAATTGCGCGCCGCCTTTACCGGCGCGTCACCGCCGTCATTGTCCGCCGCCCCGCCATCATCCGCCATGAAGGACAGATCAAGGTCGTCACCGCCCTTGGCCTTCTTGCTCTTGCGACCAAAGGACCAGCGTTTGCGATCCTTCTTGGCCGCGCGGTCATGCGTTTTGGCCGGCTTTTCCCGCTTGGCACCCAGACGGGACGCCAACACGGCGGCGCTTCCGCCATCCGCCGGGTCGGCTTCCTTCTTTTTCTTCCTGGCGAGCGGGAACAAGGCCACGGTTCAGATGCTTTGCGGGTTAATTGGTGTGCTTGGGCTGGTTGAACATCGACACCCCCCGCAGCAGATCGACGGCACGCGCCAACTGATAGTCCACGGGCGGCGCGTCGGCATTGTTATTGGCCGCAACGGGCGTGGCGGCAGGATTTGGCGTGGCCGCGGACGGAGCGGCAGGCGGCTGTGCCGCTGCACCGGGGGCCGGCGCCGGTGCCGGCTTTGCCGCAGCCCCCTGATCGGTGTTGCGCAGGGCGTTGGGCAGGTCGGCCTCCCGCCGGCGCTGACCGGCGGCGGCCAGTTCCTCGATCTTGGCCGGCTGCACCTCAATATCCGGGGTGATGCCCAGCTGCTGGATCGATTTACCCGACGGGGTGTAATAGCGCGAGGTGGTCAGGCGCATGGCGCTCTGCTGCCCCTGCAACGGGATGATGGTCTGAACCGATCCCTTGCCGAAGCTCTGCGTGCCCATCACGATGGCGCGCTTATGGTCTTGCAGCGCACCGGCCACGATTTCGGAGGCAGAGGCCGACCCGCCATTGATCAGCACCACGACCGGCAGGCCATCCGCCGCGTCACCGGGCTTGGCCGTATACCGATCGCCTTCCTTGCCGCCGCGCCCACGGGTGGAGACGATCTCTCGCCCCTTGTCCAGGAATGTGTCGGACACCGAAACAGCCTGATCCAGCAGACCACCCGGATTGTTGCGCAGGTCCAGCACATAGCCGATCAGCTTCGGCCCCAGCTGTTCCTTCAGCTTGGCCATGGCCTTGTCGAGGCCGGGCTGCGTCTGCTCGTTGAAGCTGGAGATGCGGATATAGCCGACATTATCCTCGGCCCGGAACCGCACGGACTGCACCTTGATGCTGGCGCGGGTCAGGCTCAACTGGATTGGTTCGGCCACGCTGGCGCGGCGGATGGTCACCTTGATGTCGCTGCCCACGGGGCCGCGCATCTTCTCCACCGCCTCATTCAGGGACAGGCCGACAATCTGCTCATCATTCAGATGGGTGATGAAATCACCGGGCTGCACGCCGGCGCGGGCGGCGGGCGTGTCATCCATGGGGGAGATGACCTTGACGAAGCCATTCTCCGTCGTCACCTCAATGCCCAGGCCCCCGAACTCGCCCCGGGTCTGCACCCGCATATCGGCGAAATTCTTCTTGTTCAGGTAGGAGGAGTGCGGATCGAGCGAGGTCAGCATGCCGTCGATGGCCGCCTCGATCAGCTGCTCGTCCGTCACCTCTTCCACATACTCGGACCGCACCCGCTCGAACACATCAGCGAAAAGGTCCAGTTGCTTATAGGTTTCCGACTTCAGCGGCTCACGCGCCAGGGCATCCGCCGTCACACCAAGGGGAAGAGTGAAGGCCAGCAGGGCCGCGATGGCGGCAGTGGAGAAGAGCTTGCTCATGTTCAACCTTGTCCTTTGCCGTCGGAGGCTGCAAGGCCGCGCGCGGGGTTGACCGGCTGACCACCGCGCCGCAGCTCATAATACAATGTCGGGTCCCCATCCCCCGACAGAAGTCCCACCGGCTCCCCGCCCAGCACGCGTTGTCCAACCTGAGCATCAATACGGCCCAGGCCGGACAGAAGCGAATGATATCCGTTGGAATGTTCAAGGATCAAGAGAAGCCCGTAGCCCTTGAACGGTCCCGCGAACATCACGGCCCCATCAGCCGGCGCCACCACAGGCCCCCCGGCGCGGCCGCTGTAGGTCAGGCCCCGGCTGGTGGCGCCTACATCGTCGGTCTGTCCATATCGCCGGACCACCTTGCCGCTGACGGGTGCCACCATCCCACCCAGGATGCCCGCCGATTGTGGCTCCTGCGGGGCGCGTTTCAGGCCGGCCACCTTGTCGCGGGCCCGCTGCTCCCGGTCGGCCTCCAGCTTGGCCTGACGCTGACGCTCGGCCTCCGCCTTGCGGGCGGCGGCAACCTTGCGCTCCGCCTCAATCTTCTCGATCAGTTCCTTCAGATCGCCGGCCTTATCGGCCAGGGACGACACTTCGGTCGCCAGCCGCGCCCGCTCGCTGTCCGTCGTCTTCGACAGTTCCTCACGCTTGGCCACCAGCGTGGCCAGATCCTTCTGACGCAGGGTCAGGCTTTCGGCGGCGCGGGCGGCCTTGTCCTTCTGTTCGGCCAGTTGCCGGCGCAGATCGACCAGCCCCTGCAGTTCCTTGGCCAGCGCATCGGCGCGGGTCTTCAGCTCCGGCACGGCGGAGCGCAGCAGCAGGGCACTTTTCACGGTATCGCTGGGCGATTGCGGGGCGGCGATCATGGTATCAGGCGGCAGGCGCGACAGGCGCTGCAACGCGCCCAACAGATCGGCCAGGGCGGCACGGTCAGCCTCAATCTTCTCCAACCGGGCCTTTTCTTCCGTCCCCAACTCACCCAACGCACCTTCCAGCCGGGCCAGTTCGTCGGCCTGGGTCCGCTGCTGATCCGCCGCATCAATGGCGCGGGCGCGCAGGTCGGCCAGGTCCTTTTCCAGCTGTTCCGCCTTGGCATCCAGTTGCGCCTTGGCCTTGTCCGCTTCCTTCAGATCGCGTTCAACCTGCTGCAACTGCTTGGCCGGATCAGGCTTCTTCTCCTGCGCCAGAACAGGTGCCGCCAGCAAGGCCGGCAGCAGCAAAAGCAGGGGGACAGGGGCAGAACGCAGGGACAAGAAAGGTGATTCCCGAATCGTTGTGAGATTTGAGATGAAATTTGACGCTCAAACCATTGATCTGACTTGAACAGCGAGGTCTCAAACCCATCAGGCAAGCAGTTTAAGGGTAAGTGGCGGCGGCGTCGATGACACAGTAAGGTGATCTTGAACTGATAGCGCAACCCGCTATCATGTCACCCATGAACAATGCACATCGCAGAACCCTGACGGCGATCCTGGACCGGCCAACACGGGCTGACATCCGGTGGAGCGATATCGAAGCATTGGTCAGGGCGCTGGGCGGAGAGGTCGTGGAACGGGAGGGTAGTCGCGTCGCCTTTATCCTGATGGGTGTGCGCGCCGTCTTTCACCGCCCTCACCCGCAGCCCACCACCCGGAAGGGGGCTGTTGATGCGGTACGGCAGTTCTTGGAGAATGCGGGAGTGGTATCATGAGCATGGAATATAGGGGCTATGTCGCTGGCCCCATCGCCTTTGACGCGGAAGACGGGGTTTTCTCCGGTACGGTGCAGGGCTTGAAGGACATCATCCATTTCGAGGGCACAAACGCACAGGAACTGCTGGGAAGCTTCCAGGCCGGAATCGATGATTATCTGGCCCTCTGCACAGAGCGGGGACAAGCCCCCGACAAGGCCTATAGTGGCAAGATGCTGGTGCGCGCGACCGCCGACCTGCACCGCAAGGCAGACCTCCGCGCACGCGCCGAGGGGGTCAGCATCAGCGAATGGATTTCGCGCCAGATTGCATCGGCTCGATAAACTGGCCCCTACCCCTCCAGCAGCCAATCCCGCAACGGCGCCCATACCTTGGCCTTGGCACCGCCGCTGACCACCATGCCGATATGGCCCAGCGATGGCTGCCAGACCGTGGCACCGGGCAAGGCGCTGCCCAGGGCAGCGGCAGAGGCCGGGGGCACGATACGGTCACGGGCCGGCACAATCACCAGGGAACGACAGGTGAGCGCCTGGGGCCGGACCGCCGCATCGGCCACGCGCCATTCGCCCCGACCGGTCGTATTCTCCCCATACCAGCCCGTCAGGCACTCGCGCGCGATGGCCGAGGGCAGGGTCACGCCGTCATTCAGCCAATCCTCCAGCGCCACGAAATCGTCCGCCTCGTCGCTGGCCATATCCATGCCGGCGAAACGGCTGAATTTCTTATAGGCCAGCAGCGGGTCCAGCGTGGCAAACAGGGCCTGCACCGCATCCACGGGCAGTTCGCCCAGCATCCGCATGACGGGATCAAACGGGTTGATCAGGGCCGCCGTGCGCTGCGCTGCCGCCGCGTCATCGGCATGGAAGTCCCAGGGTGTGGCCAGCGCCACATAACCCGACACAAGGTCGGGCCGGCGCAGGGCCGCCCCCAGCGCCAGAAGCCCGCCCATGCAATAGCCGACCAGGGTCACCGGCCCGCCGGCCCGGGCGCAAGTTGCCTCCAGCGCCCGGATCAGGCGGCCCGCCACGACGTCTGACAGGCTGTATCCCCGCTCCACCGCGCCGGGATACCCCCATTCCAGCAGGAAAGGCCGGATGCCGCCGCCACCCGCCGCATCCCCCCCCTGCCCGGCCAGCCAGCGCAGCAGGCTTTTGCGCCAGGACAGGTCCAGGATATAGCCGCGATTGACCAGGGACGGCACGAACAGCACGGGCCTGCCCGTCTGTCCCACTTCCAGCAGCCGGGTGGCGCCCTCGCACCACACGGTGGGCGCGTCGTCGATATCACGCTGATAGGGATGGTGGCGGTAACGTTCCAGGCCGGTCAGAAACCGGTCGAGTCGCCGCCGCATTTCCCGATCCACCGCCATGGCGAAGGGCGCGAAGGCCTCTGTCGGCAGGGGCGTGTCAGGCGGGTTTAGCGGCTGGTTTGCGCTTTGCGCGAGGTTTTGGCGCAGGTCGCGGCGCAGATTTTCCGCCGTCTGGCGCACCGTCGGGTGCCAGTGCGGCCAGTTCGCGTTCAAGAGCGGCAATGCGGCCGGCGAGCTCAGCAACAGCGCCGTCCCCATCCCCAGATGCAGGCCCAGGGGACGCGGCCCCTGGCGCAGCGGTTTGGGTCCCGGCGGTTCGGGCCTTTTCCTGGCGTTCGTCATGGGTTTCCGCCCCCTTCGCCGCCGCTGCCATGGGCCACAGCGATTTCATCATGTCCGCCCAGGGGTTCACGGCCTTGGCCGATCCCAGGGTCTGTTCCAACATGCCATTGATCGTCAGTGCCGTCTGGCCGAAGGCCGTCATGGTCCGCGCCATGCTGTCGGCCACGGTCGGATCGGCACAGACGGCGGCCCACTGGTCCTGCCAGAGGTCCAGATATCGGCGGGCCAGATCCTCCATCGCGGGTGGTTCGTCGCGTTCACTCACCATCGCATTCCCATCCAAGGGCGCGGGGCCGGACTGGTCCCCGCCTGCTGTTCAGCATAGATCATACCGGTATGGTCGCAGAACAATAGTTACGCTTTCAACGTTCGGCATTGCGGAAGGCTTGCGCTGCGACCGCGTAATGACGTACTCCTTGATATAACGGTTCGCAGCATTGTCCGGGGGAAGCGACGCCAAATGGCTGAAAAAGAAGACACCAAGCCCGCACCGGTCACCATCAAGAAGTACGCCAACCGCCGGCTGTACAACACGGCGACCAGCAGCTATGTGACCCTGGACCACCTTTGCCAGATGGTGAAGGACGGGACCGATTTCGTGGTCTATGACGCCAAGACCGGTGATGACATCACCCGCTCGGTGCTGACGCAGATCATCGTGGAAGAGGAATCGAAGGGGCAGAACCTGCTGCCCATCCCGTTCCTGCGCCAGCTGATCAGCTTCTATGGCGACAATATGCAGTGGCTGGTTCCGCGTTACCTGGAACACTCGATGAAGTCGTTCACGGGCAACCAGGACAAGATGAAGGATTATTTCCAGAACACGTTCGGGAGCATGTTTCCCTTCGGCGGGTTCGAGGAGATGAGCAAGCAGAACATCGCCCTGTTCGAACGCGCCATGCGCATGTTCAGCCCTTTCAACGCTGAAGGTGGCGGCGTCCCCATGGCCGACGCCGCACCTGCGGCCGCACCGGAGGCCAAGCCCCGGGCGGAGGATAAGTTCTCCGAGCTGCAAAAGCGGCTGGACGAATTGCAGACCCAGATGGAAAGCCTGACCAAGCGCAAGGAGTGAAGTCAGGGTTTTCGGTCACCGGAACGCTGGCCGTAGGTCGTGGGTGAGCCGAAGGCGAACCCCGACATTAATGGCGCCGTCGCTCGTCGGGGTTCACTTGCGTTCACCCGCGACCTACGGGATAGGTGAGTTTCCCGGAACAGGAAGCAAGGGGGGCGTCCGACGGACGCCCCCCTTTTTTGCTTTACACAGTCATCGCTCTATCCCGTCCGGCCAGACGCCGGATGACAACATAGAAGACGGGCGTGAACAGCAGGCCGAAGAAGGTGACGCCCAGCATGCCGAAGAACACGGCCGTGCCCAGGCTCTGCCGCATCTCCGCCCCCGCCCCCGTCGCGATCATCAGGGGCACCACGCCCAGGATGAAGGCGAACGAGGTCATCAGGATGGGGCGCAGACGCAGACGGCAGGCCTCGATCACCGCGTCATAGCGGTTCCGGCCTTCGGCCTCCAGCTGCCGTGCGAACTCCACGATCAGGATGGCGTTCTTTGACGCCAGACCGACCAGCACGACGAAGCCAATCTGGGCCAGGATGTTGTTATCCATGCCCCGCATCATCAGGCCTGCCACCGCCGACAGCAGGCACATGGGCACGATCAGCAGGATGGCAAACGGCAAGGACCAGCTTTCATACTGCGCCGCCAGCACCAGGAAGACGAAAAAGACGCAAAGCGGGAAGATATAGAGGGCGGAATTGCCCGTATTCTTCTCCTGATAGGACAGGTCGGTCCATTCCGCCTTGAACCCCGGCGGCAGGGCGGTTACCGCCGCCTGCTCCATCGCCTTGATGGCGGTGCCGGAACTGACGCCCGGCAGGTTGTTGCCCTGCAATTCCGCCGCCGGATACAGGTTGTAGCGCAGCACGCGGTCCGGCCCCGTGACGAAGCGGAAATCGACAAAGGAACCCAGTTGCACCATCTGGCCCTTGTCGTTGCGCGTCTCCAGCCGCCCGATATTCTCCGGGTCCAGACGGAAGGGGCCATCGGCCTGCGCCGTCACCTGAAAGGTTCGCCCGAACAGGTTGGTATCATTGACATAAGCAGAGCCGAGATAGATGCCCAAGGTCTGAAACACCGATGTCATGGGCACGCCCAGCATCTGTGCTTTCACCCGGTCGACATCCAGATAAACTTGCGGTGCCCGCGCGCTGAACGGCGTGAAGACATTGATCAGGCCCGGCACCTGATTACCCGCCATGGCCAGGGCCCAGGTCGCCTGTTCCAGGGCAGCCGGCCCGGCGCTGGCGAGGTCCTGCACGCGCAGGGTGAAGCCGCCGGACGTGCCCAGACCCCGGATGGGCGGCGGCGGCACCACGAAGATCAACGCCTCGGGAATGGCCATGGCCACACGCTTCTGCAGGTTTTGCAACACGGCCACCGCCGTCTGGCCCTTGGGCAAGCGCTCCTCAAATGGGTCGAGCGGCGTGAAGATGGCGCCGGCATTGGGCGCGATGGTGCGGGTGGCACCGGAGAAGCCCGCGAACTGCACCGTATGCGCGATACCCGGCGTTTCGCGCGCAATCTGCGCCGCCTTCTGAAGCACCTTGGTGGTATTGGCCAGCGAGGTGCCTTCCGGCGTTTGGATGGCCATGATCAGATAGCCCTGATCCAGGGCCGGGATGAAGCCGCCGGGGATACGCGTGAACAGAAAGCCGGTGGCGGCAATCAGCAGCACATAGACACCCACGACAAGGGGGGTCAGGTGCGTGATGCGTGCCACCAGCCGACCGTAGCCATCGGCCATCCGGTCGAACATCCGGTTGAAACCCGCAAAGAAGCGGTCGACCAATGCCGACACCGCCGCCAGCCGTGCCGTCGCCGCCTGATGCCCCTCCGTATGGGGCCGCAGCAGCCGGGCGCACAGGGCCGGCGACAAGGTCAGGGAGTTGAAGGCGGAAATGATGGTGGCCGCCGCGATGGTCACCGCGAACTGCCGGTAAAACGCCCCCTGGATGCCCTCGATAAAGGCCGTGGGAATGAAGACCGCGGACAGAACCAGGGCGATGGAGACCAGCGCCCCGCCCACCTCGTCCATGGTGATGCGCGCACTTTCGATGGGCGAATGGCCCAGCGCCAGATTGCGCTCCACATTCTCCACCACCACGATGGCGTCATCGACCACGATGCCCACAGCCAGCACCAGCCCGAACAGGGTCAGGTTATTGACTGAATAGCCCAGCGCCGACATCACCGCGAAGGTGCCGATCAGCGATACCGGGATGGCCAGCACAGGGATGATGGCCGCCCGCCAGCGCTGCAGGAACAGCATCACCACCAGAACCACCAGGATCATGGCCTCGCCGATGGTCTTGATCAGTTCATGGATGCTCTCGGCAATGAAACCGGTCGTGTCATAGACGATGCGGTACTCCAGGCCGGGCGGGAAATCCTTGGCCAGGGTAGCCACCGCTTCGCGCACCCGCGCCGCCGTTTCCAGGGCGTTGGAGCCCGGAAGCTGTGAAATGGCCAGCACCACCGCCGGCTTTCCATCCAGGAAGGAATTGGTGACATAGTCGCGGGCACCCAGTTCCACGCGCGCCACATCCTTCAACCGCACGATACGGCCATCCTCGCCATGCTTGACGATGATGCCCTCAAACTCCTGCGGTTCGGTCAGGCGGCCTTGAAGGGTGATATTCAGCTGATAATCGCGGGGATTGTCCAGCGGCGGCTGCCCCAGGCCACCACCCGCCACCTGCACATTCTGCTGCTGGATGGCGGCCACCACCTCCCCCGCCGTCAGGTTAAGCGACGCGATCTTCTGCGGGTCCAGCCAGACGCGCATGGAGTAATCGCGGGCACCGAACAGGTTGATATTGCCGATACCGTCCAGCCGGTTCAGCACATCACGCACCCGCAGCAGGGCGTAGTTGGAGATGTAGAGCTGATCGTAGGTGTTGTCGGGCGACAGGAGATGCACGACCATCATCAGGTCGGGGCTGTCCTTGCGCGTCACCACGCCGTTGCGGCGCACCTCCTCCGGCAGGCGCGGCTCTGCCACCGCGACGCGGTTCTGAACCAGCACCTGCGCCTTGTCCAGATCGGTGCCCAGCTTGAAGGTGATGGTCAGGTTCATCTGACCGTCGCTGGTGGAGTTGGAAGACATGTACAGCATGCCCTCCACCCCGTTCACCTCCTGCTCGATCGGGGCGGCGACCGTATTGGCCACCGTCTGGGCATTGGCACCGGGATAGCGGGCATTGACGGTGACCGTGGGCGGCACCACCTCCGGATACTGCGTGACCGGCAGGGTGAAATAGGCGATGGCACCAACGGCGATCAGCAGGACCGACAGGACGACGGCAAAGACCGGGCGGTCGATGAAGAAACGACCGATCTTCATGGCGTGCCTCCCGCCGCGGCGGTGATGGGCTGTTCAACCGGGGTGACGGCGGCACCGGGCTTCACCCTTTGCAGGCCACCCACCACCACCTTGTCGGTTTCCATCAGCCCGTCGCGGATGACGCGCAGCCCGTCGATCAGGGGACCGGTGGTCACGCCGCGATAGGTTGCCTTGTTGTCCTTGTCCAGGACATAGACGAAGCGCCGGTTCTGATCGGTGCCGATGGCGGCATCGGGCAGCAGCAGCCCATCATAGCTGGGCCGCCCCACCAGCCGCAGGCGCGCGAACATGCCGGGTGTCAGCACCATGTCGGGATTGTCGAAAACCGCGCGGGCCCGGATGGTGCCGGTGCCGTCATCGATCTGGTTATCCACGAAATCGATATGGCCCTTATGCCCAAAATCCTTCTCATCCGGCAGAGCCAGGATGACGGGGTTGGGATTGTCGCGGCTGCTGGCCCGTTCGCCGGACCGAGATTGCCGCGTATAGCGCAGGTAGGAGGCCTGATCGGCATCGAAATAGAAATGGATCGGGTCCAGCGACACGATGGTGGTCAGCAGGGTCGATTGCGCCGACCCGCCGCTGACCAGATTGCCGACAGAGACGCGGTGGTTGGAAACGCGGCCCGTGACGGGCGCCTTCACCGCCGTGAATTCCAGGTCAAGCTCCGCCGCCCGCACCTGTGCCTGCGCCGCCAGCAACTGTGCCTGCGCATTCTGAAGCTGCTGGGACCGGGTATCCAATACCGCCTGCGATACGGCCTGGGTCTGCCGCAAATCGCGGGCGCGGTCCAATTCCCGCTGGGCCAGTTGCACCGAGGATTGCGCCTGCGCCACCCCGGCGCGCGCAATATCCGCCGCCGCCTGATAGGGGCGCGGATCGATCACGAACAGCGGGTCACCCTTGAAGACGATCTGCCCGTCCTGAAAATTCACTGCCGTCAGATAGCCGCTGACACGGGCCCGGATCTCCACCTCCTCCACGGCGGCGAAGCGGCCCGTATATTCATCCCATTCCTGGACATTCTTCTTCACGGGCTGGGAGACGACAACCTGCGGTGCTGCCGATGGCGGCCCGCCCGCCTGCTGTCCACCCGGCCCGCACCCGGCCAGCGCAATCAGTCCCGACAGTCCAGCCGCCAGCAAAACAGCGCGTCCGACATGGCGCCCACCCATGGAATCCTCCACCCCAACAAATCCGGTCAGCTTTCAGCATGCCAAGGGTTTGCAGGGATGAATTCCATATTCTTGCTGTGACATTGCTGCGGACGCGAAGATCGCCGCAATGGTGATATCCGGGACGGCTGTGCGCCCCATCACAGACAGCGACAGGGGGCCATCAGGCCGGCCGTGTCACATGCCCCATCTTGCGACCGGGACGCGCCTCCCCCTTGCCATAGAGATGCAGGCAGGCACCTGGCTCGGCCAGCATCACCTCCCACCCGTCAATATCATCGCCGATCAGGTTGGTCATGACACACGGAGCCGTGACGCCGACCGCCCCCAGCGGCAGACCGCAGATGGCGCGGACCAACTGTTCGAACTGGCTGGTTTCAGCGAAATCGAGGGTCCAGTGGCCGGAATTATGGGGGCGCGGGGCCATTTCATTGACCAGGACACGGCCATCCCGCGTCACGAACATCTCCACCGCCAGCAGGCCGACCACATGCAACTCGGCGGCCAGCAGCTCCGCCACACGCACAGCCTCGGCAGCGATTTCAGGCGTGATGCCGGCAGGCACAATGGTGGTGTCCAGGATGCCCGCCTTGTGCCGGTTTTCCACGGGCGGGTAGGACAGGATGGTGCCATCGGCGCGGCGCGCCGCGATGACCGAAATCTCCCGCTCGAAATCCACGAACCCTTCCAGGATCGCCTCATCGCTGCCGATGGCGTCGAAGGCACCGGACAGGTCATCGCCGGGGTTAAGGCGCAGTTGCCCCTTGCCGTCATAGCCCATGCGGGTGGATTTCAGGATGGCAGGCAGACCGATCTCCGCCACCGCCTGCTTCAATTCATCAAGGGTGCGCACGGCGCGGAAGGGGGCGGTGCCGATCCCCAGCTTGTTGGCGAAGCTTTTCTCCGCCACCCGGTCCTGCGCCACCGACAGGACGTTGGAACCGGGATGCACGCCGACATGGCGGGCCAGGAAGTCCACGGCATAGGTGGGCACATTCTCCCATTCTAGCGTGATGACATCGACGTCATCCGCAAAACGGGCCAGGGCGCGCAGGTCATGCCAGCCGGCCTGGGTATGATAGGCCACGACCTGACCACAGGAACTGTCCATGCTTTCGGGCGCAAAGACATGCACGCGGTAGCCCAGGCGGGCGGCGGCCAGCGCCGTCATGCGGCCCAACTGGCCGGCACCCAGGATGCCGATGATGGAGCCGGGGGGGATCACGGTCATGGTCTTTGTTCCTTCAGGCAAGGCCAGTTGGATCAGACGGGTTCGTCAACGGGCACCAGGGCCACGGCATCCGTCGCCTTGGCACGCCACGCGGTCAGTGCGGCATCCAGGCGCGCATCCGACAGGGACAGGATGGAGGCGGCCAGCAGGCCGGCATTGATGGCCCCGGCCTTGCCGATGGCCAGCGTGCCAACGGGCACGCCGCCAGGCATCTGCACGATGGACAGAAGGCTGTCCTGCCCCTTCAGCGCGTGGCTTTCCACCGGCACGCCAAGCACGGGCAGCGTGGTCATCGCCGCCGCCATGCCCGGCAGATGCGCTGCACCGCCGGCCCCGGCGATGATCACCTTGATCCCCCGCTCCTTGGCGGAAGTGGCGTAATCATAAAGCCGCTGCGGCGTACGGTGGGCCGACACGATCCGGGTTTCGAACGGCACGCCCAGGTCCGTCAGGACGGCGGCCGCATGCTTCATGGTGACCCAGTCGGACTGGCTGCCCATGATGATACCAACGGGCACGGGCGTGCCCTGGCTGTCGCGGGTGATATCGAAGGTCACGGCTGCCGGCTCCCCTGTCGTTCCATGCGACGTTTCCGGAAAGCGCCGGATTATAGGCACCCGTCCCTATGACACAACAGCCGGGCACGCAGGGCGGCCCGGCATAAAATCGGGTATTGGTGGGGGAACAGCGCAGGATGGAACCGTGGTTCCCCTTGACCCGGCCTCAATCAACCCATAACCCCAGAGCGGCAATCAACAGGGTTCATGGGGCGGGTCATGGCGGTACGGCAGGCGGTTAAGGTGGTGATGGCGTCGGGTGGTCAGCCGGCGGTGCCGGGGCGCGATTGCGGCCTGTGCCCGCGTCTGGCGGAATTCCGCGCCCGTAACCGCGCCGCCTTCCCCCCCTATCACAATGCGCCCGTTCCGGCCTTCGGCACGCTGGACGGACGGCTGCTGATCGTGGGTCTGGCACCTGGCCTGCACGGGGCCAATCAGACGGGCCGCCCCTTCACGGGCGATTATGCCGGTGATCTTCTGTACGACACGCTGATCCGGTTCGGCTTTGCCACCGGCACCTATGACAAGCGGCCTGATGACGGGGTACAACTGATCGACACCCGCCTGACCAATGCCGCCCGCTGCGTCCCGCCGGAAAACAAGCCGACACCGGCGGAGATTGCCACCTGTCGGAATTTCCTGTCCGAGGAAATCGCCGCCATGGGCAACCTGCGCGCCATCGTGGCGCTGGGTACCGTCTCTCATGCCAGCACGCTGACAGCCCTTGGCCGCCGCCCGGCACACTTCGCCTTCGGCCATGGCGCGCGCCATGACGTGCGGGACAGGGTGGTGCTTTTCGACAGCTATCACTGCTCCCGCTACAACACGAACACCGGGCGTCTGACGACGGCGATGTTCCAGGCGGTGTTTTCCGCCGTGCGGGAGCATATCGACCAGAACGGCTGACGCCATCCAGGAAACCAATTGGGAAACACCGACCCCGTCATCGATGGGTGATGGGCCGGATGGGATCGTCACGCCCCCAGGGCGGCGCCGACCACAAACCACGCATACATGGTACCGAAGAAGCCGGTGATGGCCAGGAAATCACGAACGTAAGCAACGCGGTTCATGTGAGCCTCCTTCGTTTTCGTAAGGTCACAATGTCAGAACAAAATGTGAACATCAAGGGGTTTGTTCTCACTTCGTTCGCATTCCTGACCCCCTACCTCATGTCCGGAACGCATGCCTATCCTCCCGCATAGTTTGCCGGGCAAAGGGCCATTCCTGACCCTACGGTTAGTTGCCCAGGGGGTGGAACAGGATCATGGTTCCTCCAAACGGGATTGGAAACAGCCATGTTCAAATTGTTGCAGCGATCACCCCCCATGCCGCCGCCAATACCGGCAACAAGCCGGCTCCGTGAATTTCAGGACTACTGGTCTGGAATTGGCGCAGAAGGGGTAATACCCGGACGTCAACATATCCAGCCAAGTGATATACCCGGCCTTCTCCCCTATATCCTGATCCTTGACTATACAAATGGTCAGTATCGCTGCCGCCTCGCAGGCACGGCGGTGGTGGAGGGGTTGGGCCAGGAACTGACAGGTCGCGTTCTGGATGATGAATTGCTGGGCTCCGCCTTCGCCGGCTGGTTCCGCCGGTTGGAAACGGTGCGCCGCCGCGCATGCGCCCTGGGTGGGGAAGAAAGCCTGTGGTGGTTGAGCCGCAGCTACCGCAATTTCCACTGGCTGTGCCTGCCGCTGGCCAGTGATGGACAGCGCGTGGACAAGCTTTTGATGTGTATCGACTGGACCTGACAGCTTCAGCCGTCAGGAGGGCGGACGACGGTCCTGCCCCCATCCGCCCCACGAACCGGGCGTACTGTACCGCCGCTCCACGGCCCCCGCCCTGCCATCGGCGATGATCGCATCCAACGCCTTCTGCATGCGCACGATCGTAGAGGCCGGCACCTTCTTGTTGCAAGCCATGGCGCCAATAGACCGGGTCAGCCGCATGACCATGCGGACGGGCATATCCACTTGGCGGGCCTGATAAGGCGCGGCCCAGGCACCACCCGCATACAGGTCGGCCTTGCCGTTGAAAATGCTACCGATTTCCGCAGCCCCTTCCTGCGCCACAAGGGTAACGTTGGGCACGTCGCGGGTCAGTTCGATCAGATGCTTCTCCACGGCACCGCCCCCCTGGACCGCGATACGCAGACCAGACAGGTCCACCGGGCCATTGATCCGCCGCTGAAAACCCAGCGGCGCAAACAGGGCCCAGCCCCCCTCCATCAATGGCACCACCCATTGATAATGGGGCCGCCGTTCATCGGTGAGGTTCATCAGAAAGATGCAGGCATTGGGCGTGCTGTCGACCATGGCCTGCGCCTCCGGCCAGGGCATGATGCGCATCTCATGCGCCAATCCCGTTTCCTGCATGATCAGGCGGACCTTGTCGGCGGCAAGTCCGATGATCTGCCCGGTCAGGGGGTCAGTGAAATTGACGGGCGGATTGGGCTCCGTCAGCAAAAGCAGCGGCGGTTCGGGCTTACGGACCTGCTGGGCGTGCACGACAACAGCAGACATCAGGCATGTCAGCACGGAAAGCCCGAGAGCCAACCGCCCCTTTTTCCCTGTCCGTATACCCGAACCACGCAGATCCACGTTCCATCCATATGAAAGCGGCTGCCACTGCAACCTGGATGGCATTAAGTACGCACCAACCTGAAGGTTCGCGCAACGGGTAAAGAGCGGCCTATGTCCAGTTTCATAGGTCGGCAGTTACACAGACAATTGTGTGTTTTAACACCACTACAGGTCACATATCATCATACAGCGTGGACGTGCCGGGCATATCCGGTTCCGGCACCTCGCGCACACCGGCATTGCGCTGCCATTCCCCGCACCAGTCGGTGAAATTGGTGGTCGGCATGGCGCCCGATGGGTAGCGGTCCGTCACGACGGGCGGATACCGGCGGCATGTGCCTTTCGGTCCGCGTTCACGCACCCCATGCCCCACCCAGAACCGGCAGCTGTAGCAATTATCGCCGCGACGCAAGATCGCCCTCTCCCCCTCGGTAACAGACCCATATCCTATGCTGTGACGTAGGGATTGCAAAGGGAGATGGCCACGGCTTTCAGGCCAACAGACTGTCAATGCTGGCCCGGCTGCGCAGGGTGCGGTGCACGGGGCAATTGCCGGCGATTTCCAGCAGGCGCTGACGCTGTGCCTCGTCCAGCGCGCCTTCCAGCGTGATGGTGCGGGTGAAATGATCGACCTTGCCGCCCGCATTCTCCGTCACCTCGCCCTCCTGCGGGTCGCGCTTTTCATGGCTGACGACCACGGAGACGCGGGTCAGGGGCAGGTTCTTGCGATTGGCATACATGCGGATGGTCATGGAGGTGCAGGCACCCAGTGCTGCCTGCAAAAGCTCATAGGGGTTGGGGCCAAGCCCTGTGCCGCCCACATGCGTCGGCTCATCCGCGGTGAAACGGATACCCGCCGCCGTCACCAGATTGTGGAAGGTACCCTCCCCCGTCTCCGCGACGGTGACGGGGCCTTCATGTTCCGCCCCGACCGGCTTGGGCGCATTGGCGGCGTCCAGGCGCAGGGCACGGCGGGCCCAGCCATCGACCAGCCCGGCCACGAAAGCCGTATTGCGCTGATCGGCCACCAGATGCCCGGCCCCATCCAGCGCCACGAAGCTTTTGGGATGCTGGGCCAGCGCAATGATGCGGTCCGCCTCCGCCAGCGGCACCACGGGGTCCTTGGGATCATGCAGCACCAGCAGCGGGCGGCCCAGCCCGCCGATCACCGCCGCCATGTCATGGCGCGCGACATCGGCCACGAAATCCGCCGTGATCGGCATTTCCCGGTCACCGACATTCAACTGCACCCGACCGTCGCGCTGCATCTCCGCATCACGGCCTGCGATCTTGGCCAGCAGGGTATGCGGGCCGGACGGTGAATTGACGGTGACAACAGCCCCCACCGACGGCAGGTCCTGCGCCGCGCGCATCACCGCTGTTCCACCCAGGCTGTGCCCGATCAGCAGGCGCGGGGCCGATATCTCCACCGTCAGCGCAGCGGCGGCGGACAGAAGGTCGGCGACATTGGTGGAAAAATTCGTCTCGTCAAAGGCCCCACCGCTGGCCCCCAGCCCTGTGAAATCAAAGCGCAGAACGGCCCAGCCGCGTTCGGCCAGCCCCCGGCTGATTCGGGCAGAGGCGTGGTAATCCTTGTTGCAGGTAAAGCAGTGGGCAAAGATCGCGGTGGCCACCGGATGCCCGTCCGGCAGGTCGATCCGCCCCGAAAGCGTGGCCCCGGTCGAACCGGCGAAGTTGAAATCCTGCGTCACGCGCGCCATCGTGGCCCCCGTCTGCTTTTGCCCAAGTTAACCTGTACGGCCCCTAAGCTGGACCGGGGCCGAGGGTGGGCGCAAGTGATTTGCCAACCGATGGATGCTTCATGACCCGCCTTCCCATCCACCCGCCCCTGCCCGGCTTGGAAAGCCCTACCAGGGTGGAGGTAACCGAAAACGATTTCCGGCATGACGGCTTCATGAAATTTTCTGTCATGAAACTACGTCATGAACGGTTCGCGGGCGGCATGACACCGACGATTGATCGTGATGTGTGCTATCGCGGGCATGCGGTTACCATTCTCCTGTACGATCCAAAGGCCGATATTCTGGTCATGGTCGAACAGTTCCGCATCGGTGCCTTTGCGGCCGGCGTGACCGCATGGGTTCTGGAATTTGTCGCCGGCATGGTGAAACCAGGAGAAGACCCCGCAGACGTGGCCGTCAGGGAGGCTGGGGAAGAAGCAGGGTGTGTTCCTTATAATGTCAGACTGATCTACTCCATGATGCCCAGCCCCGGCGGTTGTACCGAGATTGTGGAGATCTTCGCGGGCCTTGTGGACAGCACAGGTATTGGCGGCATCCATGGGGTGGAGGAGGAGGTGGAGGATATCCGCGTCCATCTGGTCCCCGCCGACAAGGCGATCGCCCTGATGGATGAGAACCGGGTGCCCAGCGGTTTCACCCTTCTGGGCCTGTCCTGGTTCGCACGCCACCGCGAGGCGCTGCGGCGTGATGCCGGTGTGGTTTAAGGAATTCTACACCCCGCATTGCAACAACCGATAATCTGCGGTGCGGAACCACCCCTGGTAATTCCGCAGCCGCACCGCCATATTTGATCGCAAGTTTCACACATAAACCAAGGTTATTTACCGTGGACGTACGCACCGGATTCCTGGACAGCATCGGTCGCACCCCCCTGATCCGCCTGAAGGGCCCGTCGGACCTCACGGGTTGCGATATCTATGGCAAGGCCGAATTCCTGAACCCCGGCGGGTCGGTGAAGGACCGCGCCGCCCTGGCCATCGTTCAGGACGCGATTGAGCGCGGGCAGTTGCGCCCCGGCGGCACCATTGTCGAAGGGACCGCCGGCAATACCGGCATCGGCCTGGCTCTTGTCGGTAATGCCCTGGGTTTCCGCACCGTCATCGTGATGCCGGAAACGCAGAGCCAGGAAAAGAAGGACATGCTGCGCCTGTGCGGGGCCGATCTGCGACTGGTGCCTGCCGTGCCCTTCAAGGATCCGGGCAATTACGTGCATGTCTCCCGTCGCATTGCCGAGGAACTGGCCGCGGCGGAACCGAACGGCGCCATCTGGGCCAACCAGTTCGACAATCTGGCCAATCGTGAAGGCCATCGCCGGACCACGGGGCCGGAGATTTTCGAGCAGCTGGGCGGCAAGGTCGACGCCTTCACCTGCGCCACCGGCACCGGCGGCACGCTCGCCGGCATCGCGCTGGCGCTGAAGGAACGCAAGCCGGATGTGAAGATCGTACTGGCCGACCCGATGGGATCGGCCCTGTTCTCCTGGAAGAAGACCGGCGAACTGAAGTCCGAGGGCAATTCCATCACCGAAGGCATCGGTCAGGGCCGAGTCACGGCCAATCTGGTCGATGCACCCATCGACGACGCCGTTCAGGTGACGGATGAGGAAGCGCTGCCCATCGTTTTCGACCTTCTGAAAAACGAGGGTCTGGTGCTGGGCGGGTCCAGCGGCATCAATGTTGGTGCCGCCATCAAGGTCGCCAAGGCGATGGGGCCGGGCCATACGGTCGTGACCATCCTGTGCGATGGCGGCTCGCGCTATCAATCGAAGCTGTTCAATCCCGTCTTCCTGCGCGAAAAAGGGTTGCCGGTACCGAACTGGCTGGAATGAGTCTTCAGTGCCCTCAAGCGCCGGGCGCCGCCATCCGGCGGCTTGGCTCGCGCGTGCATGGGCACGCGGGCGCTCAACGCGCCAACCGGTCTGCGATGAGCTATACTCACCGCAGACCGGTAACAAACAAGGTGGATGCCCATGACCCTGCTGTTCCGTGACGATCCGTATAGGGTGGAAGCCGAGGCGGTGGTGATGGCGGCGGGGCCGGAAGGCATCCTGCTTGACCGCACCCTGTTCTATCCCAATGGCGGCGGGCAACCGGGCGATACCGGCAGCCTGACCTGGGATGGCGGCAGCATCGCCATCATTGATGCGCGCAAGGCCGAGGCGCTGGTGGAACGCGGCGATCAGGTCCTGCACATCCCTGCACCGGACGCGGCCCTGCCGCCGGTCGGCACACTTGTGACGCAGAAGATTGACTGGGGCCGCCGCCACCGCCATATGCGCATGCATACCACCCTGCACCTGCTCTGCGCCGTGGTGCCGGGTGCCGTGACGGGCGGACAGGTGGGTGCCGACCGCTCGCGCCTGGATTTCGATGTGCCGTCGGCCAGCCTGGACAAGGAACAGATTGAGACGGCGGTGAACGAACTGATCGCCGCCAACCACCCTGTCCGCGAACGCACCATCACGGATGCCGAACTGGACGCCACGCCCGACCTTGTCCGCACCATGTCGGTGAAGCCGCCCACCGGGTCCGGCTCCGTCCGCCTGCTTCAGATCGGCACCGACGATGCCGTCATTGATCTACAGCCCTGCGGCGGCACCCATGTGGCGCGGACGGGTGAGATTGGCGGCATCACGATTGTGAAGATCGAGAACAAGGGCAAGCAGAACCGGCGCGTACAGCTGGCGCTGCGGGACTGAGGGCCGCGCCATGACCGAAGCACCCGACGCCGCCCGGCAGATCGACGCGCGCATCGCCGAACTGGGCGATTGGCGTGGTGAAACCCTGGCCCGCATGCGCGCCCTGATCCACGAGGCGCTGCCCGATGTGGTGGAAACGGTAAAATGGGGTGGCGTTCCAGTCTGGGAACGCCATGGTATCATCTGCACCGGCGAGACCTACAAGGACAAGGTCAAGCTGACCTTTGCCAAAGGCGCGTCGGTGGAGGACCCGGTCAGGCTGTTCAATTCCAGCCTGGATGGCAATACCCGCCGTGCCCTGGACCTGTTCCGGGACAGCACGATTGATGCCGACGCCTTCAAGGCCCTGATCGGGGCAGCAGCTTCATTGAACAAGCCGAAGACACGCGCTACCAAGGGCTGAACAGATACCCGTTTGACATTATTCCAGGATCGGAGAGCGTGCGATGACGGACCCGTTGGTTTCCCCGCTATGGCTGGAAACGGAACTGCGCAATCCGAAGCTCCGCCTTCTGGATGCGTCGTGGCACATGCCGGCGGCCCAGCGCGACCCGAAGACGGAATGCGTGACCAAGCGTATCCCCGGCGCGCAATTCTTCGACATTGACGGCATTTCCGACCCCAGCAGCCCCCTGCCCCACATGCTGCCCACCCCGGAAAGCTTCAAGGCGTCGGTGGAGGCGCTGGGCGTCGGGTCGGATAGCATCATTGTCATCTATGACGTGACGGGCCTGTCCAGTGCCGCACGCGCCTGGTGGATGTTCCGCGTCTTCGGCCATGACAATGTTTTCGTGCTGGATGGCGGCCTGCCGGGCTGGACCAATATCGGCGGCCCGGTGGAAACGGGACCACTGGCGGCCCCTGCGCAGGGCCAGTTCACCCCGCATTACCGCGCCCATCTGGTGCGGTCGGTGGAGGATATGCGGGCCAATCTGGAAAACGGTGCCGAACAGGTTCTGGACGCCCGCGCCGCCGGTCGGTTTGAAGGGACCGCGCCGGAACCGCGCGCCGGTCTGCGTGGCGGCCATATCCCCGGTGCCCGCAACCTGCCCTTTGGCGACATCCTGGACCCGGAAACCAAGCTGATGCTGACGGGTGATGCCCTGGGCGACCGGTTCTCACGGGCCGGCATCGACCTGTCCAAGCCCATCACCACATCTTGCGGCAGCGGCGTCACGGCAGCGGTCCTGACGCTGGGCCTCTACCGTCTGGGCGTGGATAATGTGGCGCTCTATGACGGGTCGTGGACCGAATGGGGCGGACGTGATGATCTGCCGGTGGCGACCGGCCCTGCGGCATGAGCTGTCAACCCCTTGAAGCGTAAGGGGAGGATTGACGGACGCGGGGTCGATCAGCGCATCACAGGCGTTATTGTGGGCTGATCAAAGGAGAAGTAGGCATGAGCGACAGCCTCCCCACCCCGCCGCCGGGCCATATCAAGGTCACGGTGACTTATCTGGAGATGACGGCGAAGCCGATGCGCCGGCAACGGCCGCATCCGCACGGGCTGTCGCTGCTGCGGGCGGAGAACTGCACCTTCTCCTTCTACCGCTATCTCTATGACAATGTGGGCGAGGAATGGCTGTGGTGGTTCCGCCGCGCCATGCCGGCGGACGAGTTGCGCGCCATCCTGGCCGATGAGCGGGTGGAGATCTATGTCGCCTATATCAGCGGTGTTCCCGCCGGCTATGTGGAATTGAGCCGCACCAATCCGGGGGCGTGCGATATCCAGTATCTGGGCCTAATTCCCGAATTCATCGGCAAGGGCATCGGTCCCTGGCTGCTGGATTGGGCGATCGAGGCGGCATGGAACGGGGCCGGTGTGGAGAAGGTGACCGTCAACACCTGCGACCTGGACCATCCGCGCGCCCTGATGACCTATCAGAAGGCGGGATTCCACCCCGTGGGCCAGGACGTCCGGTTCGAACCGGACCCGCGTTTGGCGGGCCTGATCCCACTGACCGCCGGTTCCCACATCCCCCTGCCCGACCAGAAGCTGCCCCCGTCAAAGGCCACACCCGTATGAGTACGCATGATCGCGACCAGCCGTTCGCCGAGAATACCCGTCTGATCCATGCGGGCCGCGCACCGGAGAAGTTCGGCGGGGCCGTGAACATCCCGCCCTTCCGTGCCTCCACGGTGCTGTTCCCCACCCTGGCGGAGTTGGACGCCTATGACCCGGCCCTGCGCACCGTGCGCTATGGCCGCACGGGCAACCCGTCCAGCCATGCCTTCGAAGCGGCGATGACGGAGCTGGAGGAAGGCCACGCCGCCGTCTCCTACGCGTCGGGCCTGCAGGCCGTCACCAGCAGCCTTCTGGCCTTCACCCGACAGGGCGACCATGTGCTGATCGCCGATACCGCCTATGCCCCCACACGCAACTTCGCCAATGGCATCCTGTCGCGTTCCGGCGTGACGGTGGAATATTTCGATCCCGGCATCGGCGCCGGCATCACCAGCCTGCTGCGCCCCACGACCAAGATCGTATTCCTGGAATCGCCGGGATCGCTGACCTTCGAGGTGCAGGACGTACCGGCCATCAGTGCCGCCGTCACCGCCGCCAATGCCGACATCGTAGTGATGATCGACAATACCTGGGCGGCGGGCCTGCTGTTCAAGCCGCTGAAACAGGGCGTTCATGTGTCAATCCAGTCGGCGACCAAATATGTGGGCGGGCATTCCGATGCCAGCCTGGGTGTCGCCGTCTGTGCGCGGCAGGATCATTGGCTGCGGCTGAAGAAGATTGCGGTGGAACTGGGCGCCTGCGCGTCTGCCGATGAGCTGTTCCTGGGCCTGCGCGGCCTGCGCAGCCTGCCCGTGCGCATGCGCCGCCACCATGAGTCCGGCCTGAAGGTAGCCCGTTGGCTGGAAACACGACCGGAGGTGACGCGGGTGCGTCACCCGGCATTGCCCGCCTGCCCCGGCCACGACCTGTGGAAGCGCGACTTCACGGGTGCCTGCGGCCTGTTCGCCTTTGAAATGGCCCCTACCCCGCGCAAGGCGATGGCCGCCATGGTCGATGGCATGGCGCATTTCGGCATGGGCTATAGCTGGGGCGGCTTTGAAAGCCTGATCCTGCCCTCCAACCCCACCTCCATCCGCACCGCCGTTTCCTGGACGGGCGGGGAATTGATCCGGCTGCATATCGGGCTGGAGGATGTGGATGATCTGATCGCTGATCTGGACGCGGGCTTCGCCCGCCTGAAGACGGCGCTGGAGGCATGATGAGCACGTTCCCCCTGCCCGATGCCAGCATCGAGGCCGCGATTGCCGCCGTGAAGTTCGATCCTGACGGCCTAATCCCCGCCATCGCGCAGCAGCATGACAGCGGCGAAGTGCTGATGATGGCCTGGATGAACCGCGACAGCATTTTGGAGACCTTGCGCACGGGCCGCGTCTGCTACTGGTCCCGCTCGCGCCGGAATTTCTGGCGCAAGGGCGAAAGCTCCGGCCAAGTGCAGATGCTGATCGAATGGCGGGTTGATTGCGATGGCGACACCATCCTGCTGCGTGTCGATCAGCAGGGCCCGGCCTGTCACACGGGCCGGCGTTCCTGTTTCTACCGCCGCGCCGACGCCGATGGCCTGACCGCCACCGACCCGGTGCTGCTGTCACCGGAGGTACTTTACGGGAACAAGGGCCAAACACCCGGCTTTTGAATACCAACGCGGCGCGTACCATCCAAAAGTTCATAGGTTCCAGGCTGGGCCATGCGATTGGAACAGCGTAAGGTGACAGCTTGATGTTGCTACCGGACGTTGCCCCATGAAGGAACTACGCTGCATTCTGTTCACCGACCGCGAGGTTCTCGTGGCCGTGCTGGATCGCAAGCGCCGCCTCAAGGAAGATCTGCCGCTGGGCCAGATCAGCGGGCTGCGGATGGATGGTGGTGACGATGGCGTGACCTGCACCTTGAGTTATGACCAGGGGCGTGAAACCGTCACCGTGCCCGATAACGAGCTGCAGGCCGCCTTGATCGCCCATTGCATGGCCCGCAAGGTGCCGCTGCCGGTGGATGCGGAAAAGAATGTCCACCTGATTCGTGGCCGCGCCACGCTGATGATCACTATGAATTTCAACAAGGCGGCACGGCTGGTCCATGTCGCCGCAGCAGAGAAGCGCGGCCTGCCCAACTGACGGGCGGCCCACCACAGTAAGCGGTCAATCGACGCTGCGGTTATCGGGCCAGCGGCGGCGGCGCAGTTCGAGCACCAGACCGATCAAGGCCAGCGGCACCACGATGATGGCGCCTTGCTTCACATAGGGCCAAGCCCAATCCGCAAAGCCAAGCACCCAGGCCGGCAGATGGCCCAACAGGTGCCAAAGCCAGCCAATAAGCTCGGCTGGCGTCCAGCCCAGCCAGGCCAGCACCAACCCCACCACCAAGGACCAGATCAGGATGCGGATCACGAAGCGCATGTGATCGGCTGTACCCTATTGCCTTGCGTTGGGCAATGAGAGATTGGATTTGCATTAATCCAAAGAATTTACCTTAAAGTTTTTTGTATTATTCCTTGATATTTGCATCGCAAAAATAAAGGGCGGCGACCCTGCGGTCGCCGCCCCTTTTTCACTCCAATCCGGTCTCTTAGAAGAGACGCAGGATCGCCTGCTGGGCCTGGTTGGCCAGGGAGAGGGAGATGGTGCCCAGCTGCTGACGGGTCTGCAACAGCAGCAGGTTTGCACCTTCCTCGTTCTGGTCGGCCTGTACCAGTTTGTTCGAACCTTCCGTCAGGACGTTGGAGAACTCACTGGTGAAGTTCTCACGCGTCTGGATGATGTTCAGGTTCGTCGACAGGGCCTGAGAGGTAGAGCGGAGCTTCGCCGTGGCGAAGTCCAGGCTGGACACGGCCTTGTCAATGTCGGAACGATCCAGGAAGTTGTTCTGCGCATAATCAAGGCGCAGGCCCTGACCATCCGTCTGAATATTCTGGGACACGACCGCGATGGTGGAGGTGTTAGCCTCGTTGAACTGCACCGTCAGGTCGTTCTCGGTGTTGGCATCGGTACGCTGAACCGTGATCAGGTTGTTCGACCGCTGGGCCGAGGCAGCCTGCTTCAAGGTGGCGCTATCGACCTCAAAGCGAACGGTGCCGCTTTCGAAAGCCAACGAGTTTTCACCATCTGACAGCTTGCCCGAACCGCGGGCATTGGCCGCCGAACGTTCGATGGTCACGCCGTTCAGGTTGGTAGCCGATACCGTCAGATCGACGTTCTTTTCGACCGTCGAGGTGCCGTTACCGCTGGTACCCAGGTTGTCCAGGGCCGTGCGGTCAACCGTGAAGGTCACCACGGTGCCCGACGAGAAGGAGATTGAAACCGCCTTTTCCAGGGTGTTGGTGGATGTAGCACCCAGGTTGAAGCTGACGCCCGTACCGCTCGTGAGATCCGAAGAAATCTCAAGATAGTCATTGGCAGGGTCGTAGGCGATGTTAAAGCGGCCACCGGTTCCGTCAGACGTTGCCAGGGTCGTCGGCGGGGTCACGGCCGCAACGCCGTCGCCACCGAAATCCGTGCTCTTGGCAATCTCGGCAGCCAGCTGGCTGGCGACCTGACGGCGCAATTCGTCGGGATTGCGAGTAACACCTGCATTGGTAACCAGATCGTCAGCCGTGACCTTGTAGTTGTAGGCCTTACCGTTCACAGTTGCCGTGAAGGTATCACCTTCTTCGACCGTTCCGCTGATCGTCACCTTGGAGACCTGCGGGACACCCGTCTTGCCGGCAGTTACATTGGTCGCCACTGCGGCCTGGGTGTTATCGAAGAACTTCACCGTGCGGCTTTCGCTACCCTCGGAGATCACCAGGGTGCGCTCACGGCCCACATTACCGCGCATTTCGAGGCTGATATCAGCGAAGTTGCCGGCGGTGGCGGAGATGGTACCCGACACCTTCAGAGAGGCAATACCGCGGGCGGTTTCAGCCTTGGCAATGTCTTCCAGATCGGCGCTGATAGCGCCAGTGCCGGTGACACGGACGGAGTAGGTGTCGGCGCTGACCACGTTGGTGACGCGGCTGTTCGACATGCCTTCGATGGAGTTCACATTGGCACGGCTGCCGGCGGTGCTGTCCAGCGTCAGGCCGTTGCCGACCAGCAGGTTCTTGCCCTGATAGCCGCTGTCACGGGCGATCTTGTCGATCTGGTCCTTCAGGCGGTTGAACTGATCAGCCAGCGACTTACGGGTGGCGACGCTGGCGGCGTCGGTGCCCAGGTTGCCGTATGCCGTGGTGGTCAAGCCCTTCGCCTGTTCGATCAGGCTCTCGATGGCCGTGATACCCTTGTCGCCAGCCTGGATCGTGCTGATCGACTGGCCCATGCTTTCCTTCAGCTTGGACAGGTCGGTGGCACGAACGCTGAGGCCCTTGGCCGCGAAGAAGTTGGTGGGACCGTCAAGGGCAGAGTTGATCTTATTGCCCGTGGACAGACGGTTCTGGATGCTTTCAACCTGCTTGTTGGTCTTCTGGAGCAGCAGCAGGTTGTTGCGCATTCCTGCGGTCAACTGAACGTCACTGGTCGACATGGTATATCTCCTTTTGAGCCGTGAGAGGGGCCGTTTCGGCCCAAATCGATCTCGTGGACTTGTCAGGAAGGACGTCGCCGTAACCCGTGGAAGACGCCGGGTGCAGTGCATGACCGGCAGTTTCTTGTCGGATCGGGCAATCCGTTTTGCTGATCGCGGTATCAGGCTTGCTTGGCTTATCGCCTTAAAGGCTGGTCTGCACCGCTACTCGCTCAACGCCTTGTCCAGAGCTTCGGTCTCTTCCTCCTGAGGGTGAACACGATTGGGTTCGACAGGGGATAAGCAGGAAGCGTGCCAAGTTCGCAGAAGCCCGAAGGCCTATACTTAGGAGGTATATTGGAGGGTGCACAGAGCCTGAAACGGCGCATTCTTGCCGCGTCGGGGCCAGTCTGGACGGGGGCTCTGGGCGATTTTTGCCTAGGCAGGCATTTCCTGCCGGGCTCCGGAAACAGGCCAAGAGGGCAAGGCGGCGGCGGCTTTTGCCGCATGGAACGGGTTCGCTTAGAGCTGTTTTCAGTTGACCGGAAACAGCTCCGGCGGCGACCGCCGCCGCGCGGCACGTGCCGCGGAAGCCCAAGCTGCGGATGCAGCGCCGGCGCTTGAGGAAACGAAAAGCTAGAGCGGGATGAATTTAGGTTGAATCGCAAGGGGATACCCAACGGCTTGGAA
>NZ_JBMDKE010000040.1:0-66600 GCF_057809555.1 Niveispirillum sp. FG156 | reverse complement strand
CTTTCGCCGGGATGACGATGAAAACGCGGTTCCAGTCAAAAGAAGTTCGCTCTAGGGGAGATGCGCATATGAACTGGTTCCGCCATCTGGTGTTTGCCGCCGTCTATGTCGCCTTGGCCCTGGTCGTAGCGCTGACCCTGCCTTTGTCGGTCAGCGGGATGGATGGGCATACGGCCCTGCTGTTCGGCATCGCCATCCTGACCTTCGGCGGGTTGCTGCATGAATTCTGGGCGCGTCAGGATGAACGCAGCCGCCTGGAATCCCGCATCTGGGACCTGGAGGCGGTGGCGGAGGAGATGCGTCTGGAACTGGATGCTTTGCGCGGCCATTCCGGCGCCCTGCCCGCCGACCCGCCGGAGGTGGCGGCGGTATTGTCCGAAGCGCGCGTGCTGGAACGGCTGGCCCACCGCCTGCCCGCATCCGGCCCGCGCCCGGCCACTGGTCCTGATGCCGGCCCGCTGTTCGCGCCGCAGCCGATGCCCGCCGATCCCGATGCCGTCCTGGACCATGTCCGCACGGCGCTGCGCACCGATCATGTGGATATTTTCCTGCAGCCTGTCGTCAGTCTGCCGCAGCGCAAGCACCGCTATTACGAGCTGTTCTCCCGCATCCGGGCCGGGGTGGATGGTGATGGCAAGCCGCGCTACATGCTGCCCGAACAATATCTGGGCGTGGCGGCAGAGGCGGGGCTGATCGCCACCATCGACAATCTGCTGCTGTTCCGCTGTATCCAGCTGCTGCGCGAGACGGAGAAGCGGCACCAGAATGTCGGCTTCTTCTGCAACATCTCCGCCGCCACCCTGAACGATGCCGCCTTTATGCGGGAATTCGTCACCTATATGGGGCAAAGCCCCAACTTGGCGACCAAGCTGGTGTTCGAGCTGTCGCAGGATGATTTGATGCAGGGCGGCCTGTTCGCCACCGGCTTTCTGGACGGGTTGCGGCGGCTGGGCTTTCATTTTTCCATGGATCAGGTGGTCAGCCTGGATCTGGACTGGAACGAGCTGGCCCGCCATGAAATCCGCTTCGTGAAGCTGGACGCCGCCCGCCTGCTCGACCCCGACAGCCGCTTTGCCGACCCGCGCGCCGTGCGCGAACTGCGCCAGCAGCTGGACCGCAACAATATCGACCTGATCGTGGAAAAGGTGGAGACCGAAGCCCAGCTTCTGGAACTGCTCGACCTCTATATCGATTTCGGCCAGGGCTACCTGTTCGGCGAACCCAGGCTGGCGAAGAAGCAGACGGCGGGCTGATCTTTCATACCAAGAATCCTGGTTGAAGATCGCTCCCCGTAGGTCGCGGGTGAGCCAAAGGTGAACCCCGACATCAAAAGCACTGTCGTTCGTCGTCGGGGTTCACTTGCGTTCACCCGCGACCTACGGGGAGCGGCAGCAAGGGTTCTTGGTATCCGCGCCGACCTCCGATCAGGGCATATGAAACACCCCCTGTAAAAGTGTTTCACTTGGTTGCATGGGGTGCGAAGTAGCGCGGATTAGCGAAGCGTAATCCGCGGAGCGACGCGGGGTATTCCGCGGATTACGCTTCGCTAATCCGCGCTACGATCCCACCCTACCCCCGCCCTTCCCGTCGCCAGGCCAGCACCAACATGCCCATGGCCAGCAGCAGCACCGGCAGGGCCGGCAGCAGCGGGGTCTGCGTCACGCCTGTGACGACATGGTCGCCATTGCCGCGCAGGCCCAGCCAGCCGAAACCGGCGGCGTCGCGGTCGGGGCGGACGCGGCGGATGATGGGCACCGACGACCCGTCCCCTTCCAGCCAGTAATACCCGCCGCCCGTGGCCTTCAACGCCGGCTGCAACGGGTCGGGGGTGGAGCGGACATCGGCCAGTTCCGGCGGGTTCACGGCGCCAACCACGGCCACCGCCGACTTTTCCCCATCGCTCACCCGCCAGATGCCGGGTTCGGACGCGATCAGGGTGCCCACGGACTGACCCGTTCCGCTATCCCGCATCTCCACCTGCGTCGCCTGATCGGCGGGGGAGGTGACGGTGACGGGCCGCGTATCGGGTTGCAGCGACCGGCGGGTGATGGTGATGCGGCTGCCATCCACGGCGGTGCGCAGGTCGTTTTCTTCCAGCTCCGGTTCCTTCATCAGCCAGTGGGCCAGACGGCGCAGAAGCTCCGCCTGCGGCCCCCCGCCCTCATAGCCACGTGACCAGAGCCAGAAATGGTCCGACGCCAGTTGCGCCACACGGCCTTGGCCAACCCGGTCCAGGATCAGCAGGGGCCGGCCCTCGGCCCCCGACATGACGGTGGCGCCCTTGTCGGCGGTCACGTCGATCTGCCGCATCCAGCGGCCCCAGGGACCGACCCCGTCGGCGGCATCGGTCAGGCCCGCCGTCACGGGATGGCGCTTGCCCACCTCCGTCACCGTCGGCTTGAACGGTTCCTCCAGCACGCGGCCCGTGGGTTCTGCCGGCAATATGGTGCCGATGGGGGAACGGTAGAGCGACATGGGCGTGGCAAAGGTCGGGCCGCTGGCCTCCAGAAACGCGCCGCCCTTTTCCACATACTCGGCGATATTGGCCAGGTACATGTTGTTGATGACGCCGCGCTTCTTGTAGCGGTCGAAGATGATCAGGTCGAATTCCGACAGCTTCATCTCAAACAACTCGCGGATCGGAAAGGCGATCAGCGACAATTCGCGGATGGGCGTGCCGTCATTCTTTTCCGGCGGACGCAGAATGGTGAAATGCACCAGATCGACGGCGGGATCGGCCTTCAGCAGGTTGCGCCAGGTGCGCTCCCCCGCATGCGGCTCGCCCGAGACCAGCAGCACGCGCAGCCGGTCGCGCACGCCATTGACCACGACGGCAGCGCGGTTATTGGCGAGCGTCAGTTCACGCCGTCCGGCCTCTGCCGTCAGTTCAACGATGTTCAGCCCGCCATGGTTCAGGGGCAGGGTGATCGGCACCTCCTGTCCCACAGGCACGGCCATGCCGATCGGGTCCTGCCCGTCCTGGCGCAGGGTGACGGACGCCACCTCGCCGGCGCCAGCGGCGGGCAGGTCATCGATGCGGATGGTGAAGGTGATGTCCTTGCCGACAATGCCGAAGCTGGGGGCCTGCACGATGGTCAGGCGGCGGTCGCCCTCATCCTTCTCCCCCGTCAGCAGGGCATGGACCGGCCCGAAATCGGCCAGCGAGGGCCGGGCGGATGCCACGTCATGCACCTGCCCGTCGGTGATCAGGATGGCGCCGGCCAGCCGACCGCGCGGCACGTCGGACACGGCCCGGGTCATCGCCTCCATCAGGCGGGTTTCCTCCACCTCCGCCTCACCGCCGGTCCCACCGCCGGCGCGCACCACCCGTACCTCCAGATCGGCGAAGCGCGACAGCTTCTCCTGGATCGCGGCGGCTGCCTTCTCGGTGCGGGCCGTGCGGTCGCCGATCTTCTGGCTGGGCGACTGGTCGATGACGACCACGGCCACATCCTTGATCGGTTCCCGCTTCTCGGTCACCAGCGACGGGTTGGACAGGGCCAGGACCAGAACCAGCAGCCCGCCCAGGCGCCACCAGCCACCGCGCGCCCGGCGATAGAGCCCGTAACCGGCGATCAGCACCGCCAGCAGGGCCAGCGGGATCAGGGCGGGCCAGGGGATCAGCGGGGCAAAGGCAATGTCCTGCCCGATCATTGGCCCAGCCTTTCCAGGATGGCGGGCACATGCACCTGATCGGCCTTATAATTGCCGGTCAGGGCATACATGACCATATTGATACCGACACGATAGGCAATTTCCCTCTGTCGTTCCGGACCCGGAACAACGGGATAGAGGGGGCGGCCCCGTTCATCCATGGCCCAGGCGGCGGCCCAGTCATTGGACCCGATCAGGACGGCGGAGACGCCGTCATTGCTGGCATTGTCCTCCCGCGCCTCGGCCCATAATTCGCCGCCGGCATAGCGTCCGGGGAATTCCCCCAGCAGGTAGAAGGCCTTGGTCAGCACATGTTCGGGACCGACAGGGGCCAGCGGCGGGATATCCAGCCCGCGCAGCAGCGCCTCCAAACCCGGTCCGCCCGGCCCGTCGCCGGCAGCGCTGGGCGTACGCGTATCGATCAGGACCATGCCGCCCTGGCGCATATAGGCGTTCAGGCGGTTGCGCGCCGCTTCCGACAGGCTGGTCTGCCCCTCCGTCACGGGCCAGTAGATCAGGGGGAAGAAGGACAATTCATCATTGTCCAGATCGACGGGCATGGCGCCCGCCACCTCCACCGCCGTGCGGTCGGCCAGGACCCGGCCCAACCCTTCCAGGCCGGCCTTGCTGACCCCGTCCACGGCCCCGTCGCCGGTACGGACATAGGCCAGCCAGTTCTGGGCCGTCGCCTCGATGGCACGCGTATCATCGGCCCGCGCCTCACCCATGGCCAGCCCGCCTGCCAGCAGCAGGGCCAGACCGGCGGCGGCCCCCCGGCCCAGGCCCGGCAGGCGCGGCAGCAGCCCGCGCAGCGACAACGCGATCAGCAGATCGATCAGGCCCAGGATCAACGCCATGGTCAGCAAGGTCGGCTTCAATTCGGTTTCACCGCCGGCAGCGTACAATCCCTTGGGCACACCCGCCAGCAGCGCATCGGGCGTGGTCATGGCCGGGATGGCGGGCGACAGGTTCAACGCGCGGGGCGATTCGGCAGGGCCATAGTAACCGGGCGGATGGCGCGGGCTGACCGGCCCGCCCAGATCGGTGGCGGCCAGGGGGAAAATGGTTCCCGCCGGATCGGCCAGCCGCCCGAACCCGTCCAGGATGGCGCGCGGGGCCAGCATGCCCGATGCCTCCCCACCCTCTACCCCGGCGGACAGGGCCACGACCCGGCGCAGCATGTCCACATAGAGCCCCGACAGGGCCAGATTGGACCAGTCCGGCCCGGCACTGGTATGGACCAGGACCAGGGCACCGCGTCCACGCCGTTCGGCGGTGACCAGCGGCGTGCCATCGGCCAGCCGGGCCCAGGTGCGGGATGCCAGATCAATGCCGGGTTCGGCCAGCACCTGCCGCTTCACCGTCACATCGGCGGGCACGGTCAGGCCGTGGAAGGGGCTGTCATCGGCAAAGGGTGACAGGCCGGCGGGCGTATCCCAGGACAGGGCACCGCCCAGCGCCCGGCCCCCGGCGCGCAGTGGCACCGGGATCAGGGCGTCGGCATTCTGGGCCAGACGCGGGCCGGCAAAGCGCAGCAGGACGCCGCCACCCTCGATCCAGTTTTGCAGCCGGGCCATCTCCGCCTCGGTCAGCGAACCGACATCGGCCAGGATCAGGACCGAGAGGGTGCGGTCCAGCAAATCCCCGATCTCGCCCTTGCGCAGCTCCGCATAGGGGGACAGGGCACGTTCCAGGTAATAGAGATCGGACAGAAGCGGCTGTTCGCCCGCCGCCCGGCCGGAGACCAGCCCCACGGGCCGGCGGCGCCAGCGTTCATCGGTCAGCAGCACGGCACCCGCACTGTCCTGCCCTTCCAGGCGCAGGCTGGCCAGCTCGTTGCGCAGTTCGGTGGGCAGGTCCAGCGGCACCTCCACCCGGCCTTCGCCGGCGGGCAGGGTGGCGGTGGCAGCGCCCAGCAGCCGGCCATCGGCGCCTTGCGCCCGCAGGGTGACGGGCAGGGGCAGGCTGGTTTCGGACCGTTCGATGGGCACGCGCAGGCTGGCGCCGTCCAGCACGGGCTGGCGGATCAGCAGGGCCGGGCGTTCCTGCCCGTCGCCGCGTACTTCCAGTGCGCCCAGGCGGCGCAGATGGGTGACCAGATCGGCAGCGGCGGGATCGGCGATGCCCGCCGGGCTGGCCGTGACGACCCCGTCGCTCAGCCAGACGATATAGGGCGATCCCTGCGGCTTGAACGCCTGCCGCAGTGTCTGCAAGGCGCCGGCCCGGTCCACGGGCCAGGGATGGGGCGCCATCGTCTGTGCCACCCGCTTGGCGGCATTGGCCGGCATCGGCCCGGCCAACGCGGGGGCATCGCCATTGGGGGAGGGGGCGGTGGCCAGCAGGGTGACGGTCCGCCCCTGCCGGTCGGCCTGATCGATCAGATTGTCCATGGCCGACAGCCGCGCCGGCCAGTCCCGCGCCGCCGCCCAGCCATTATCCACGACCAGCAGCAGCGGCCCACCCCCCGGCAGCGTGGCCGCCGGGTTCAGCAGCGGGCGCGACAAGGCCAGGATGACCAGGGCCGCCAGCACGATGCGCAGGATCAAAATCCACAGCGGCGTGCGGTTCGGCGTCTCCTCCCGATGCACCAGATCGGCCAGCAGGCGGATGGCGGGAAAGCTGATGGTGCGCGGGTTGGGCGGCGTGACCTTCAACAGCCAGTAGAGCAGCGGCAGCGCTACCAGCCCCAGCAGCAGCCAGGGGGCGGCAAAGGCGATGGGACCCAGGTTCAGCATCGGCTCACCCTTCCCCCGACAGCGCCGCCCACAGCGACAGCAGCGCCGTCTGCGGCGGCTTGTCGGTGCGGTGCAGGGTCAGGGTCCAGCCAGTGGTACGCGCAATGGCGGCCAGCCCGTCGCGTTGGGCCGCCAGCCGGTCCAGATAGGCCTCGCGCACGCCATCGACACGCGGCACCAGCAGCGATCCTTCACCCTCCAGCCCCTTGAAGCGCACCCGCCCTTCATAGGGCAGGGTCTCCTCACCGGGGTCCAGCACCTGCACCAGATGCCCGCGCACCCCGCGCGCGGCCAGCCGCGCCACCGCGCCCTCGATCTGGTCCAGCGGCGACAGAAGATCGCCGATCAGCACGGCCTGGGCATTGCGGGGCAATTCTATGGCGGTCGGCGGCAGGCCGGCGCCCTCATTGAAATAGATCTGCCCCGTCAACCAGTCGGCCAGACGCGGCAGGATGGAGCGGGCGGCGGATGGCGGCACATCGCTGCCCGCCAATTGCACCCGCTCCCCCCCGCGCAGCAGCAGGGCGGACAAGGCCAGGGCCAGAAGATCGGCGCGGTCGCGCTTGGTCGACAGCTCGCGGCCCGACCGCCAGTTCATCGACGGGCTGTCATCGCGCCAGATCCAGACGGTCTGGGCGGCCTCCCACTCATTCTCGCGCACGAAGACATGGGCGGATTTGCCGGTCTGGCGCCAGTCGATGCGGTTATGGGCATCGCCCTGCTGGTACCGGCGGAACTGCCAGAATGTCTCCCCCGTCCCCACCCGGCGCCGTCCATGCGCCCCCTGCGCCACGGTCGCCGCGATGCGTTCGGCGGCGACCAGAAGGGCGGGCAGACGGCGTGCCAAATCCTCCGCCCGGTGCTGGGCGCGGATGGAGGCGGGCGGATGGCGCGTATCCATGGCGGTTACGCCAGCGGCGCGCAAAGCTGATCGATGATGGCGTCCAGCGTGATGCCGTCGGCCCTGGCCGCGAAGTTCAATGCCATGCGGTGGCGCAGAACAGGCTTGGCAAGGGCGATGACATCATCCAGCGACGGGGTCAGCCGCCCGTCCAGCAGGGCGCGGGCGCGGGCGGCCAGCATCAGGGCCTGTGACGCGCGGGGACCGGGGCCCCAGGCGACATGGCGGCGGACAATGTCCAGCGGGCTGCTGTCGGGCCGTGCATTGCGGACAAGGTCCAGGATGCCATCCACGATACTGTCGCCCACCGGTACGCGGCGGACCAGGGCCTGGGCCGCGATCAGATCCTGCGGCGTCAGCACCGCCGTAACCGTGCCGGCATCGGCCCCGGTGGTGGCGATCATCATGCGGCGTTCGCTGTCGCGGTCGGGATAGTCCACATCCACCTGCAACAAGAACCGGTCCAGCTGCGCCTCTGGCAGCGGGTAGGTGCCTTCCTGTTCCAGCGGGTTCTGGGTGGCCAGTACATGGAAGGGGCGGGGCAGCGGGTGATAATGGCCCGCCACCGACACGCGGCCTTCCTGCATGGCCTGCAACAGGGCCGACTGGGTGCGCGGGCTGGCGCGGTTGATCTCATCCGCCATCAGCAACTGGGCAAAGACCGGGCCGGGGATGAAGCGGAAGGCGCGGCGTCCATCGTCGCGTTCCTCCAGCACCTCCGACCCCAGGATGTCGGCGGGCATCAGGTCGGGCGTGCATTGCACGCGGCGGTCATCCAGGCCCATGACGGTGCCCAGCGTTTCAACCAGCCGCGTCTTGGCCAGACCCGGCACGCCGATCAGCAGCAGATGCCCGCCGGCCAGCAAGGTGACCAGCGACAGGTCGATCACGTCCTGCTGACCGAAGATGACGCGTCCGATGGCCTGACGCGCGGCGGCAAGCTTGTCTCCCAGCGCCTCCACATCCCGCAACAGCGCCTGCGGGTCGCTGTTGCGCCCGGCCTCCGTTGAATTCAGCACCATCATCATCCCTTCAAACCCGAACAACACCCGTATGATGGGTGTAATACCCTGGGTACCAGAAGCTTGGCATCACGACTATGTTATCAATGCGGCATGAAGACCGCGACTGACGGAGCTGGATGGTCCAATCCACCATGACGGAATGCAAGCAGAATGGGCATGCCAATGCCGCCCCGCACGATGGGACCAATGCAGCCGACGCCGCGCTGAAGGCGCTGGGCGGCGGTGCGCCCCGCACGCCCAGCGCGGAGGATGAAGCCTATCCCATCGTCATCCGCGCCGACGGCACCTGGACCTATCACGGCAGTCCCATCGGGCGGCTGCCGCTGGTGAAGCTGTTTTCGACCGTGCTGCGCCGGGATGGTGCCGGCGACTACTGGCTGATCACGCCGGCTGAACGGGGGCGGATCAGCGTGGAGGATGCGCCCTTCGTGGCTGTCGGCCTGGAGGTGCAGGGGGAGGGGCCGAACCAGTTCCTGACCTTCACTACCAATCTGGAGGCCAGCGTCACTGCCGGCCCCGATCATCCGATCCGCGTGGTGACCGATCCGGCCACCGGCGAACCGCGCCCCTATATCCGCGTCAAAGGACCGCCGGAGACACCGTTGGAAGCGCGGATAAACCGTGCGATCTTCTATGATCTTGTCGAACGGGCGGAACCCGGTGAGGCCGGTGATATCGGCGTCTGGAGCCAGGGGATATTCTTTTCCCTGGGCCGGGTGGATTGAGGGTTTAGCAGCGGTGCTTGAGACGGAATTGATAGCGGCCAGCCCCCTGATGCGGGGCATCCACGACCTGTTCGCGCGGATGGAACCGCCGACGGGCGGGCGTGGCGATCTGGACGGCAATCCCGGCCTGCCGACCGCCCCGACCCTGCGTGATGCCGCCGTCCTGGTGCCGTTGGTCGACCGGGTGGATGGGCCGACCCTGCTGCTGACCCAGCGCACGGCCCATCTGGCGGCCCATGCCGGGCAAATCAGCTTTCCCGGCGGCGGGGTGGAACCGCACGATATCGACCCCACCGCCACCGCCCTGCGGGAGACGGAGGAGGAGATCGGCCTGCCGCGCAGCCATGTGCGGATTCTGGGCCGGCTGGACACCTATATTACCCGCACCGGATTCCGGGTGGTGCCGGTGGTGGCGCATGTCCGCCCGCCCTTCACCCTGACACCGGACCCCAACGAGGTGGACGCCATTTTCGAGGTACCGCTGACCTTCATCCTGAACCCCGCCAGCCGGGTGCGGGAAACACGTGAATTCATGGGCGCACAGCGGCATTTCTGGGCCTTCCCCTATGGCGACCGCTATATCTGGGGGGCGACCGCCGGCATGCTGGTGAACCTGTGTGACGTGCTGTCGGGCCTTAACGACGCGACGTGACAATCCCCGCCTTCCATGGTTGATAAGGGGGAAATGTGCAGGCCGGAGGTGAGCCGCGATGGAAGTGCTGCGCCAGCTTGATCAACTGACCCTGCTGGTCACCTTCGCGGCGGTGGCGTCCGGTCTTGGCGTCTCGCTCTGTATCTATTGGTGGCGGCAGCGGGCTATTCCCGGTCTTGGCCTCCTGACCGGTGGTGTCGTGCTGGGCGCGACGGGCGTCGCCATCCTGGCCACGCGCGATTACATCCCGCTCTGGCTGTCGGTGCTGCTGGGCAATCTGGGGGTTGGCTGCGCACATGTCCTGTTGCTGCTGGGCATCCGGCGTTTTGCGGGACGGCCCCTGCGCTGGACCGTGCCGGTCGCCACCCTGGCCATCCTGACGGCGGTGCTGCTCTATGATGTACTGCACCGGAACGACATCATCCTGCGCTCCATCGCCGCCTCGATCTGGCTGATCGGGATCAAGATCGCCATCGCCTATGAAAGCTGGCGACAGGGCAGGACGGTGGCGCCCCGCCTGTGGGTGGTGATCACCACAGTCTTCGCGGTCATGGCCCTGGTCATGCTGGCCCGCATCATCGATATCGTCTGGCGGCAGGATGAGGGGGGCTTCTTCTCTCCCAATCCGGCGGCGGCCATCAATTTCCTGATGGCGACCATGGGGCTGGTGGCCGGCTGCATGGCGGTCATGGCCCTGACCAACGATTTCCTGCAACGGCGGCTGGAGGCGGAGGCGGCGGAGAATGCCCGTGTGGCGCGCGAACGCGATCAGGCCGCGCAGACGGCGGATGCCGCCAACCGTGCGAAATCCGTCTTCCTGGCTGCCGTCAGTCATGAGATCCGCACCCCCATCAATGCCGTGATGGGGGGCCTGGAAATCCTGAACGGCCAGGGACAGCACGACCCCGCCTCCCCCCAGGGCAAGGTGCTGGAGGTGATGGACAAGGCGGGACAGTCCATGCTGGCCCTGCTGGATGATCTGCTGGACATCACGCGGATCGAGGCGGGGCACCTGTCGCTGCTGTCGGCCCCGATGGATCTGCACCAGCGTCTGCATGACGCCATCGACCTGATGGCGGGGCGTGCGGCGGCGGGCGGGCTGTCGCTGGAATTGACCATCGGCGCGGATGTTCCCCGGCATGTCAGCATGGATGCGGCGCGCCTGCGCCAGATCCTGCTGAACCTGATCGGCAACGCTATCAAATTCACCGAACGCGGCGGCATCAAGGTGGTGGCGGCGCGTCAGCCGCCCGCCGTCGGCCATGCCAGCGCCACGCCGGGGGCCGCCCTGGTGCGCATCACGGTGGCCGATACCGGTATCGGCATTCCCGCCGCCAAGCTGCCGCATGTCTTCGACGCCTTCTATCAGGCCGAAGCCGGGGACAGCCGCCGTTTCGGCGGGGTCGGCCTGGGGCTGGCTATTTCCAAGCGGCTGGTTGGCATGATGGGCGGCACCATCCAGGTGGACAGCGCACCCGGCCATGGCACCGTCTTCACCCTTGACCTGCCCATGCCGCTGGCCGCCGCCCCGGCCCAGGCGCCGGGTGCGGCGGCCCGCCTGCTGCCCTACTGGACCAGCCGTCCACAGGTGCTGTTGGTGGAGGATGATGCCGTCAACCAGTTCGTGGCGACACAACTGCTGACCCGGCAGGGTGTGCAGGTGATAACGGCAGAGGATGGGGAGACAGCGTTGGCCACGCTCACCACGCAGCGGGTGAAGCTGGTGCTGATGGATATCGGCATGCCGGGCATGGACGGGTTCGAAACCACGGCCAAGCTGCGCCAGGGCGGCGGGCCGATGGCGTCTGTGCCCGTCGTCGCCCTGACGGCCAATGTCCTGCCCGAAACCGTGTCGCGCAGCCGGGCCGTGGGCATGCAGGGTTTCATCGCCAAGCCCATTAAGCTGGAGGAACTTCTATCCACCCTGGCCCGCATCATCCCGCCCGACGGCGTGGGTGCCGTGGCCCTGGCCGGCGCGGAACCGGCGCAGGTTACCCAGATGCGGCCCACCGATACCGGCCCGATGGGCGCGCTGCGCGGGCGGCTGGGCGGGCCGGCGGTGGATGGGCTGCTGCTGCTGGCGGCACAGAATGTCGCCGATGCCCGCCGCAGCCTGCGCCCCGCCGGGGATGATGAGAATGGCGTCGATGTCGCGGCGGTGCGGCGTCTGGCGCTGCGTATGGCCGATGGGCTGGACGCTGTCGGCTTTCCTGCCGATGCACAGGCCCTGCGCGATTGTCTGGGCCTGCTGCGTCCGGGGCAGCCGGTCAATACGGCCCTGGCCGCCATGGACGCCATCCTGGCTGATGCACAGGCCCGTCTGCCGCGCATCCGCACCGCGGCGGAATGATCACGAATATGGCACGCCAGCCATTCATCAAAAGAATACCGGTGATTTATTTGAATTGATCCAAATCAGGGAAATGATCACACCGGGCTTTTATAACAAAACCTGTAAGCGACGACTGAAAACAGCGTCCGGCCGGCGGCGGAAATATTCGCCCGGCACACGATACAGGAGCCTTATCCATGAAGAAATTCGCTGTTCCGGCGCTGGCCGCCGCGTTGACGATGGGTGCCGCTGTCATGCCGGCCCATGCCGAAAAGGCCGCCGGTGACCTGCTGGTCCGTGGCCGCGTCATCTATGTGCAGCCGGATGAAAGCAGCAGCCTGAAGCTGGGCACGACCGCCATCGCCGGCAAGGCCGCTGTTGACAGCTCCGTCGTGCCGGAACTGGATTTCAGCTACTTCTTCACCGACAATCTGGCCGCCGAACTGATCCTGGGCACGACGCACCATAATGTGGCGGCCAAGGGCTCGCCGCTGGGCGCCTCGGTTGATCTGGGCGATGTCTGGCTGCTGCCGCCGACCCTGACGCTGCAATATCATTTCAATCCGAAGGGCAAGATCAGCCCCTATGTCGGCGCCGGCGTGAACTACACGATTTTCTACGGTGACGATCCGGGTGCCGCCAAGGGCATCTCCTATGACAATGCCTTCGGGCTTGCCGCCCAGGCCGGTGTGGATATCGAACTCAACGACAAATGGTCGCTGAATTTCGATGTGAAGAAGATCTGGCTGGATACGGATGTGAAGGTGAATGCCGGCCTGGCCAGCCCCGTCAATGCCAAGGTCGATATTGATCCCTGGATCTTTGGCGTCGGTGTCGGCTACCGGTTCTGATCGGGTTCGGCTGCGTCCGTTCCTTGAAACCGGGGGCGGCCATGTTGGGAAGGGACTTGGCCTCGGGCACTGTCCGGGGGTACATAAGCCCCTTTCCAACGTGGCCGCCCCCGGACCTTTTCGGGGCCGGCCCGCCCTTGAGATCGGGAGCACGCACATGCGCGCTGAAATCCAGGCGGTGACGGAGGCTGTTGAACAGTCTCTGGTCCTGCTGAGGAGGCATCTTTGACTGGGAGAAATCCCTTTTCCGCCTCGACGAACTAACCGCCCTTACCGAAGACCCGAACCTGTGGAATGACAGCGACCGGGCCCAGAAGCTCCTGCGCGAAAAGAACCAGCTGGAAGCGTCGCTGAACGGCACGCGGCAGCTGGAGCGCGACCTGAAGGACAATCTGGAACTTCTGGAAATGGCCGAGATGGAAGGCGATCAGGACATGATCGCCGAAGCCGAAGCGGCCGTTCTGTCGCTGAAGGACCGCGCGGCCACCATGGAGCTGGAAAGCCTGCTTTCCGGCGAGGCCGACGCCAACGACGCCTATCTGGAAGTGAATGCCGGTGCCGGTGGCACGGAGGCCCAGGACTGGGCCCTGATCCTGTTCCGCATGTATTCCCGCTGGGCCGAACAGCACGACTACAAGGTCGAGCTGCTGGACGAGACCAATGGTGAAGAGGCCGGCATCAAGTCCGCCACCATCCAGGTCAAGGGCCACAATGCCTATGGCTGGCTGAAGTCGGAGACGGGCGTGCATCGCCTGGTCCGCATCAGCCCGTTCGATAGCCAGGCCCGCCGCCACACCTCCTTCTCCTCCGTCTCCGTGACGCCCGTGATCGACGACAAGATCAATGTCGAGATCAATGAGAAGGATGTGAAGGTCGACACGTTCCGCGCATCGGGTGCCGGTGGGCAGCACGTGAACAAGACCGACTCGGCGGTGCGCTTCACCCATATCCCCACCGGGATCGTGGTGTCGTGCCAGCAGGAACGCAGCCAGCACAAGAACCGGGCCAAGGCCTGGGACATGCTGCGTGCCCGCATCTATGAGATGGAACTGCGCAAGCGCGAGGAAGCGGCCAACGCCCTGGAAGCCACCAAGACCGATATCGGCTGGGGCCACCAGATCCGCTCCTATGTGCTGCAGCCCTATCAGATGGTGAAGGACCTGCGGACCAATGTCGAAACCTCCGACAGCGCAGGCGTGCTGAACGGTGATCTCGACAAGTTCCTGCAGGCAGCATTGGCGATGCGCATCAACGGCCATGGTGACGCGCTGGGCGAATGATCAGGCGGCTTCATCAAAAGTGACGTTTTCTGCCAAGGCCCGGTAACAATCTGTTGCCGGGCCTTCATTTTTGCCTCAGAAAGGGGCAACCGGGCGCGGCGCATGATAAAGCGTCAGCCCGTTCCCATTTTTCAAAGCGGATGCCCCTGCGTCGGTGGGACGTGATCAGGCATCGTATGGGGTTGCCTGATGGTCGCGTTGGATTCGGCCGCGCTTGATTTGCCGGCCCTGGGGGCGGCGGGGGCGGACCGTCTGTTCCTTTCCTATTTCAACAGCACCTCGCAGGTGCTGGTCCTTCTGGACGCGGACGGAACCGTTCGTGCGGCCAACCGTGCCGCCCTGCGCGTGGGCGATCTGGCGGCAGAAAAGGTGTTGGGCCTAGCCCTGTGGGATACGCCCTGGTGGTGCGGGTCACCGGGGGTGCGTGAACGGCTGATATCGGCGGTACAGGCGGCCGGCAGGGGCGCCACTATCCGTTTTGATGCGGCGACGGGGCCGGAAACCGGTGCCCCACTGGTCTTCGACCTGTCGGTCACCCCCATCGATCCCGGTGCCGATGGCGCCATCCGCCTGATGGTGGAGGCGCGCGACGTGACGGAGGCGCGCGACATCGAACAGGCGATGCGCGCCAATGAACAGCGCCTGCGCGACATGGTCGAAGGCTCGGTTCAGGGCATTGTCGTGCATTCGGGCCGGCGCATCCTGTTCTGCAACACCGCCTATGCCCAGATGCTGGGCTATTCGTCGGTGCTGGATGTGCTGTCGATGGAGTTGGACCGCATCATTCCGGAACCGGGGCGCGAACAGGCCAATCGCGCCTGGTCCATTCTGCTGGCCGGGGGCAAGCTGCCCATCATTCGCTCCACCCCCAATATCTGCTGCGACGGCTCGCTGATCCATGTTGATGTGCTGGCCCGGCGCATCGTCTGGGACGGGCAATATGCCATCCAGGCGACGGTCGTGGACGTGACGGCGCAGGCCAAGGCCGCCGCCGCAGAGGCGGCGCGTCTGGCCGCGGAAGCCGCATCTCGGACCAAATCCGCCTTCATCGCGACCATGAGCCATGAGTTGCGCACGCCCCTGAATGCCATTCTGGGCTTCGCTGGGATGATCGCCAGCGGCGACCGTGATGGGGTGCCGCCCGACCCGCGCCATGCGGAATATGCGGGCGACATCATGGTGGCCGCCAACCATCTGCTGTCCGTGATCAACGACATGCTGCACCTGTCGAAGATCGAAGCGGGGCGTCTGACCCTGGAGCCTTGCTGGATTCCCCTGGAAGGGGAATTGCGGCAGATCCAGCGGATCGCGCGCGGCCTGTCGCGGGACAAGAACCTGTCCATTGAGGTGGAGTTGCCAGCGGGTGAGCCGCTGCTGCTGCTGGCCGATGAACGGGCGCTGCGGCAATTGCTGCTGAACATTGTCGGCAATGCCGTGAAGTTCACGCCGCATGGCGGCGATATCCGCCTGATTGCCGAACTGGACCGCCATGACGGGCGGCTGGTCCTGTCGGTCGTGGACACGGGCGTGGGTATTCCAGAAGGCGATCTGGAACGGATCTGGCGGCCCTTTGAACAGGTGGGCCGGGTCCAGGATCACCAGAACGGGACGGGCCTGGGCCTTTCCATCGCGCGGGCCCTGGCCGAACTGCATGGCGCCGTGGTTTCGGTCGACAGCACGCTGGGCCAGGGCACGGTCTTCCGCTTCCGCTTCCCGGCGGATCATGTGGCGCGCGGTTCTGCGCCGCGTCCGGCCCCGTCCAATGACGAAATGGACGAATCAGTGGCGGTCCGGCTCAGCCGCTAGGTCCCGTTCGACCGCCTGTTCCCCGCCTTTCGTTCCGGCATTCGTGTGCCCATCGCTGCCGTGCCGGTGCCTGTCGTCATGCCCATTATCGATGGTCTCAGCAGTTTCCTGGACAAGGCGGTTGATGATCCCGTCCTTGTTCCGCCCTGTGCATGTAGATTGTGCCATATGCAAAAGAACAAGTGCACCAGGGTGGGAAACATCCCGCCGGTAACGGAAACATAAGAGTTTTGCTCTACCTCTGCTGCACCCGACAATGTTGTGGTCCAGCCTGTGGACATCGCTTGTTTATCCCCGCCATGGCCGGGGGAGCCATTGGTAGATAAAGGAAGATTGTGTTTGGCTTTACAATTAAAACAGGAACAGCATTCCTGTCTTATCGTTTATAGTCATATGACTTGCTTGGAAATTGTATAGCAGAATACAACCGACTTTGACAAAGGGGGGCGAAGTCAGTCACCATCAATAGCTTTCCATTGATGGAGACTAGACCCAACAGCCGCTTCACACAGTTTGCAGTTCCACAACAGAAAACAGGAAAAGTGCCGGCTGTCCGTGCCGGAAATGTATTGCCGCCCCTTCTGCCATTCGCGGATTGTATCACCGCTGATCAATGGCGGAATTGACGGAAATACAGGTTTCTCATTTGGTTTTCTGATGCTTTCTTTCGTCCCGCAAAGGGTTTGTCTCTTGAAAACGAGTTTACGAATCGAAAAACGGGAATTCAACGATAATCCGTTTCCATTACGCGTATCCTCAGGCGTGGATGTGAATGGAGGGTTGGAAACCTTGATGGCATATCCCAGTATGCATGGGGCTTTTGGCGCGCGCCAACTGATGTTGCGTGCTCATCTTTCGGTTGCTGAACCGATTTCTGTCAATAGTTGCCGAATCAGGCGCGTGGCCGGGGAGCGGTTATGACCAACAGTATCGCCGGGCGGCTGCGCCTGCTGCGCCATCGATTGGGCTTCGCCCGCCGTTCCGACATGGCGGCCCATCTGGGCCTGCCCAGTTCCACCTACAGCGCCTATGAGGGCGATGGGGGTCCGCCTAAGGTGGAATGGCTGCTGGAACTGGCGCGCCGGGGCGTCAATCTCAACTGGCTGCTGACCGGGGAGGGGGAGATGCTTTTGACGGCCCATGATCCGGCGATGAACCCGACCATCATCCCCATGCCGACGAATGCCAGCGCTCCCACCTCGCCGCGGCCCCACCCGGTGACGGAGCATGAGCATGCCGTGGATGCCTATCTGCTGGCGGCCATGATCAGCCGTGTGGAGCGGGAGGAGCGAGAGCGTGGCCGCCCCCTAACCGCTCTGGAAAAGGGCGAAATGATTGCCCGCCTCTACGCCGCATCCGCCCGCCTGACCGAAAGCGAACTGGCCGGCCACCCTTTGTCGCGCGCGGCGGAGGCGCCGGAGAAGTAGGGCTTTGGATGCCGCGCCCCCGATGCTAAGATCAATCGATTGATCTTAGCATCGGGGGCGTCATGATCGGTATCACAGAGAACGAGGTTCGTCTGCGTCTGGCCGTGGATAATCCATGGTGGCGCGACGCGGACCTGTTCCGGGAGGATATGCAGGGTTTCCCGCGCCGGGACCTGTTCACATCCTTCCATGCCCTGCTGACCAATCTGTCCATCCAGCGCGCACCCATCCTGATGGGGCCGCGCCGTGTGGGAAAGTCCATGCTGATCCGGCAGGTCATTGCGCAACTGCTGAGTGACGGTGTGCCGGCGGCGGACATTCTCTATGTCTCGCTGGACACACCCGTCTATACGGGCCTGTTCCTGGAACAGATACTGCGCATCGCCTTCACCCAGGATGGCATCCTGGAACGCCGCACCCGCTACGTCTTCTTTGACGAGGTGCAATATCTGAAGGAATGGGAACGGCACCTGAAATCGCTGGTCGATGCCTTGCCGCATATCCGTTTCTGCGCGTCGGGCTCTGCGGCGGCGGCCCTGAAGATGAAAAGCAACGAGTCGGGGGCGGGGCGGTTTACGGATTTCTATCTGCCGGGGTTGTCCTTTGCGGAGTTTGTGCGGTTCAGTTCCGGCGCTCCTGAATTTCAGGTGAAGGATTTTCTTGAGCCCGCCTTCCTGCGTGATCAGGAGGGTGTCCAGCGTCTGAACCAACTCTTTATAGACTATATCAACTTTGGTGGTTTCCCTGAGCCTTCGCTGTCCCGCGATATCCGCAAGCGGGCCGATATCTATGTGCGGGAAGATATTCTGGACAAGGTCCTGCTTCGGGACCTGCCCAGTCTCTATGGCATTGACGATATTCAGGAACTCAATCGCCTGTTCACGATGCTGGCCTATCAGACCGGCAAGGAAATCAGCCTGGATGGCCTGGCGCAGCAATCTAGCGTCGCCAAGAATACGCTGCGTAAATACCTGACTTATCTTGAGGCGGCCTTCCTGATTATCCGTTTGCCCCGCATCGATGCCAGCGGGCACCGCTTTCAGCGGGCCAACTTCTTCAAGGTCTATCTGACCATCCCCAGCCTGCGTGCAGCTTTGTTTGGCCCGATCACGGGTGACGAGGAACATTTTGGGGAACTGGTCGAAACGGCGATCATGGCCCAATATGTCCATACAAATATCGTTTCCACACTCTGCTATGCCCGCTGGGGTAAGGGGGAGGTTGATTTTGTCTTTCTTGATCCGAAGACTGATCGGCCCGTGGACTGCCGGGAAGTGAAGTGGAGTGATCGTTATTTTGAGAAGCCTGAGGAACTAACCGCCTTGCTGGATTTCGCCAACCGACACGGGATCAACAAGCCGATCGCGACGACGAAATCTGCCATTGGGCGCAAGCAAACCCACGGTATAGACATCCTGCACATTCCGGCTGCACTGGTGGCTCTGAGCGTCCATCAGCTTCTGATGGATAATCAACAGTTTCAGTTGAATGCCCAGGCGATGCTTGCTCCGCCTGCTTCATAAAAAATGCCTGAAACAAAAACCCCCGCCGGATCGCTTCGGCGGGGGTTTTCTTTACTCAATGTACGGGCCAAAAAATCAGCCCAGTGCCTTCACCATGGTCGAGCCCAGGCTGGCCGGGCTTTCGGAGACATGGATGCCGGCGGCGCGCATGGCTTCCACCTTAAACTCAGCGGTGTCGTTACCGCCGGAGATCACGGCACCAGCATGGCCCATGCGGCGACCCGGAGGAGCCGTACGGCCAGCGATGAAGCCGACGACCGGCTTCTTCAGGCCCGACGCCTTGATGTACTCCGCACCGTTCACCTCTGCGTCACCACCGATCTCACCGATCATGATGATGCCTTCGGTTTCCGGATCGCGGGCGAACATTTCCAGCGCTTCGACGAAGTTCGTGCCATTGACGGGGTCACCGCCGATGCCGATGCAGGTGGTCTGACCCAGGCCGGCGGCGGTCGTCTGCGCCACTGCTTCATAGGTCAGCGTACCGGAACGGGACACGATGCCGATCTTGCCACGCTTGTGGATGTGGCCCGGCATGATGCCGATCTTGCACTCGTCCGGGGTGATGACGCCGGGGCAGTTCGGGCCGACCAGACGGGTCTTGCTGTTGGCCAGGGCGCGCTTAACGCGGACCATGTCCAGCACCGGGATGCCTTCGGTGATGCAAACCACCAGCGGCAGTTCGGCATCGATGGCTTCCAGGATGGCGTCGGCGGCGAACGGCGGCGGCACATAGATCACGGACGCGTTGGCGCCGGTCTTGGACACAGCGTCAGCGACGGTGTCGAACACCGGCAGGTCCAGATGCTTGGAACCGCCCTTGCCGGGGGTCACGCCGCCGACCATCTTGGTGCCATAGGCGATGGCCTGTTCGGAATGGAAGGTCCCCTGCGCGCCGGTGAAGCCCTGGCAGATGACCTTGGTGTCTTTATTGACGAGAACGGCCATGTTACGCGGCCTCCTTCACGGCCTTGACGATCTTCTCGGCGGCGTCGGCCAGATTGTCGGCCGACAGGATCGGCAGACCGCTTTCGGCCAGGATCTTCTTGCCGAGGTCGACGTTGGTGCCTTCCAGACGGACAACCAGCGGAACATGCAGCGAGACTTCACGCGCGGCGGCGACAACGCCGTCGGCAATGACGTCACAGCGCATGATGCCGCCGAAGATGTTGACCAGGATGCCTTCGACATTCGGGTCGGACAGGATCAGCTTGAAGGCGATCGTCACGCGTTCCTTGGTGGCGCCACCGCCCACGTCCAGGAAGTTGGCCGGCTCGCCGCCATACAGCTTGATGATGTCCATGGTGGCCATGGCCAGGCCGGCGCCGTTGACCATGCAGCCGATGTTGCCATCCAGCTTCACATAGTTCAGGCCGTGCTTGGTGGCTTCCGTCTCGGACGCTTCTTCTTCGGTCGGGTCGCGCAGCTCTTCGACGTCGGGGTGACGGTAGAGCGCGTTGTCGTCGAAGTTGACCTTGGCATCCAGCGCGATCACGTCGCCAGCGCCAGTCACGACCAGCGGGTTGATCTCAACCATGCTCATGTCCAGGTCGATGAACGCCTTGTACATGGCGGTCATGAACTTGGCGGCGGCATTGACCTGCTTGCCTTCCAGGCCCAGGGCGAAGGCGACCTTGCGGGCGTGATAGCCCTGCAGGCCTTCGACGGGGTCGATGGCAACCTTGGTGATCTTTTCGGGGTGGCTGTGGGCCACTTCCTCGATCTCCATCCCGCCCTCGGTCGAGGCGACGATGGTGACGCGCGACGAGCCGCGATCCAGCAGCATCGACAGATACAGCTCGCGCTTGATGTCGGCGCCTTCCTCGATATAGAGGCGACCGACTTCCTTGCCCGCTTCGCCGGTCTGCTTGGTGACCAGCACCTGGTTCAGCATGGCGGCGGCGTTGGACTTCACATCATCCACGCTCTTGACGACGCGGACGCCGCCCTTGCCGTTGGGGTCGTTCTTGAAACGACCGGCGCCACGGCCACCAGCATGGATCTGCGACTTCACCACCCAGACGGGACCACCCAGTTCGGTGGCAACCTTGGCGGCTTCGTCCGGCGTATAGGCGACGCCGCCGCGGGGCACCGCGACGCCGTACTTCTTCAGCAGGCTCTTGGCCTGGTACTCATGGATATTCATCGCTCAGCCGTCTTGCTCTGGATGGGAGACGGGCCGGCGGAGCGGGGATCCGCCCTGCCGCACACGGAGGTCCAACCCCCACGCGGGCGGCACTTTAGCACTATGGGAACCGGGATCAACCATCCAAAGGTCCCGCATGATGCCCGGCGATATGCGGAATTTTGCACGGGTTCACGGGCGCCTTCACGATACGAAATGGCGCAAACCCTTGCAGCGCAACAAGAGCCTGCCGCAGATGCGGTAAGCACGAGCGTCAGGTGCAAGGGTGCCATGTAACGGCGACAGGACCACTACGTCTGTCACCTGCCCGTGAAATGTCCCACTGGCCGGCCCCAACATACCTGAAGCCGGCCAGTAAGACATATGTATGGGTCAACCGCCCCGGCCCTTGAAGGCCTTCAACTGCTTGTTGAAGTTGGCGGCCAGCTTCTCCATGCGCTCGGTCGACTTGTTGTAGCTTTCGATATCCATCTTACCGCGCTTGCCCTCGGCGGTCAGACAGGCCTGATACTCCTCGGTGGCGGCGATGTAGGCCTTCACGGCCTTTACGGCATCCGCCATCTGGGTCTCCGACGCGGTGGCGCCGTCAGGCAGGGTGGGCGGATCACCTTGTTCACAGGCGGCCTGTGCGGCACCGGTAAACAGAATCATGGCGATGGCGGTAGACAGGATTGCTTTTTTCATCGTTTGACACCCCAAAGAACAATAAAATTTTAGATATCGGAATCGTCTTTGATGCCCGCGCATCAACCACGGCCCGTTATCCAGGTTTTATTGGGTGCCAAGTTATCCCCAACTGACTAATTATTGGGCAATTATGCCCTTATCTCCCTAAACTTGTTGTGAAGGATAAAATCTTCACGCCTGCCCGTCAATTACAGCTGCGGCGGGATGACATGGTAAATGCATGCGCCAGCGTCGGGCGGCCAAAATGAAAAGCCCGCGCCGGTTTCCCGGCACGGGTTCTCGTAACAGCGCCTGCTCAGCGAAGAGCGGGTGGCGGCAGAAACCTGGAGCGTATTTCCGTTGACCGGAAACACGCTCCATCCGTTCGTTTTCCTCAAGCGCCGGCGCGGCATCCGCCGCTTGGCTTCACGCCGCATGTGCGGCGCGGCGGCAGTCGCCGCCGGAGCTGTTTTCGGCAAACCGTAAACAGCTCTATATCAGCCGTTGCGGGCCTTGAAGGTCTTCAGCTGCTTGTTGAAGTCGGCGGCCAGCGCTTCCATGCGGGCGGCGGACTTGTTGTAGGCTTCCATGTCCATCTTGCCACCCTTGCCGGCGGCTTCCAGGCAAGCCTGATATTCTTCGGTCGACATGATATAGGCCTTAACGGCCTTCATGGCTTCGGCCATCTGTTCCTGGCTGGCGGTGGCGCCATCGACCAGAGCCGGCGGGTTACCCTGTTCGCAGCCAGCGGCGAAAGCGGAGGTGGCGGTCAGGGATAGCAGGGCGGTGGCGAACAGCAGGGCGGTCTTCATGGGGTGTCCAATTCCTTACGATGGCGTGTTTGTCGGTGCGATGGGGCGGGGAGGTGCCAGCAAAGGCGCCAAGCCGTCAACAGAAATCGCACCCTTTTGGGCACGTGCCACTGTTGGCCGCATGTCTTTACTGACCTTGTGACGCCACCTTGTCAGAACGACTTGGCAACGCCACCAAATTAACTAGACACTTCATGGGATCGCCACAGCGACAGCGCGATCAGCGCGTTTTTATTCGTGGCGTCCGTCTGATGGAGCGGACTATACGGGCGACCCGTAACCGAATGGTTAAGAAAACGACCCAAACCTATACTTTCGTACCGCTGTGATGCAGATCAGTTTTGCAACAGAAGCAAAGATCACAGGTCAAGCCATGCAGTTTCTTTATGGATATTTGGCCTGTATTTTATGAAATTATTTATAAAGGCAGCGGGTATTGACAAAAAATGACCAACGGGCGCTGTCCGACGGAAACAAAAAACCCCGCCCGGATGGCCGGGCGGGGTTTTGTGCCGGAAGGGCTGGAAACCAGCACCTTCTGATAAAGGTAAAGGGATCAGCCTTCGGCCGAAACCTTCTTGGTCACGTCGACCAGAACCTTAACGGCATCGACCGACTTGTCGAAATTGGCCTTCTCCTCGGCGGACAGGTCGATCTCGATGATCTTTTCCACGCCCTTGGAGCCGATGATGGTCGGCACGCCGATATAGAGACCGTCTACGCCATACTGACCGGTCAGTTTGGCAGCCACCGGCAGAACGCGCTTCTTGTCGCGCAGGAAGCTCTCGGCCATGGCGATAGCAGAAGCAGCCGGGGCGTAGAAGGCGGAGCCGGTCTTCAGCAGGCCGACGATCTCCGCACCGCCGTCACGGGTGCGCTGCACGATCTTGTCCAGCTTCTCCTGCGTGGTCCAGCCCATCTTCACCAGGTCGGGCAGCGGGATGCCGGCCACGGTGGAGTAACGGACCGACGGGACCATGGTGTCGCCATGGCCGCCCAGCACGAAGGCCGTGACGTCTTCGACCGACACGCCGAACTCTTCGGCCAGGAACCAGCGGAAGCGGGCGCTGTCCAGAACGCCGGCCATGCCGACGACCTTTTCAGGCGGCAGGCCCGACACTTCCTGGAACAGGCCGACCATGGCGTCCAGCGGGTTGGTGATGACGATGACGAAGGCGTTCGGGGCATGTTCCTTGACGCCGGCGGCCACGACCTTGATGACCTTGGCGTTGATGCCGACCAGATCGTCACGGCTCATGCCCGGCTTGCGCGGCACGCCGGCGGTGATGATCACCACGTCGGCGCCGGCGATGTCGGCATAGTCGGAGGTGCCCGAGTAACCGGCGTCGAAACCGGCGACCGGCGACAACTCGGCGATGTCCAGCGCCTTGCCCTTGGCAACGCCCGCGAAGTCGGGGATGTCGAGCAGGATGATGTCACCGAGCTCCTTCTGGCCGGCCAGCAGGGCCAGCGTGCCACCGATCTGGCCGGCGCCGATCAGCGCGATCTTCTTGCGTGCCATGGGAATTTCCCTTCGATTTGGTTCGGGTCAGGAAACAAGATTACGTTTGGATCATCCGGCTGCACCTTTCCTTAGCTGCAATGCGGGATGACCCTGGGCGGCGTGATTAGCGTGAAACAGCCGTTCGGGCAAGCCGACAAGGGTCGTGGGTGCGGGGTGGCAGGCCAGCGCCTGACGCAAGGCCCATATGCGGCGCTGCGGCGGGAACGGAATAGGTGACGGCGCAGCCTTAACTTCGCGGCATTCCGCGCCGTCTCACACCTTATATATTATAGATCGTCCAGTTCAGGCAGGATCAGGTCCCTGGCCCCGGCATGGCGCAGGTCGGTGGTGTTGGCACCGTCCAGCGCCAACTGGGTGCAGACGGCGCCCGACATATCGGCGCTGATCAATTCCGCCCCGCCCATGTCGGTCCGGATCAGGCTGGCCCGGGTGAAGACGGCCTGCGTTGCCTTGGCCTTGCGCAGGTTCGCGGCCCCCAGGTCGGCCCCGTCGAAGCGCACACGGTTCAGGTTGGCGGGCCACAGCCTTGTGGCGTTGCTTTGTATCTGTACCGGCCCCAGGTCGGCCCGGACCAGGACGGCCCCCGAACAGGTGGCCCGTTCCAGGCTGGCGCCGCGCATGTCGGCGGCGGTCAGGTCGGCATCACGCAGGTCGGCCAGCGACAGGTCGGCCATGGCCAGCGTGGCACCCGACAGGTCGGCCCCGCGCAGCATGGTCCGGTGCAGCAGGGCCGCGGACAAGGTCTGTCCCGACAGGTCGCGGCCCGACAGGTCCACGCCCGACAGGTCGGCTCGGACGCCGTCACGTCCCTGGCTGTCCACCCAGATGCGATGGTCGGCCAGGATCTGTTCCAAGGGCCTTCCATCGCTGGACAATTCACGCGACAGGATGGCCCCGTCCAGATTGGCGGCGCGGCGCGTCACATCATCCATGATGACGCCGATCAGGTCGGCACCCAGGAAGCGCGTGGCATTCAGTTCGGCCCCTGTCAGATTAGCCCCCGACAGCCTGGCCCCCGACAGGTTGGCTTCCCGCAGATCGGCACCCGTCAGGTCGCAGCCCGTCAGGTTGGAATTGGACAGGTTGGCGCGCACGAACTTGGTCCCGCGCAGGATGGCATCCGTCAGGTCCGTCTGCATGACGAAGGCGTTGGATATCTTGGCGCGCGACAGGTCGGCGGCCCGGATGGTGGCAACCGACAGTTCGGTATTCACCGATACCGTCTCAAACTCATGTGCGGCGATGTCGCCATTCTTTCGGACATGCATGATGGTGCCATCACGCAGGTCGCTGTCGGACAGGATGGCCTCGGTCAGGACCGCGCCGCGCAGACAGGCACCGCGCAGATCGGCCTTGCGCAGGTCCGCCCCTTCCATATTGGCCAGACGCAGATCGGCGGCATAGAGCGTGGCGCTCGACAGGTTCGCCCCCTCCAGCCGCGTGCCGAACAGCTTGGCCCCCGACAGGTCGGCATCCGACAGGTCGAACCCCGACAGGTCCATATGCGACAGGTCGCGCAGTTTCAGGTTGGCGCGCGCGCCCCCGGCCTGCCGGCGCAGAAAGGCCTGATGCCGGCTCAGCACGCCTTGCAATTCCGCAACACTGATCCGCGACCGGTCCGGGCCCCGCCCGATCTCGCCGCCCATGTCCCCACCCCATTATTACGGGATATTCAAAGCAAGATGACGATCCACAAGGATCACCCTAGCATTAAGAAGACGAAAGTGAAGATTTCGTATAGCCGGACAGGGAGACTATTACGGAAGTGGGTATCGGACCATCATGCCTGCATCCTTGCGTGGCATGCGGGTGCCGGAACCCTTCATCCCGGACCGCCACATTGACTCTCGGCCCCTGCCGCTGTATCAACTCGGCCACCCTGCATTGGGTAGAAATTCGGCACCGAGGTGCCCCGCCGGTCCGCGAGTGTCGCGCACTGGCGCTTTTGCGTTTGGGCATGTCCCATCCACAAGGGCGAAAACGGGGTGGCCAAGGCACCGGCATGGAAGGCAACGGATGTTCGACGGACTGACGGGACGGCTTGGCGATATCTTCGACCGCCTGCGCAAGCGCGGGGCGTTGACGGAGGATGACGTCAACGCGGCACTGCGCGAAGTGCGCATCGCCCTGCTTGAGGCCGACGTCGCCCTGCCCGCCGTGAAGGCCTTCGTCACGGGCGTCAAGGAAAAGGCCATCGGGACGGAGGTGCTGCGCGGCATCAATCCCGGTCAGATGGTCATCAAGATCGTCCATGACCATCTGGTCGAACTGCTGGGAAGCCAGGTCGAGGATCTGAACCTGGAGGCCGTGCCCCCGGTTCCCATCCTGATGCTGGGTCTGCAGGGGTCGGGCAAGACCACGACATCGGCCAAGATCGCCGTCCGCCTGAAGAATCGTGACAAGAAGAAGGTGCTGCTGGCGTCGCTGGATACCCGCCGCCCCGCCGCACAGGAACAGCTGCGCATCCTGGGCGAACAGACGGGCGTGGCCAGCCTGCCCATCGTTCCCGGTCAGCAGCCGGTGGAGATTGCCCGGCGCGCCATGGAAGTGGGCCGCCTGGAAGGGTTCGACGTCGTCATCCTGGACACCGCCGGTCGTCTGGCCATCGATGAGGAGTTGATGGACGAGGTCGTGGCCATCCGCGACGTCGCCAAGCCGGCGGAAAGCCTGCTGGTCGTCGACGCCATGACCGGTCAGGACGCCGTCACCGTCGCCACCAATTTCAATGACCGCGTCGGCATCACCGGCATCGTCATGACGCGTATCGACGGCGATGCGCGCGGCGGTGCCGCCCTGTCCATGCGCCATGTCACGGGCAAGCCCATCAAGCTGATGGGCATGGGCGAAAAGACCGACGCGCTGGAGCCGTTCCACCCCGACCGTATCGCGGGCCGCATCCTGGGCATGGGCGACGTGGTCAGTCTGGTGGAAAAGGCCGCCGAAAGCATCGACAAGGAAGAAGCCGAAAAGCTGGCGCGCAAGCTGGAAAAGGGTGGCTTCGACCTGGAGGACATGCTGTCCCAGATGCGGCAGATCCGCAAACTGGGCGGCATGGGCGGGATGATGAACCTGCTTCCCGGCATGGGGAAGATCAAGGAACAGCTGAAAAACGCCAATATCGACGAGAAGATCCTGGACCGCCAGGAAGCCATCATCCTGTCGATGACCAAGAAAGAGCGTAAGAAGCCCGACATCCTGAACGCATCGCGCCGGCGCCGCATTGCCACGGGTGCGGGCGTGACCGTTGCCGACGTGAACCGCCTGATCAAGCAGTATCAGGACATGTCGGAAATGATGAAGAAGATGCGGAAGATGGGCCAGAAGGGCCTGCTGCGGCAGGGCCTGGGTGCGCTGATGCCCAAGGGCATGCGCTGATGTCCGTCACCGCCGAAACCCTGATGCAGCGTTTCTCGCTGGACAGCCTGTGGTTCGACGCCACACTGGCGGCCTTGCTGCACGGCGTGAACAGCACCCTGTTCGCCGCCGTCCACCGCGACGGGCCGGCCCTGCGCCGTCTGGCTGGGCTGCTGGGTTTCGTTGGTCTGACGGTAGCGCTGTCGGCCCTGGCCGGGCGCGGCTGGGCACTGGGTCTCATTGCGGCATCCACCGCCTTCGTCTTTTATTTCCACGCTGTCTGGCTGCCCAATCATGGTGTCAATGGCTGGACGGGGGAGCCGCGCGACCGGTTCCTGTCTCTGACCCGACGGAAGAACCGGGCATGAATATTCAGGTACGCAACCAAGCCGCCCCGGAACACGCTACGCTGCTGACGCCGCGTCTGGTACTGCGCCCGCTTTCCTGGGCCGATACCGATGCCATGCACACCATCCTCAGCGATGCGGAGACGATGCGTTACTGGTCCCATCCGCCCGTCACCTCCGTCGAGGAGACGAAGGCGTCGATGGAAAAGGCGCTGGTCGAGGATGACACGGTCCGTACCTGGGCCGTCACCACGGATGGCCATGCCTGCCTGGGCTGGGTCACGCTGTTCGGCGTGCGCGATGGTATCGGCTGGGTCGGCTATATCCTGTCGCCCGCAGCAAGGGGCAAGGGCTATGGCGAGGAAGCGGTGGCCGGCGCCCTGAACCATGCGTTCGGCGCCTGGGGCCTGCACCGCGTCGCCGCCAATATCGACCCGCGCAACCACCGTTCGGCGGGTCTGCTGCTGCGTCTGGGTTTTACCTGGGAAGGCACGCAGCGTCAGGACTTCGTCTATGGCGGCACCTATCTGGATACCGGCGTCTTCGGCATCCTGGCGTCCGACTGGCAGAAGCGGCGGGAGAACCCACCGACCCCGCTGCCGACGCTGCGCCATGGTCCTGCTATTCTGCGCCCGTTGAAGGCCAGCGACGCCGATGCGATGCACGCCGCCTATGGCGATCCGGACAGCATGCGCTACATGCCGCATCAGGCCCATGACAGCATCGAACAGACGCGCGACAAGATGCTGTCCATGGCGTCGGGCGCGCGGTCGGGCTGGCATTGGGCCATCACCACCGATGGCGGTGAATGCCTGGGCTGGGCCCTGCTCCTGAAGGAGACGCCGGCGCAGGTCAATCTCGGCTATATCCTGACGCCCGCCGCGCGCGGCAAGGGCCTGGCCAAGGCCGCCACCGCCGCCATGCTGCGCTATGCCTTCACGGTTCTGAAGAAGAATCGGGTGGAGGCGGAGATCGACCCGCGCAATGCCGCCTCGGCCCGCGTGCTGGAAGCCAATGGCTTCGTACGCGAAGGCATCCGCCGGCAGGGCTATGTTCGCCTGAGCGGTGAACTGGTCGATAATTGTCTTTACGGAATCCTGGCGTCCGAATGGGCGGCAGCGAATGGCGGGGATGAAACATGACCCGCCACAAGGAACATCGCCGCCGGGGCTGATCTGATCCCGCGACGATTATCTCTCAACCCAGATCGTTTAACCTTTTGTAAGCAAGGAAGATCAACATGTCCGTCAAGATCCGTCTGGCCCGTGGTGGCTCGAAGAAGCGCCCGTTCTACGCCATCGTCGTTGCCGACAGCCGCGCCCCGCGCGACGGCGCCTTCATCCAGAAGGTCGGCACCTACAACCCGATGCTGGCCAGCGACCATGCCGACCGCGTCACCCTGAACGAAGAGGCCATCAAGGGCTGGCTGGCCAAGGGCGCCCAGCCCACCGACCGCGTCGTCAAGTTCCTGGCCAAGGCCAACCTGATCGCCACCCCGGCCATCATCGAAAGCCCGAAGAAGTCCGCTCCGAAGGCCAAGGCCCAGGAACGCGCCAAGCTGGCCGCCAAGGCCGCTGCCGCTGAGTAAGTGACTGTCACGCCCCTCCCCCATCCGTGGGGGAGGGGCGTTTTTATTGAGAGAGCAGCTTGATGACCGACCGCATTTGCGTGGCCCAGATCATCGGATCGCACGGGGTTCACGGCCGCCTGCGGGTGAAGAGCTTCACCGCCGATCCCGAGGCCGTGTTCGAGTATAACCCGCTGACCGACGAAGCCGGCGCCCGCAGCTTCACGCTCCGCATGACCGGGATGGGCAAGGACCATTTCCTGGTTGAAGCGACGGGCGTGAAGGGCCGCGATGCCGCCGATGCGCTGAAGGGCGTCAAGCTGTTCGTGCCGCGCGACCGGCTGCCGGGTCTGGAGGATGAGGACGAGTTCTACCACGCCGATCTGATCGGCATGGAAACCGTCACGGAAGGTCCAGAAGGCGACGCTGCCTTTGGCACCATCAAGGCCATCCATGATTTCGGCGCCGGCGACGTTCTGGAAATGGTGCATGTGTCGGGCAAGACGGTGTTCATCCCGTTCTCCCGTGCCGTCGTGCCCGTGGTGAACGTCAAGGCTGGCCGCGTTGTGATCGACCCGCCCGTCAACCTCTTCACCCCGGCCCGTCCGGACCCGGAAGAGCTGGCGGAAATGGGCGGCAAGCTGTCGCTGGATGACGAGCCCGAGGGGGAAGAGCCCGAGGGTGAGGAGACCGGCGAGCAGCCGACAGCCCCATGACCGAGTCCATCGCCCCGTTCTGGCACGTCACTGTGCTGACCCTGTTCCCGGAGATGTTTCCGGGGCCGCTGGGGCTCAGCCTTGCGGGAAAAGCGCTGGAAAAGGGCACCTGGACGCTGGAAAAGCTGGACATCCGGTCGTTCACGCGCGATAAGCACCGCTCCGTGGACGATACCCCGTTCGGCGGCGGTCCCGGCATGGTCATGCGCCCGGATGTGCTCGATGCAGCCATCCGTGATGCAAAGACCAAGCAGGAGGCAGCCGGACTGAAACCGGGCCGGATCGTCTACCTTTCACCGCGTGGACGCGTGTTGGACCAGGCGCTGGTGCGAGAGATCGCCAGCGAAGGGACCCTGACATTGCTGTGCGGGCGGTATGAGGGGATCGACGAACGGGTGATCGAGGAACATCACCTGGAGGAGGTCTCCTTGGGTGATTTCGTGCTGTCCGGTGGTGAACCGGCGGCCCTCTGTCTGATCGACGCCGTGGTCCGGCTTTTGCCGGGTGTCATGGGGAACGTCGAGACGGCGGGGGAAGAGAGTTTTGAGCGGGGGTTGCTGGAGTACCCCCATTATACGCGGCCACCCGTTTGGAATGGCCGTGCGGTGCCGGAGATCCTTTTGTCCGGTCACCATGAGAAGGTCCGGGCTTGGCGGCTCGAACAGGCGGAAAAGATCACGCAAGGCCGACGGCCCGACCTGTGGTCCGACTACCTGGCAAGCCGCCCGGCCCCAAAGGTGAAGAAACGCCGAGCCCGTCGGGTATCGGCCGAGCCAACCAAAACCACCGCGATCCCGGACGGGAACGGTGGCAGTAGTGAAGGATGAGTACCATGAACATTCTGCAGAAGCTGGAAGCCGAGCAGGTTGCCAAGCTGTCCGAAGGCAAGAAGATCCCCACCTTCTCCCCCGGCGACACCGTGAAGGTGAACGTGAAGGTCACCGAAGGCACGCGTGAGCGTATCCAGGCCTATGAAGGCGTTGTGATTGCCCGCAAGAATGCCGGCATCAATTCCAGCTTCACCGTCCGCAAGATCTCCTACGGCGAAGGTGTGGAGCGCGTGTTCCCGCTGTTCAGCCCGCGCGTTGACAGCATCGAACTGGTCCGTAAGGGTCAGGTGCGTCGCGCCAAGCTGTATTACCTGCGTGGCCTGACCGGCAAGTCCGCTCGTATCGCCGAGCGTACGACGGGCCGTGGCATGAAGAACGGCCGCTCGATCCCCGAGTGATCGTTTTCGCCCCAGGGCTGAAATGGAACACCCCGCCGGAGAGATCCGGCGGGGTGTTTTGTTTTTGGGGTTGTTCCCTCACCCTCCCAAACGCTGGCGCGTTCGGGTCCCTCCCTCTCCCACTGTCGTGGGCGAGGGGCGATATCAAGCCCACCATGAAACTCTGCCCCTCGCCCGCTTGCGGGAGAGGGAGGGGCCCGTCGGCGTCAGCCGATGGGGGGTGAGGGTTACCCCGCCGCCGCATTCTTCCGCTCCGCCCAGCGCACGCCCTGGGTGATGGCAAAGGTCATGGCCAGATAGATGGCCCCGGCGATGATGAACATCTCCACCGGCTGAAAGCTGCGGGACGCGATGGTGCGGGCGGCACCTGTCAGTTCGATCAGGGTGATGGCACTGGCCAGCGAGGTGGCCTGCACCATCTGGATCATCTCATTGCCATAGGCGGGCAGGATGGTGCGCAGGGCCTGCGGCAGCACGATACGGCGGTAGAGCAGGGGGCGCGACATGCCCATTGCACGGGCCGCCTCGATCTGGCCGAAGGGGACGGCCTGAATGCCGCCACGCATGATTTCGCCCGTATAGGCGGCGGTGTTCAGCGTCAGCGCGATGATGGCGCACCAATAGGCCTCGCGCAGGACGGGCCACAGAAAACTCTCCCGGATGCCGGCAAACTGCCCCAGCCCGTAATAGATCAGGAATATCTGCACGAGCAGAGGGGTAGAGCGGAACAGGAAGACGTAACCGCCCGTCACCCCCGATATGACCCGGTTTGACGACAGCCGCCCGAACGCCACCGCCAGGGCCAGCACGAAGCCCAGCGACAAAGACAGCACCACCAGTTGCACCGTCACCCAGGCGCCAGAGAGAAGGGCCGGCAGGGAGGCGAGGATCATATCGATATTCATGGCCCGGTGCCCCTCAGTTCGTCACGGCGCGGCGCACGCCGCGTTCGGCCCGCCGCGACAGGGCGCGGAACAAAGCCTCCGAACAGGTGGTCATGATCATGTAAAGGATGGCGGCCGTCAGATAGAACAGGAAGGGCTGGCGTGTGGACTGCATGCCCAGATAGGCCTGACGCATCAGTTCGGCCAGCGACACGACGGAGACGAGGGTCGTGTCCTTCAGGGTCATCTGCCAGACATTGCCCAGGCCGGGCAGGGCATAGCGTAGGGCCTGCGGCACCAGGATGCGGCGCAGGATCAGGAACCGGCCCATGCCCAGGGCGCGGGCGGCCTCCAACTGTCCCTTGGGCACCGCCCCCACGGCACCCCGGATCACCTCTGTGGCATAGGCGGCGGACACAATGCCGACGGCGGTGACGCCGACCGCGAAGGAGGACAGTTCCACCGGGCCGGCATAGCCGAACAAGCCCGCGACCCAGCCGATCAGCCCGGACCCGCCAAAGAACAGCAGCCAGATGACCAGCAGGGCCGGCACGCCGCGCACGATGGTGGTGTAGGCGGCGGCAAGCCAGCGCACGGGTGCCGGCCCCGACAGCTTGGCGGCGGCCACGCCCGATCCGGCCAGGATGCCGATCAGATAGGCCAGAATGGCGACAGCCAAGGTCATGCCGGCCCCCCGGGCGATCTCATCCCCCCATCCGTCGCTGCCGAAACGCAGAAGATCAAGCATCAGGACTTATCCGGTCGCAGGAAGGGGAGAGGTCAGCGCAGGCAGACATCGACAAACTCAGCCGCGAACTGATCCCAGCGGCGATTGCCCAGGACCCAGTCCGATCCTTTCTTGCCGCGCGCACGGGCGTCGTCGCGGTTCTGATAGGCAAATTCCATGGTTTCCAGCAGTTCTTCCACGTCGCTTTCGCCCCAGTAGCGGCGTGCCTCCGCATCATTGACGATGGGGCTTTGCCGCGACAGCACATAGGTGCGGTCTTCCCCGATCAGGTCCAGATGGCCGGTATTGGCCGACAGGATGACGGGGACTCCACAAGCCATCGCCTCCATGGCCACCAGATTGGTGCCCGGTTCGCAGCGGTTCGGGAAGATGCCCAGGTCGCAATTATGCAGTACCTGCGCGATTACCTGGCGTGACAGGAACCCGCAATTGAAGAAGGACCCTTCCGGCAGGCCGTTGGCCCGCAGCCAGCCCGCTTCATCCATCCCTTCCGGTCCAACGACAGGGGGAACGGCAAGAACGGTGCTTTCCCGCAATGTCAATGCCGTGCCCGGCCAGAAATTGCCCCAAGCGGTTACCAGCAACGCATCGGGATGGCGCTGATTGAACGCGCGGAAAGCAGCCACGACCAGATCCTGTCCCTTACGGAACTCGGTCTTTCCGCCGGAGAAGACAATATAGCGTTGGCCGAACATGCCATTCCCGACACCGGGAAAGACTTCAACGGGATCCACCCCCTGGAACACGCAGTCAGAGGCGATCCCGTGATCGGCCAATACCTGCTTGTTAAAGGTCGAATGGATGACAACCTTGGAATAGGATTTGGCATCGCTGACAGCCTTGCCGGACAGCGCGGTGCCCGTGAAGGCGCCGACGCCGACATTGCGGTCTCCGAAGAAGGACTGTTCTTCCAGCGAAGGCTGCATCATGCCGCCCAGTGCATAGAGCACCGTGGCATCGGGAATATGCAGCCGCCGGCCTTGGGCCTGCAGCGTTGTCACCACCTCTTCCAGTCTCCGTGAGGCCTCGCCCACTGGTCCCAGCAGGGCCTGGTTTTGCGGCCGCATCGTTTCCATATCCGGGGGCGAGTAGAGAACAGGAGAGCCACCTATCCGCAGCAGGTGCAGGCAGGTATGGACCCCCACCAGCCCCCAACCATGGATTTCGGTCAGGCGCCAGTTCAGGATGAAGGGGTTTTTAAGCGGATCGCTCAAGACGCACATCCTTTCGGCATGGCGCAGTCACGGCTCAGCAATAGGATTTTTCCTCAACGATGCTGGCGCCCAGCAGATCGTTGATTTTCCGCTTCACCGCGGCGCGGCGGTCATTGGTAAAATAGACGGCGCGGGCCAGACGGATGAATTCCGCGCCGAAATCGCTCCGCTTCTCACAGATACGGATATCATCCTCGATGACCCACAGGTCCTCGTTGATGGCCTTCAATTCGGCCCGCAGCGTGTCCAGTTCGGCCGAAGGCGGGATTTCCGCCTTGGCCGTGGCCTCCAGCACCTCATATTCGTGCCGGACATTCTTCAGCTTGGCGGGATCGCTGATCCGGGCCAGCTTGACCTCCAGGATCGTGATCTTGTCGATCAGTTCGCCTTCGCCGACTTCAACCTTGATCGTCATTTTATCTGCGCCCGTCCTTGGAATTACGGCATGGAACTGTCAAAGCCGAACCATTGCACCGACAGGTTCTTCATGGTGCCGTCGGCCTTCATCTCGGCAATGGCCTTGTTCAGGGCGGCCAGCAGTTCCGCGCGGTTCTTGGCGATGGCGACGCCCTGGCCACGCCCGAACAGGCCGCCGTCGAAACCGGGACCGAAATAGCTGAAATCCTTGCCCTCGGGGCGCTGCAGGAAGGCGTTCCAGGTGATGGCATCGGCCAGACCCACCTCGACCCGGCCCGTTTGCAGGTCCAGCGCCAAGTTCTCCTGGGTGTCGTAACGACGGATATCCACCACATCGGCCAGATATTTATCGACGAAATTGGCGTGGATGGTGCTGGTCTGCACGCCCAGCACCTTGCCCTTCAACAGCCCCTTGATCTTGTCGATGGCCGCCTGCTCGTCCGGGGTGATCTCGGTCAGGTCGATACGCTCGATCCCGTAATCGACATCCTGCAACGGGTTCGCGTTGGCAGAGACCAGATAGGCGGGCGTGGTCGTATAGCCGCTGGAAAAATCGACGGCGGCCATCCGTTCATCCGTGATCGACATGCCGGCGACGATGGCGTCGAAATGACCGGCCTGCAGGGCGGGGATCATGCCGTCCCAGGCCTGCGCCTGGAACTTGCACTCGGTCCCCATGCGCTTGCAGACATCCTTCATCATGTCGATCTCAAACCCGACCAGATTGCCGGACGCATCGACCATGTTGTAGGGGGGATAGGCGCCTTCCGTGGCGACCCGTAACGGGTTTGGGATGCCGCCAGGGGCCGGGGCCGCCTGCTTGGCGTCTTCCTTGCCACAGCCGGAGAGCGCCATCACGCTGGCCAGTGCCAGTGCCGCCATCAGCTTCTTCATACCTTCAACTCCCCCAGATACGCGGACCATGGCCGGGTGTCCCGGCTCGATACGGTCAATGGATTGCCTGTTACTTACCGCTGTCCCTCACGGGACAGGAACTGGCGGCACCGTTCCGACGACGGGTTGCCGAACACTTCCGCCGGTGTCCCCTGTTCTTCGATCCGGCCTTGATGCAGGAAGACGACCTTGTGCGATACCTCGCGCGCAAAGGCCATTTCGTGGGTGACGATCAGCATCGTCGCACCCTCCGTGGCCAGATCGCGGATGACCTTCAACACTTCGCCCACCAGTTCGGGGTCAAGGGCGCTGGTCGGTTCATCGAACAGCATCACCTTGGGTTCCATGGCCAGCATACGGGCGATGGCTGCGCGTTGCTGCTGCCCGCCCGACATCTGCGACGGATAGGCATCGCGCTTGGCCGACAGACCGACCTTGGCCAGCAGCGCTTCTGCCTTGGCGATGGCCTGATCCTTGGGCTGTTTCAGGACATGGACCGGCGCCTCGATGATGTTTTCCAGCACGGTCATATGGGTCCAGAGATTGAAACTCTGGAACACCATGCCGCAGCGCTGCCGGATGCGTTCCACCTGCCGTGCATCGGCGGGTTGGTTGCCGTGGCGGCCCTGCTTCATGGCGATCTGTTCGCCGCCGATACGCACCACCCCCTCATCGGGGATTTCCAGCAGGTTGATGCAGCGCAGCAGCGTGCTTTTGCCTGACCCGGACGACCCGATCAGGGCCACCACCTCGCCCTCGGCGGCGTTCAGCGACACGCCCTTCAGCACCTCATTGTCGCCGAAGCGCTTGTGCAGCGCCTCCACCTCGACGGCGGGGACCGGACCGGAAACGATGGGGGCAGACGACATCGGCATCCATTAAGGGCAATTCAAGGAATTCGTGCCAAGCTACCCCGCCAAGGCATGGCCGTGAAAGGGGAAATCCTGGGTTTCGGCACAGGCTTGGATTTGGGCGCGGCTGCATGATCGCGACCATGCTATCTCTTGCACAGCAAGTACGCAGTCTGACCGGAAACGACCCTCTCATGAGCCAAGGCATCCAGCCCAGCCCGAATCGCAGTACGCATTTCCTGTTCGAGCACAAGGTGTTCACGGTCGATGGCTGCCGCTTCGTCTGGTCCAAATCCGCCGAAGAGCCGGTGATGCGCTTTATGCTGGGCAAGGTCCAGGCCGAGGTAGCGCTGGACAAGATCTGCAATGAATTCAAGATCGACCCGAAAAGCTTCGACGGGCAGCTGATCGACATGGTCGCCAAGGGGCTGAAATATGTCCGTGAAATCCGTCCGGGCGACACGATCCCCAACGAACTGATCGACGGTTCCGCATCCTGGCGCGTCGATGACCGTCATTTCCTGATCGCCAAGGGCCGCCTGACGGTGCAGATGGTCACCTGGCTGACCGGCGGCGAGACGGTGGTGTCCAGCCCTGAACAGCTGGAACAGGTGGTGGAGGACCCCAACACCAAGGCCCGTGTGCGCGAGGCGTTCAAGATGATCGCCAACAAGCTCTCGCTGACCGGCAATGCCGAGGAGCAGGTGGAGAACCGTATCGACGCCCTGGCCAAGGAACTGTCCTATATCGAGGCGCTGCGGGAGCGGGCAGCCAAGCTGGGCAAGGTTCGTGTCGGGCTGGAGGATGCGCACCGCATCTATAAGAACGAGCGCAATCTGAAGGAAGAGATCGTGCGGATGCAGACCCTGTCGCTGCCGCCGATCACCGATCTGGAGGCGCGATTCGCGCAGGTCGACGCACAGACCGGCGAAATCCTGTCGATGCTGGCCAAGTTCGACAAGAACATCACCTATATCCGCGAAATGCGCGACGACCTGCACCAGACGCTGCTGCCCTGGGATGAGGTGCTGGAGGATTGGGAAGGCACCACCACGGAGAAAAGTCAGGCATTCGAGGCTGTGCTGAAGAAGACGTACCAGTTCCTGGCCCGCAACTATTCTCAGGCCAAGCACTGGCGTCTGGCGGCCCGCCGCGCCCCCTGATCCTGGTTGCGAGCCCGGCTTTTCCCCCTCTTGGGCACGGCTGCCATGCCCGGCCCAGCCTTGCCCTGGCGCCACGCCGCCGCCACCTTGCCCACCGCAACTATCGACACGGCAAGGCAAGGTCCCATGTCCATCCCGATGATCAATGGCCTGGAGGCCGTCGCCGACCGTTATGACGGTTTCATCCTGGACCTGTGGGGCGTGGTGCATGACGGGGTGCGGCCCTATCCGGGTGTCGTGGAGTGTCTGTCCACCTTGAAACGGCTGGGCAAGCGCGTCTGCCTTCTGTCCAATGCCCCCCGCCGCATTGCCGCCGCAGAGGCCAAGCTGACGGCCATGGGGGTGACGCCCGACCTCTATGACGCGCTCTACACGTCCGGTGAGGCCAGTTTCGAGGCGTTGCGCGACCGCAGTGACGATTGGCATGCCGCCCTGGGGCCGAAGCTGTTCCATATCGGCCCGCCGCGCGACAATGACGTCTATGACAGCCTGACGGACCGTGTACGTGTCGACAGCCCCGAACAGGCGGATTTCGTCATCAATACCGGCATCGACGCTTATGAGGAGACGCTGGCCGATTACGATCCGATCCTGCGCCGCTGTCTGGACCGGGGGCTGCCCATGCTGTGCGCCAATCCCGATCTGGTCGTGGTGATCGATCAGGAACTGGTGATCTGCGCCGGCGAGTTGGCCCGTCATTATGCGGAAATCGGCGGCGATGTCCGTTATCACGGCAAGCCGCATGCCCCCGTCTATCGCCGCTGCTTCGACCTGCTGGGCGGCATCGCGCCGGGCCGCATCCTGGCCGTGGGCGACAGTCTGCGCACCGATGTGGCGGGCGCCAATGCCGCCGGCATCGACAGCCTGTTCATCACGGGCGGTATCCATCGCGAGGAACTGGGCGCACCGCTGGGCACGCTGCCCGGCCCGGACATGCTGTCAAAGCTGATCGAGGCCAGCCCCCATCGCCCGACCTGGGCCGCCGCCGGTCTGCGCTGGGCCTGACTGATTGAGAGTGTGTCAGATTTAGGTTGAAGCGCCCCCAGTGTCATTCCCGCGAAAGCGGGAACCCAGCGTAGAGCGGCGTCCGCCCCGACATGAGTCATATCGGCGCTAACCGCGCCTCACGCTGGGTCCCGGCTTTCGCCGGGATGACGAAGAAAACGCGATTCCAGTCAATGTAAAACCGATCTAGAGCGTGATTCCGTTGACCGGAAACACGCCTCAGCTGAAATCATCGTCATCATCATCGGGGGCCGGCATGGTGGTCCCCGTGGTGATGGTGTCGGCCAGATTGGCGCCCCGGATATTGGCTTCCAGCAGGTTGGCCCCCGACAGGTCCGAGCCGCGCAGGTCGGAACCCGACAGGTTGACCCCGCGCATGGACGCGCGGGTCAGGCTGGCCTGAACAATGATGGTGTTGGACAGGTTGGCAGGCCATTTGCGGCCCGTGCCACGACCGTTCGGCCCCTTGATTTCCACCGACCCGATCTTTGCATTGTCCAGCTTGGCGCCCGAAAGGTTGCCGCCGCGCAGATTGGCGCCGTCCAGCGTCGCCCCCGTCAGGTCGGCGAAATTCAGCGCCGCCCCCGCCAGATCGGCCATCACGAACAGACAGTCGCGCAGCTTGGCGCCTGAGAAATTGACGCCCTTCAGGTTGGCCCCGCCGAGATTAGCGCCATTCAGGTCGATATGTGACAGGTCCTGGCCTTCCAGGTCGGCGCGTTCCCCCTTGTCGCCATTGCTGGTGATCCAGGCCTGATGCTGGGTCAGGATGCGCTGGATGGTGCCGGAGAAGGTTTCGGCAGACCGGCTGAAATTGGCGCCCAGCATGTCGACATTGGACAGGTCGACACCTTCCAGGTTCGCCCCCTGCAAATCGGCATTGCGCAGATTGGCCCCCGACAGGACGGCGCCCGACAGGTTGACGTCACGCAGCTTGGCGCCCATCAGATTGGCGCTGTTCAGGTTGACGCCGCGCATGTCGCAGCCGGCGAAGTTTGCACTTTTCATCACCGACCGCGCCATGTTGCAGCCGGCCATCTGCGCGCCCGAACAATCGGCCCCGACCAGCGAACATTCCGACAGGTCGGCCCCGGCCAGATTGGCGTTGGACAGCGTAGCGTCATCCATGTCGGCACCGCGCAGGTCCGACGGTTCCATCTTCACGCTGCCCGGTGCGCGCCGGTCCAGCAGCGCCCCGCCGCGCAGGTCGGCCCCGCGCAGGATGGCGCATTTCAAGCGCGCGCCGCGCAGATGGGCACCGCGCATGTCGGCATTGGTCAGATTGGTGTTCACCAGGATGGCCCGCGTCAGGCGCGCGGCGAACAGGTCGGCTGCCGTCAGGTTAGCCGCCGTGAAGTCGCAATCCGACAGGTTGGCGCCCGACAGCTTGGAATTCTGCAAATTGGCACCGGAGAAATTGTGCCCCTGCAGGTCGGCCAGGGCCAGCATGGCGCGGGCGCCACCTGTCAGCCGCTTCAGCCAGCGTTCATGCTTATCGACAACGGCGAGCAGTTCATGGGGTGTCATGATGGGCGGTGACCATTGAGCGAAAGATGAACTTTTCTTGACCGTGCCACAGGAGCGGCCATTTGTGTTAGATGGTTTCTTGACAATTCATGCAATCGCCATTGCCGGAGCCAGTTCCGTGGACGGAAAAACCAGCATCATCCCCACCCGGCACATCGTGTCCGCCTTCGACGAACAGCTCGACATCCTGCACAATCTGGTGCGGCAGATGGGTGTGCTGGCGGAGCGGCAGATCACGGATGCCGTGGCGGCCATGACCGACCGCGATACCGATCTGGCCAGCCAGGTCATGGCCAAGGACGCCGAGCTGGACGAGCTGGAGCGCAAGGTGGAGGCGCAGACCGTCCGTCTGCTGGCCCTGCGTCATCCCAAGGCCAATGACCTGCGCGATGTCATCGGCGCCCTGCGGGTCGCCAATAATCTGGAGCGAATCGGCGATTTCGCGGCCAATGTCGCCAAGCGCTCCTTCGTGCTGCAAGCCCAGCCGGAAGTGTCGCTGGCCCGCTCCATGCTGCCCATCGGTCGCGCCGTGGCCGACATGCTGGCCACGGTCATGAAGGCCTATGACGAGGATGATGCCGAAACCGCGCTGGCCGTGCGCCGGCGGGATGAAGAGGTGGACCGCGCCTATACGTCGCTGTTCCGCGAACTGCTGACCTACATGATGGAAAGCCCGGCGCGCATCACGGCCTGCACCCATCTGCTGTTCGCGGCCAAGAACCTGGAACGGATCGGCGACCATGCCACCAATATCGCGGAGACCCTGTGCTTTCGCGTGCAGGGCCAGCCCCTGGATGCCGCGCGGCCCAAGGGTGACGGCACCGCCGAAATGACGGTTATGCCGGGCTGATCCAACGGTCAGAATCTTTGACCGTTGGTCCGGCGGCGACCGCCGCCGCGCGGCACGTGCCGCGTGAAGCCAAGCCGCGGATGCGGTGCCGGCGCCTGAGGAGCATATAATACAAGACTTCACGCCTAGACCACTTGCCGACTTGGCAAACTGGGGGGCGCGCACCAATTTCATTTCGGGCGCTGGGGCCGCGGTCGGGAAATCGGTGGCCGAATGAGTGATGCTTTCATCCTGGAACCGGTGGCGGACCGCGCGGCGATGCGCCACCCCTGCCTGCGCCTGCTGTTTGATGCCTGGCTGGCGGCGACACTGCCGGGTCAGAACCTGCCCTGCATTGATGATCTGCTGCCGTCAGCACAGGCCGTTGCTGCCGATCATCTTTGGTGGCTGGAACGGGTGCCGGGTGGCGGCCCGTCGGACTTTATCGGTCGTGGTTTCGGTCGGCAGACCGTTGCCAATTACGGCATTGACCCGACAGGCCGTCATATCAACGAGTATACGCGTCAGCCGGTGTTTGGCCGCATCCTGCGCGTCTTGACCAGTGTGATGGCGGCACAGCAGCCCCACCGTTTCACAGCCGATCAATCGGTGATGTCCAATGGTGCCCTGCATGATGTGGAGGCGCTGGCCTTGCCGGTGGCCGGGCGGGACGGTGCCTTCTGGGGCGTGCTGGGCGCCACGCGGGCACGGGAGCTTTAACCCCTGGCACGGTGGTTGCTTCTCTATTCGGCAAAGCCACCGCTTCAGCCGGATGAACCATCATGAACCGCACCGCCAGCCCCCGCCGCCGCCTTGCCGCCAAAAGCCTTGCTTCCGTGATGGCCATGGCGCTTTGCCTGGGTTTGGCAGGGTGCTCCGCGCGGCCCATGGCGGTTTCCATCCCCATGAAGCCGCAGCCCGTGCTGCAATCGGCGGGGCAGTGGCAGGTGGTGGCAGATGATGTGGCCTCGGCAATTTCAGCCCATCTGGAATTTCAGATGGGCAGGAAGGTGCCGGTGCAGGTCTATATGATGCGCCGCGATGACACCTTATTTGCCGATGCCTTCCTGTCGGCGGTGACGACCCGGCTGGTCCAGCAGGGGCATCTGGTCTCTGTCGATGCCCGGCCCGATGTGGTCGCGGTGGGGATCGATGTGCTGACCGTGAAAAGCAGCGGCCCGCGCATGGCCGCCGATCCATTCCCCGGTCCCCTGACCCTGCTGGCGGCGGGCGTGGGGCTGGCGTCGCACCTGACGGGCGGCGATCTGGCCAAATTCCCCTGGGGCATCTCTGCGGGTGTCGCCGCCGTGGGGCTGGAGGCGCTGAAATCCAAGCCCATGGAAACCGATACCGAAATGATCCTGACCGTGTCGGTGGCGCGCGAAGGCTATTACACCTTCCGCACCAGCGCCGTTTACTATGTGAACAGCGAGGATCTCTGGCATTACAATGGCGATCCGGGCCTGGGTGGACGGCGCAGCGTGAACCTGAATTCCGTGCCGCAGGGTGCCGTGATGTATGACATCGCCGGCAAGCCCTATGTGGTGAAGTAGGATTTGTGGCAGGCGACGGGTTTATCGCCGCTCCTTCACCGTCAGCAGCAGGCCCAGACCCAGCAGGAACAGGACGATCACCGTCGCCATGCCCGCGCGCTGCGTGCCCATGGTCGTGACGGCCAGTCCATAGGCCAGCGGACCCAGCACGCCCACGGCACGTCCCGTCAGGGCATAGATGCCGAAAAATTCCGTTTCCAGCCCCGGCGGGGAGATGCGGGCCATCATGGAGCGGGCGGCGGCCTGCGCCGGGCCGAAGAACAATCCCAGCCCCATGCCCAGCAGCAGCAGCCATTGCTGATCCGGGGTGAAATCCAGCGGCAGGGACAAGGGCGGCGCCCAGGCCCAGGCACCTGTACCGATCAGCACCATGGAGGTGCCGGTGATGATCAGGCCGATCAGGCTGATGATCAGGGTCGGCTTGGCCCCGATCCGGTCATCGGCCCAGGCGAAACCGATGGCGCCCAGGCCGGCGGCCACGTTCAGGGCGATAGCGAACAGGATCAGCTGCGCCTCCACCATGCCGAAGACGATACCGGCATAGATGCCGCCAAAGGCCGTGATGGTATTGATCCCGTCACGCCACAGGGCGCTGGCGATCAGAAAACGCAGCGTATTGGCATGGCGCGGCATGGCGCGGATGGTGGTCAGCAGGCTGGCCCAGCCTTCACGGACCGCCCGCAGCGCCGTCATGCCGGCGTCCGGCACCCGGTCAGGCACCAGCAGGAACAAAGGCAGGGCGAACAACCCGTACCAGATGGCCACCAGGACGGAGGTGGCGCGCACCGGTTCTGCCCCTTCCTTGCTGATCAGGCCGAACAAAGGCGGGTCGGCTTGCAGCAGCAGGACCAGGCACAGTACCAGACAGACCAGCCCGCCCAGATAGCCCACACCCCAGCCCCAGCCCGACACGCGGCCCAGATGGCTGCGCGGCGTGATGACGGGCAGCAGGGCGTTGTAGAAGACGTTCGATAGCTCAAAGGCCGTGCTGGCAATGCCCACGAGCAGCAGGGCCGGCAGCGCATAGGAAGGATCGGGCCGGATCAGCCAGAGCAGGGCCGATCCTACCACGGCGATGGCGGTACAGACGGCCAACCAGGGCTTGATCCGCCCGCCCCGGTCGGCAATAGCCCCCAGAACGGGGGAGAGCAGGGCGATGACCAGCCCGGACAGGCCCAGCATGAAGGCCCAGTCGGCCGAACCCTCATCGGGGTTCGCGGCCACGCCCTTGGTGAAATAGACCGAAAAGACGAAGGTGCCGACGACGGTGTTGAAGGCCGACATGGCCCAGTCATACAGGCACCAGCCCGCGATGGCAGGGGGGCGCAGGCTCTTTGCGTCCATAGTCTTAGGCGACCGTGTAGCGGGCGCGGGCCCCGCGTTCCAGGGCGGCAGCGGTCAGCCGGTCCACATCCAGCCCGTGGCGCAGCATTTCCAGCAGGCGCAATTCCTCCTGGCTGGCGGTACGGTCGGCGGCCACGATCTCACAGGCCAGCATATAGGCGGTTTCCCGCAGCGATTTGGGCAGCGACCGCTTGATCATGGCGATGGCCGCGTCCAGCCCGTCCGGATCGCCCAGGATGTCGGTGCATTCCTGTGCCACCTGCGGCAGCTTGTGCGGGTCGAAATCGGCAAAGACTGGCAGGAAGCGGATATTCTCGCCCATGGCATGCAGTTCCGCGTCGGTCATGTCGCCATCCGATGCCGAGGCCAGCACCATGGCAAAGATCAGGGCGCGGTGATGATCGATCATCCTGTGTTCTCCTGTCGGATAAAGCGCGCGTGCCGTCAGTAGGGTCAAAGCGGACCAGCGCGTCAAGCGGCACGGGGTGGTACGCCATCGGTCAGTATGGACCCGGCCTTAAGCATGGATTGTCGGCAGCCCATCGCCCTTCACCGCATCGGCAGGGGGAAGGGCAGGCCGGCACTTTCGGTCCAGACGATACGCGACGGCGGCAGGGTCAGGGTGACCACCGTCCCCTCCCCGAACACGCTTTCGATGGATAGCCGCCCACCATGCAGTTCGGCCAGACCCTTGGACAGGGTCAGGCCCAGGCCCGTGCCGGGGTTGGAACGGGCATAGACATTATCGACCTGATGGAAGGGCACAAAGACCTTGGACAGGTCCTCTGGCCTGATGCCGATACCGGTATCGCTGACCGCCACGGCCACCCCGCGCGAGGGATCGACGCTGGCTGTCAGTTTTACGGTGCCGCCGGGGGAGGTGAATTTCACGGCGTTCGACATCAGGTTCAGGATGATCTGCTTGAACTTCACATCATCGACCAGGATGGGCGGCATGCCGTCCGCCACCTCCACCACCAGGTTCAGGCGGCGTTCCATGGCGCGGGCCCGCACGATGCGCTCGCACCCGCGCACCAGTTCCTCCATGCCGCAGATCCGTTCCCGCAGTTCCACCCGGCCCGCCTCCATCTTGGACACGTCCAGGATGTCGTTGATCAGGTTCAGCAGGTGGCGGCCCGACGCGATGATATCGCCGGCATAGGCGACGGAACTGGCATTCTGGCCGTTCTTGTCATTGGTCTTCATCTCGCTTTCCAGCACCTCGGCAAAGCCGATAATGGCGTTGAGCGGGGTGCGCAGCTCATGGCTCATATTGGCCAGGAATTCGGACTTGGTACGGCTGCCCAGTTCGGCCTGCGCCTTGGCATGCTCCAGCTGTTCGGCGGCCCGCCGGCTGGTGATGGCCAATGCCGCCAGCTGCACCGCGCGCCGCGCCCGCTCCATCTCCCAGTCATGGGGCTCGCGCACGGCCTCGCCATAGATGGCGAAGGCGCCCAGCGGCTCGCCATCGCCCGACAGGATGGGCAGTGACCAGCAGGATTGCAGCCCCTCCGCCAGGACCACATCCTTGTACAGGTGCCAGCGCGGATCATGGGCGACATCGGTGACGATGACCGGTGCCCGGCGATACAGCGCCGACCCGCAGGACCCCACCTCCGGCCCGATGGCAACCCCTTCATAGACCTCCCGCATGCGCGCGGGAAAGCTGGGCGCGGCGGCGACCGTGATATGCACCCCATCCTCACGCAGCAGCAGGATGGTGCAGCGCGCACCGTCCAGCTGTTCCTCGATCCCCCGGCACAGCGCGTCCAGCACATCTGCCAGCGGCGCACCGGCGGCGGCCATTTCCAGGATGGAACGTTCGACGGTGAGCAGCCGTTCCATGCGCCCCCGCTCCCGGTTTTCCTTGCGCAGCTGCCGGGCATTTTCCTTGAAGACGCGAACGGCGGCCATCATGGCCCCGACCTCTACGCCGACACCCTTGATCTCCGGCAAGGCCACGGCATGGTCGCCGCCGGCCAGGGCGCGCATGGCCTCCGTCATCTGCTGGATGGGCCGCAGCACGCGGTTGCGCACCATCCAGGCGGCAAAGATCAGGGCCACCATGGAAATCAGCAGCTCGAATGCGTCCACCCACAGCTTCTGGCGGGCCAGAAGCCGGTTCTGCTCCGTCGCCATGGCGGCCACGCCGACGGCGGCACCCACCAGATCGCTGGCGGCGTTCAGCAGGCTGGTGCCGTTGCGCAGCAGTTCCGGCATGCGGCCCCGCGCCTCCCCCCGGCTGGCGGCGTCCAGAATGGCTGCGCGCAGCGGCAGGTAGCGCTGGAAGAACGCCGCCTCCATCTGACGCAGGGCTGCCTGCGTCGCCTCTGGGAACATGGCGGGGTCACCCACATCCCGTACCAGCTGCCAGACCTGTTCCACCTGCGCCAGGGAGATGCTGGCCGCCTGCAGGTCGGGCGGGTTGCTGCCACCCGCGATGCGGTACATCTGCCCCATGTCATTGCCGAGCTGGGATCGCAGGCGAATCGTTTCCCGCGTCAGCATTTCCGCCGCCGCCGCTTCCCCACCCAGCGACAGGGCGGGCTTGTTGATCTCTCGCAGCAGGGTCAGCAACGCCGTCAGATAGGATCGGGAGGCATCGCGCCATTCCGCGATCATCAGGGTGTTATCGGTGGGACTGGGCCCCGCCGCCTCCAGTGAGCGACCGTCCTGTAGGCGCGTCAGCAGCGCCTCCATCCCCTCCCGCAACTCCCGGACCCGGGACAGGGCCACCCGCAACGATCCCACATCCTCCGACAGCGAGCTTTCGGTGCCCGTCCGATCCAGCCGATCAAGGGCTGCCAGGGCGGCGCGGTCGGTTTCGTTTCGGTGGCGGTCGATCTGCGGGCGCAGGGCTGCCTCGGGCGCGTTCTGTGTCCGGGCTGCCTCCAGCACCAGATTGATCATCCCGGCTTCGATGCCATGGTCACGGGCCGCCACCAGCAGGTCGCGGCTGACCTGTTTCATATTGGCGATGTCAGCCGCCTGCCGGTATGCCCGCCAGCCCGCCTGCATGTCGATGGCCGTTCCGGCAAGCTGGACGCCGGCCACAAGGGCCAGGCCGCCCATCAATACTCTGCGCATGGAGCCCCCCGCCACTCCGGCACATGGGCGCCGGCTGGGCTTCGAGATGATAGGGGCAGTCTACGTTCGCGCGGGCGGCGTCGCAATATTCGCGATGACCTGCCTAGAAGATTGAAAATGACAGTGAATTCAATCCGCGTCGCGCAGGCGGATGATCACGTCCACGCGCGCCACCTGTGTGCCGTCGGGCAGGCAGGGAAGGTCGGGCAGCACCAGCTTGGTACAGCAGATATCCTGCAAACGGCGGCTATTCTCATGAAAGAAATGGTGATGGTCGTCGATATTGGTATCGAACCAGGTGCTGCCCGCTTCCACCACCACCTCCCGCAGCAGGCCCGCATCGCGGAACTGGTTCAGGGTGTTGTAGACGGTGGCCAGCGACACCTTCACCCCCGTCGCCACCGCCTCGGCATGCAGCTGTTCGGCGGTGACATGGCGGTTGCCGCACCGGAACAGCAGGCTGGCCAGATCGACCCGCTGCCGCGTGGGGCGCAGGCCGGCACCGCACAGCCGGCTCATGATCCGGCAGGGTTCGTCCGGAACGGCATTATGGCGGGACAGGCTGTCGGGCATTGCGGGGGCGGTGCAGTCGGTTGGGGGAAACGACAGCCGACATGTGGGGTAGGATCACCCGGTTTGACAAGGGGCTATGACGAAGATCACAGCTGCGCTGAATTTCTACGCCCGGCCGATGGGGCCGCCCTCGTCCCCGCCATCCTCGTCCTCGTCATCCTCGTCGATATCGAGGTCGTCGTCATCATCGAGGCTGTCGAGAAGGTCGTCATCATCCAGCAGATCGGCCAGGCTGAACCCGTCCGACAACTCGTCTTCTTCCTCGTGGATTTCCGTGCTGTCGGTGATGCCGACCACGGCCCGGCGGATTTCCTGCTCCAGCATGGCCAGGGTCGTGCGTTCCAGGTCACCCCCTCGGGAGGATTGCGGGAAGGCGAAGCTGAACAGCGCGACAGTGGTCTTGCCCTCCAGCGCGGCCCCGCGCATCCACAGGAAGAAGCGCAGCTGCTCGCCATCCTCCTCCCCGTCGGTAACGAACCTTGCCATCACCTCCCCGTCGGGCAGCCATTCCACCGACCCTTCGCCCACGCGCCCGTCGGGACCATCAGCGAACTGTTCGGCGGTCTGGCGCAGGACGGCGCGGGCCAGGATTTCCCCGTCATCGCCCGTATGGTCGAACTGATGCATGGCGACGCGCAGGGTGCCGGCCCCGTCCAGCTCGCGGTGGAACAGGGTCAGGTCACCCTCCAGCAGGGTCTGCCAATCCCAGGGCAGGCGGAAGCGCACACTGTCCCCATGCCAGACATTGCGCATGGTGACGCGCTGTACCGGACCCTGGACGGGGCCGGGATGGAACTTGATGCGCGCCGCCTCTTCCCCCAGCCGGTCGATCAGGTCGGACAGTTCGGGGTCGGCGGCGCTGTCGCCGGGCACCAGCAATTGCAGGGTGACCACGCGGACATGGTCGGGCGGCTGGAAATCCGCCACCTTCCAGACGAAAATCTGCCGGTCGGGCGGCTGGGCCACGGCATAGGCGATCCAATGCCGTTCATCGGCATCGTCAGGCCCCTCGCCCGTCTCCATCGAGGGCAGGATGCCGCGCGGCAGCACATTCTCCCGGTCCAGATACTGGATTGCCTCTTCCGCCCGCACACCATAGGGGTTGCGGTAGGTGACGATGGAGATCAGGAGATCGACCGGGTGGGGGCCTGGCGATTGAAAGGCCAGCCCGCCATCGTCACGCGACAGCCGCTGCCAGCTTGACGGAACCCGCAAGCTGACCAGACCGCCGCGCAGGGCGACGGGGTTCCAGTCTGCACTATGCTCGCTATCGAAGGTTTCGTCTCTCATAAGGGGGAATCTAGGCGCGTTGGGCCGCTGAGTCTATGATTGGCGCGTGACACTGTCATGTCCGTACGCTTTTTTGAGGCCGCGCGACCCGCGCGACACGCAGGGCAGGGGGATAACGGGCATGGTGGCCATGGCGGAAGGTTTCCGGATCCTGCCCGGATATTTGGATCGCGATGGGCAAAAGTCCATCCTGTCCCTGGTCGATGCCATCGCGCAGCAGGCGCCCTTCAGCCGCTATGTCATGCCGCGCACGGGCCGGCCCTTCTCCATCGACATGACCAATGCCGGCAGCCAGGGCTGGATCGCGGACCGGCAGAGCTACCGCTATTCCCCTGTCCATCCGGTCACGGGCCGGCCCTGGCCCGCCATCCCCGATGCGCTGCTGGCCCTGTGGCGCGATCTGACATTCTATGGTCATGACCCGGAATGCTGCCTGATCAACTATTATCAGGGGGAAGGCGCGAAGCTGTCGCTGCACCGGGACGAGGATGAGGAGGCGATGGACGCCCCGATCCTGAACATCTCCCTGGGCGATACCGGGATTTTCCGTCTGGGCGGCCCGGCGCGCAGCGACCCGACCCGGTCATTTCCGGTGGAAAGCGGAACGGTGATGATCTTCGCTGGCCCGTCGCGCCTCTATTACCACGGTGTGGACCGGCTGCGCGTCGGGTCGTCCCGCCTACTGCCACAGGGCGGGCGCCTGAACCTGACCCTGCGGCGGGTGACCGTGCCTTATATGAACTGCCCCCGTTGAAGGCCGGTTGCCGTAGGTCGTGGGTGAGGCGCATGCCGAACCCCGACATTCAATGGCACTGTCGCTTGTCGGGGTTCGCTTGGCGCTCACCCGCGACCTACGGAGCGGGGCAGCATCAGTTCTTTCGGTCTACCGAAAACAGCTTCAACGCGACAGTTCCACCTTGCCGGGGCCGACATGATAAATTTTCGGCGTGCCGCTATGTCCGGCCAGGCTGACGCGGCCGGGGCCGGTCATCAGGACGCGGGGGTCCTTGGCCTTGCCGTTGAAATCAACGGTGCCGGGACCGGTGACGCCGATGGCCATGCTGTCCACCTGTCCACCGCCGATGGTCAGGGTGCCGGGGCCGGGTATGGCGGCCCCCAGACTGCCGGCCAGCATGCCTACCTTGATGTCGCCGGGGCCCGGCATGGATACGGACAGCCCCTCTGATATGGTGCCCAGCTTCACGGCGCCATTGCCGTTCACTTCCAGGGCGGCAGTGCCGACATTGCCCATGCGCACTTCGCCGTCGCCCGACAGTTGCACACCGACCAGCCCCTTCACATCGCCGACCGATACGGTCCCTGACTGCGTGATACGCACCCGTGCCGACTCCAGCGCCCCCAGCTTCATCTCGCCATTGGCCAGTTCCAGGCGGGCAGGGGCCCCAAGGTCGCCGTCCACCGTCAGGTCACCTGTGAAATTATTGACCAGCAGCGGCGTGCCGCGCGGGACCGACAGTTCCAGGGTGACGTCGGGCTGGCTCTGCGGTCCCGGCCCGGTGATCCACAGCACCCCGTCATCAATGGACAGGTTGTAGCGCTTGCGGCTGTTCTCCAGCGTGAACAGAACGCCATCGGCGGCGTCATCCACCACCTTGATCCGCACCGATCCCATCACGCCGGCCAGCCGCACGCCGGACGGCGCCTCGGCCATGGCCGTGATGCGGTTGGTGCCGTCATCGGCGGTGGTGCGGTCCAGATAGCGGATATCCCCGTCGCGGCGCCCCTTGTTGCGGTCGGCCTTGGCGGTCGCGGCCTTGGCGGCGGCGTCGATCTGTTCGGAAACCGACCGGGTGATGGCGCCCATATCGACGGCCCGCCCGTCGCCCATCTCCATCCGGCGGGCCTTTTCGGCCATCCGTTCGGCCACCCGGTCCTGTACCCGTTCGGCAATGCGGTCATCCACATTCACGCGGATGCCGTTATCGCCAAACGACATCTCGATCTTGTGGCCCAGCTTGGCCAGCTTGTCCCCCGATCCCGCCACCGGATCACCCGCCACCAGCGCCCAGCCCACCGTACCTGCCAGCACCACAATGGCGGCAACGCCGCCCAGTGGCACACCGGGCTTCAGGCGGGGGCGGGAGGAAAGGGGCTGGTAGGCGGGCATGGGCGGACCTCAAGAACACGGAAGGGCGGCGATCTGATGTGCCCATCATAGCGTCTGTGCCGTCCCTGTCTTCCGCCGTTTCCCACCTGCAACAAATTTGGGGCCGCCTGTTACAAACGGCGGCGGTGCAGAAAAGAGCGTGGGTGCAGGACTGCGTTGTCATAATACCTTCTACAACCCATTGTGTCCTACAAGTGGGTTCAATATGTTCCTTGCAACTGATGACCTAATTGAACAATAGGACAGACGGTTCCCATGGCCGCCAAGCGTCGTCCCCCCATCAATCCCGAAGATACAGCGCCCGAATCCATGCGGGCGGTGTGCCGCAATGTCGTGGTGGCGGGGAAACGCACGAGTGTCCGAATGGAACCGCTGCTGTGGGACAGTCTGGCCGATATCAGCCGGCGTGAGGGACAGTCGCTGAACGACATCGTCACGATGATCGATGGACGCCGGGGCGACAGCGCCCTGACGGCGGCGCTGCGCATTTTCATCCTGTCCTATTTCCGTACCGCGTCCGACGCGCCGTCGAACCCGCCCGGCCTGGCGGAGGAACAGACTCCGTTCGGCACCACCGCCGACTATTCCCGCGTCTTCCGCAAGGCGCTGGAAATCTTTGACGAGGCTTAACGACAGACGCGGTCGCGGATCAGCAGGGCCAGCATCTCCGTCCCGGCCATCGGGCTGGCATGCAGCAGCCGGTCGGGCGCCACGTAAAGCCGGCACAGCCCCTCCACCACCGTCTGGAAATGCAGCTGCATCCAGGGATTGGTAGACCGCACGCCGTCCGCCGCAACGGGCCGCTCGCCCCAGGGCAGCAGCACCACCAGATCGTAATCGGCCATGGCGCAGACGGCGCGGGCCAGCAACGCCTCCGTTGCCGCCGGATCATCCACGGCAAAGCCATTCACCAGCCAGAAGGACGCCATGTCCAGCGGCGTGCGGTCGGTGACCAGACCGTCCTGTGCCCGTGCCAGATCCAGGGCCAGATCGTCGGCATCACCCGCGATCATGCGGCGATGGCCGTCACGCGACAGGGCGTGGGGATCAAACCCGGCCATCAGCCGGTCGCGCATCGCCTCCCGCCGCACGGGCAGATGCAGCAGGTCGGATACGGCATCGGCCAAGCTGGTTTTGCCTGTGCCGGCACTGCCGGTGATCCCGATGCGTGGCCGCCGTTCCATCATCGACGCCTCCCCCCGCCTTGCCCGTTCCGTCGCAACCGCACTATGCACTATAAAGTCGCGCCCGCCGGTTCATCGGCGGTCCGGGTCCAAGGATAGCATCGTGCCAACCAAGCCCGCCGCCAATCCCCGCGAAAGGCGGGGGTCCACCGGCCTTATCCTCTTCGGTCTGCTCTGTGTCGCCATAATGGCGGCCATGTCGCCGATTGCGGCGAAAGCGGGGCCGGCGCGGGTCGTATCGCTGAACCTCTGCACCGATCAGCTTGTGCTGGCGCTGTTGCCGCGCGAACGGATCGCTGCCCTGTCCTTCCTGGCTGCCGATCCCGGCCTGTCGGCCCTGGCGGATCAGGTAGGCTCCATTCCGCTGGTACAGGGCATGGCCGAGGAGGTGCTACCCCTGAAACCCGATCTGGTACTGGTCGGCACCCATACGACGCGCCCCACCGTGGCTCTGCTGCGCGCGCGCGGCGTGCCGGTGATGGAGGTGGGGCTGGTCAATGATTTCGACGGTATCCGGGCGCAGATCCGCACCATCGCCGCCGCCCTGGACGTGGCCGCGAAGGGGGAGGAACTGATCGCCCGCATGGATGCCACCCTGGCGGCGGCAGCGCCTTCGGCGGCGGATGCACGCCGTCTTCGCGTGCTGTCGCTGGCGCCTGGTGCCTTTACGGCGGGGGCGGGCACCCTGTCCGATGCGGTCATGCGCGCCGCCGGCCTGACAAACTACGCCGCCGGCAAGGGCCTGAACGGCTATGGCTATCTGCCGGTCGAAACGGTGGCCGCCGATCCGCCCGACCTTCTGATCGCCAATAGTGATGAAAGGGGCCATCCCTCCCTGAATGGGCAGGTGCTGACCCATCCCGCCCTGTCCCGTGCCGTCCCTGCCACGGCCCGACCGACGGTTCCGGGCAAGCTCTGGACCTGCGGGGGGCCCTTTACCGCCGATGCCGTGGCCCTGCTGGCCGCCGCCCGTAACCGGCTGCTTTCAATCCGGGTGTCACCATGATCCGCGTCGTGCCCTTTCTGCTGTTTGCAGCCCTTCTCCTGTTCTTCGTGGCCTCGCTGGCTGTGGGGCCGGCGGCGGTGTCGCTGCCGCTGGCCATCCGCGACTGGTGGGGGGGCGGGGATGGCACTGCGGCGGTGATCTTCGCCGATATCCGGCTGCCGCGCGCCCTGCTGGGGGCCGGTATCGGCGCGGTCCTGGGCCTGTCGGGTGCGGCGCTGCAGGGCCTGCTGCGCAATCCGCTGGCCGAACCCGGTGTCATCGGCGTTTCGGCCAGCGCCGGTTTGGGCGCCGTTATTGCCTTTTATTCAGGCGCCAGTCTGGTGTTCCCACTGGCCCTGCCCATGGGCGGCATGGCGGGCGCCTTGATCGCCGTCACCCTGCTCTATCTGCTGGCTGGTCGGCAGGCCTCGGTCCTGACCCTGATCCTGGCCGGGGTTGCTATTTCCAGCCTGGCTGGCGCGCTCACCTCTCTCGCTCTGTCGCTGTCGCCCAACCCGTTTGCCCTGACGGAGATCGTGTTCTGGATGTTGGGCTCGCTGGCCGACCGTTCCATGAACCATGTCGCCGTGGCGGCGCCCTTCATGGGGCTGGGTGCCATCCTGCTGCTGCTGTCGGGCCGGGGGCTGGACGCCCTGTCGCTGGGGGAGGGGACGGCGCAATCCATGGGCTTCAGTCCGCGCCGCACCGGCATCCTGGTCATTCTGGGCACGGCCCTGGCGGTGGGGGCGGCGGTCGCCGTTGCCGGCGCCATCGGCTTCATCGGCCTGATCGTGCCGCATCTGCTGCGCCCGCTGGCCGGCGCGCAGCCATCGCGCCTGCTGCCCTTGTCGGCGCTGGGCGGGGCGGCCCTGCTGCTGGCGGCGGATACGGCCCTGCGTCTGGGCGGGCCGGGGCCGGAACTGAAACTGGGGGTCGTCACGGCCTTGCTGGGGGCGCCCTTCTTCCTGGCGCTGGTGTTGAAGACGCGCACAAGGGTCATGTGACCGGCTGGTGAAACTTGGCTATGCTGGGACAACCGCACCGGAAGGATGGACAAGATGCGCAAGGTAAGTGTCGCCGCCACGCAGTTTGCATGCAGCTGGGACCGCGACGCCAACATCGCCAAGGCAGAGGACCTGATCCGCAAGGCCCATGGACAGGGTGCGCAGATCATCCTGATCCAGGAGCTGTTCGAAGCCCCCTATTTCTGCCAGGACCAGAAGCCGGAATATTTCGAACTGGCGGCCCCGGCGGACAATAACCGCCTGATCCAGCATTTCCAGGCACTGGCCAGGGAACTGTCGGTGGTCCTGCCCCTGTCCTTCTTTGAGAAGGCCAACACCGCCCACTATAACTCGCTGGTCACCATCGATGCCGATGGCTCCATCCTGGGGCTGTACCGGAAAAGCCATATCCCCGATGGTCCGGGCTATCAGGAAAAGTTCTATTTCAGCCCCGGCGACACAGGCTTCCAGACCTATCAGACCCGCTATGCCCGCATCGGCACGGCCATCTGCTGGGACCAATGGTTCCCGGAAGCCGCCCGCGTCATGGCCTTGCAGGGGGCGGAGCTGCTGTTCTATCCCACGGCCATCGGGTCGGAACCGCAGGATGATACGCTGGACAGCCGCGACCATTGGCAGCGCGTGATGCAGGGGCATTCAGGCGCCAACCTGATGCCCGTCATCGCCAGCAACCGCATCGGGAAAGAGACGTTCGAGACGGGCAGCATCACCTTCTACGGTTCCTCCTTCATCACCGATTGCAAGGGCGCGAAGCTGGTGGAGGCGGACCGGACATCGCAAGCGGTGCTGGTGCAGGATTTCGACCTGGACGCCATCGCCCGCATCCGTGCCGGCTGGGGTGTGTTCCGCGACCGTCGACCGTCGCTTTACGCCCCCATCCTGTCGCTGGATGGCAGCCTGCGCCACGGCTGAGCTATTTTCATCGTCTGAATATATGTGTAAACCATGAGTCCTACAGCCTTTAGGACTCATGACCATTCTTCGCCATATCAACGCGCTGCTTCTGCTGCTGTTTTTCTCCGCCGGTGCGGTATGGGCCGCCCCGGTGGAAACGTTGCCTGGACGCGTGGAGGCACTGTACAGCCAGCGCGCAGGTGAAATGTTGCGCCTGTTCGGGCGGGACCTGTTCGCGGGTTCCCTGCCGGATGATGGCCCCGCCCTGGGGTCGGTGGGCGATGATTACCGGCTGGGTCCCGGCGATGAACTCTCGGTCCTGCTGCGCGGGCAGGTGTCACGCAGCAGCCGTCACCGCATCGGCGCCGATGGAATGCTGCTGATCCAGGATCTGCGCCCCATCGCGGCGGCGGGGCAGACGCTGGGTGCCGTGAAAGCGGAGTTGGACGCCGCCATAGCCGCCACCCATGTGCAGACCCAGGCCTTCCTGTCGGTCCTGTCGCTGCGCCGTGTCGGGGTGCTGGTCCTGGGACAGGTGGCCCGACCGGGGCGGCAGTCGCTTCCCGCCTATGCCACGGCGCTGGATGCGTTGATGGCGGCGGGCGGGGTGCTACCCGACGGGTCGCTCCGCGCCATCCGCCTGCTGCGGCCAGGGGCCGAGCCTGTGACCGTCGATCTCTATGACCTGCTGGTCAGCGGGGAAGGGGCGGCGGCGGACCTGCTGGTCGATGGGACCCGGCTGGTGGTGCCGCCCCTGGGGCCGACGGTGGCCATTGCCGGATCGGTGAAACGCCCCGGTATCTATGAACTGCCGCCCGGTAGCGGTGCTGTCACAGGGCCGGATGATACGTCCGACCTTCTGACGCTGGCCGGCGGTGCGCTCCGTCCGGGCCGTGACCGTTCCACCCTGTTGCGTCAGGGGCCGGACGGGGCGGAACGCCCGCAGCGGGTCAGCATTACTGACCCGCTGCGCCTGCGTGATGGCGACCTGCTGCTGCATATGCCCGACGGTGGGGCACGGGCCGGCAGCGTCACCCTGTCGGGGGCCGTGGCGGAACCGGGGGAACGGACGCTGACCGATGGCATGCGTCTGGCCGATCTGGTGGACCGCGCCATGCTGCCGCCCGACGCCTATCTGCCGCTGACGGTTCTGCTGCGCCGGACGGGCGCCGGTGGTTCCCCGCAGATGCGGGCGCTGGATCTGTCCGCCCTGCTGTCGGGGCGGGAGGGGGAGATGGCGCGTGACGGCGACCGGTTGGTGGTGCTGTCGGCTGCGGATGTCGCTTTCCTGCGGGGGCGATCCGTCCTGTCGCTGCTGTCGGGGCAGGCGCCGGACCCGACCGATCTGTCGGTCTGTGCCGGTTTGGCCGCCCTTGCCGCCGCCCTGTCGGCTGATCCGGATGGATCGCTGGCCGCCGGCCCCCTGGCCCACGCCGCCAGGGGGGTGGAGGGGCCACCTCTGCCATGCCCGCCTTTGTTCCAGGCTGATGGCGACCTTGTGCCCTTCCTGCTGCGCCAATCGGTCTTCATGCGGCGCGGCAGCCTGCGCCCCGGACCCTATCCGGTTGCCGGCCCCACGTCGCTGGCCAGCCTTGCTCCATTGTCTGGCGGTAATCATGACGGCAAGACCACGGCCAGTCCCGGACAGGTGGCCGATCCCGAGGGCGATGGCGTGCTGCTGTCCGGTCCGGTGCGCCAGCCCGGCTTGCGCTCCGTCGGTGGGGAGGGGTTGAGCCTGCGCGCCCTGCTATCCGGCCCCGGTGCGCCGCTGCCCGATGCCTATGGCCTTGTCGCGCTGCTTGAACGTACCGACCCCGCCGGTGCCGGGCGCCGACCCAGCCTCTTTGCCCCGGCGGAGGTGGTGGAAGGACGGTTTGACCTGCGTCTGCGTGATGGCGACCGTGTCACCCTGTTCTTGCGGGAGGAGGTGATGCGTCCGGCATCCGCCCCCACCGAACCGGATGTGCCCGACCCGTTGCCCCCCGACATCCGCGCCTTGCTGTCGGAACGGGCCGTGGCTCTGCGCGGCGGGGTGATGATGCCGGGGGAGTACCCCGTGGCGGGGCCGGTGCCCCTGTCGCTGCTGCTGCGGACTGGCGGCGGTCTGAAGCCGGAAGGCGATGCGGAGCGGCTGGAACTGCTGCCGCCACCCGTCCCGCCGCGTGGGCGCGATGATGGGGACACGCTGGGCGCCATGCCCCGCACCCTGACCGGCGGGGCCACGGCCAGCACCCTGATCCCGCCGGGTGCCGCCATCCGTGTCGGCCTGAAACAGCGGCCACAGGAACGGCGCGGCATCCTGCTGGCGGGGGAGGTGGCGGAACCCGGCACCTATGATCTGGCGCCGGGAGAGACGCTGTCCATGCTGCTGGACCGGGCCGGTGGTCTGACGGAGGACGCGTATCCCGCCGGCATCATCTTCACCCGTGAAAGCGCGCGGCTGGCTGAGGAGGAAGGGTTGCGCCGCACCGCGCGGGAACTGGACCGGCAGTTGGGCCAGATGCTGGGCGGCAAGAACCCGCCGGACCCGGCCCGTGTCGAACTGGCCCGCCAGCTGGCCGCCGACCTGCGCAGCACCAATGCACTTGGCCGCATCACGGTGGAGGCCAATCCAGCCGTGCTGGGCGACCGCCCCGAGCTGGACATGCCGTTGCAGCCGGGCGACCGTATCCATATTCCCCGCCGCCCCCTGACGGTGACGGTGTCGGGAGAGGTGCTGGCGCCGGCCTCCCTGCTGTTCGATCCGGACAAGAAGCCCGAGGATTATCTGCGTGAAGCGGGCGGCCTGACGCGGTTTGCCGATGATGACCGCATCTTCATCATCCATCCCAATGGGGCCGCCGAACCGCTGGAAAGCGGCTGGCTGACCCATCAGGTGCCGACATTGACACCCGGCTCCATGATCGTGGTTCCGCGCGATGCCGAACCGTTTGAATGGCTGCCGCTGACCCAGAGCATCACGACGATCCTGAGCCAGATCGCCTTCAGCGCCGCCGCCATTGCGGCCATCAGCAACTGATGGGCTTCCCGCTGCTGTCCATCATCACGGTGGTCCGCGACGATCCGGCGGGCCTTGCCGCCACCCGTGACAGTCTGGCCGCCCAGGTCTGGCAGGGGTTTGAATGGCTGGTCGCCGATGGCGGCTCCGCCCCCGCTACGCTGGCGGTGCTGAACACGCCCGGCCCCGTGCCGCACTGGCTGGACAGCCGACCTGATGGCGGGCCGTTTGCCGGCATGGACCGGGCCATGGCGGTGGCGCGGGGGGATTACCTGCTGTTCTTGAATGCCGGTGACAGCTTGGCCGATGCAGCCGTGCTGGTCGATCTTCTCCCCCACCTGACCGCCTGTCCCGACCTGCTGTACGGCGACAGTCTGGAGGATCCGGGCGATGGGGTGATGCGGGTGAAGCCGTCGCGGCACTGGCGCTGGGCCTTCTACGGCATGCCCGCGCACCACTGTGCCATCCTTTACCGCCGTACCCTGGTGGCGGATTTGCGGATGGACCAGGGCTATCGCATCGCGGGCGATTATGCCTTTACCCTGGCCGCCCTGCGCCGCGTCGGCTCCGTCATCCGCTTGCCCTGTGTCATCGCCCGCTTCGCCCCCGGCGGCCTGTCGCGTCGCCATGCGGCGCTGGGCCGGGCAGAGCAATTCCGCATTCGCCGCAGCGTTCTTGGTGTTTGCGCTACCGTTGCTGGCGCCATATGGCTGCTACAAATTGTCGCATCCGCCATCCGTGGTATATCCCCAAGTGGGTATGCCTTCTGGCGATTCCGGGGGCCTGCCGCCTGAGAGTTAATGGGATTGAATTTGTTAACATCGCATTTACATAGCAAAATCAATAGTTAAGCGTTTCCCGATTGAATACCACCATTAACCATTCAGCCCTCCAATGGTCACAACCCACTACAACCGTCCGTATTGGAGCGGGGGCTCTAGACCTCTATATGTAGCGAAAGACCGCTATCCGGTGCGAAGGAGTCCCGAAATGCTTGAAAAAAGAAACCCGTCAAAGTCGGGCCTGGCACAGGCCTATTCCCTGTCCAAGCGCGGTGAAGGCCCCAATCCGATCGATATCCATGTCGGTCAGCGCCTGCGCCTGCGCCGCACCTTGCTGGGGCTCAGCCAGGAAACCCTGGGTGAGGCCGTGGGTATCACCTTCCAGCAGCTTCAAAAGTATGAGCGCGGGGCCAACCGCATCAGCGCCAGCCGGCTGTTCAACCTGTCTCAGGTTCTGGGCGTGCCCGTGACCTTCTTCTTCGACGATCTGCCGGCCTCCGAATCCTCCCTGGTGCCGGACGAGCCCAGCGAGACGCAGGAGTTCGAGAGCATGGCCCGGCGTGAGACGCTGGAACTGGTCCGTGCCTATTACCGCATCCCGGAAGATGCCGTGCGCCGCCGCACGTTCGAGCTGGTGAAGACGCTGGCCGGCGACGGCGAGGACAGCGCCAAGGCCGGCTGATCCACCGGTTCCGATCTCAATGCCCCGGATAGTTCGGGCTGGCTGGCTGCATCCCGTGCGGCCAGCCAGTCGCGTTTTAGGTCGATGGACCAGTAATAGAACAGGCGCGATAGGGCATGGTGCAGACCGGCTTTGCCATCCAGAAACCCCAAATGCCAGACATAGGCGTGCAGGAAGGCCAGCCAGGGCCGCCCTGGCACCCGCGCCAGCAGGCGTTTTGCCAGGCGCCGCCATCCGCGTTCCCCGGCCAGAAGGGCGGGCACCGCCCCGCCGCCATGCGCCAGTTCCGCCTCCCAGTCCGAATAGCGGTTATGCCGGTCGAACCAGTCTGCGGGCGGCTTCTTATCGGCGTGGATCATGAAGTTATGCAGGCGACCGACCGGTCCATCCACCATGGGCTGGTAATGTCCCTCCACCTCCCACATGCGGGTCACATGCAGGTCGGGACAGACCGGAAAGCGCGTACGCCGCCGGTCCATCAATGCGATCTTGCGATAGGGTGTTCCATGCCGCAGAACCCGGCCCAGCCATAAGGGTCGGCTGTCGATGAAATAGGCCGCCGCCTGTGGTCCCCGCCGCATCAGATCCCCGATCTCTGCAACCAGTTGGGGAGTGACCTGTTCATCCGCATCGATGAACAGCACCCAATCATGGCGTATGCCGGCATGGCTCAGTGACCATTGTTTCTTTTTCGGATACGTGCCGTTCCAACGAAACTGGACCAGTTCCGCCCCGTTGGCGGCGGCGATCACGGCGGTCGAATCGGTGCTGTGGCTATCCACGACAAGCACCTGCGCGAATCGGGACAGGGGCGTGAGGCAAGCGCCGATATTGGCTGCCTCGTTTCGGGTCATGATGATGATTGTCACGGGGATAGCGGGCATATCCACTGTTTCCATCAAAGCCCCCGCCGGTATCCATGCCGTGCCGCCACCGCGAACAGGCCCAGCCCAAGCCCGGCCAGCGTCCCCGCCGGGATCAGCGGCACCGGGTTGGGCCAGTCGGCCAGGGCGGCGGCGGCGGGCGGTTCCAGAAGGTCGGCGGCATAGGGCAGGCCGACATCCAGCATCATCAGCATCTCTTCCTGTTCCGTCACCATGCCCGACAGAAGGCGGGAGCGGTCCAGGTTGGCGATCCCGGACAGGCGCCCGTTCACATGCGTCATCTCGGCCCGCAATCGCCGTTCAGCCTCCGCCCGCAGATGCGCCTCCGCGGCGGCGTGCAGGCGGGTCAGCAGCAGCAGGGCGAAATCCCGCTCCTCATGCCGATAGACCAGCCGCCGCAACGGCCCGCCGCTGACCGATTCGATGGCCAGGTATTTCTTGAGGTGGCGCGACAGGTCCACCGCATCGGGCGGGGACCAGACGGCATGCCCGGCCAGCCAGCGCAACCCGCGCACCAGCATGGAACCCGGCCCCGTTGGTGGACGCCATCGCCCCGCTTCCGCATCCCAGGCATCCTCGAACAGGCGATGCATCAGTTCCTGATCCTGGACCAGACGTTCGGCGACAGGCACGGAGGTCAGCAGCGCCAGATAGCGGGAGAAGTCGCTGACCAGTTCCTCCGCCGATCCCTGTTCGGCAATACCACGCCCGGCGGCGGGCGACAGGGCTGGGGCGCGGGGCCCCATGGCCGCCGGCCCGCTGCGCCCTGTGGGGCCCACGATCAGGCTGGCCGTATAGCGCGGGGTGACCAGATGCAGGGCCAGAATGGTCAGCGTCAACCCCGCACAGGCGCACAGAAGCAGGTGCCGCCACTGTCCCGCCAGTGCGCGCAGCATGTCCCCCATGGCGGAGGATGGCATGTTCAGCCGGCTGGCGACGCTGTCTGGCATCGGTCAACGCCTGCACTTGTGTTCATCCGATGCGAGAATGTCAGATGTCACTTCTCCCGTAAAGGCTGGCATGGGATCGACCGGCAACCAGAGAAAGGAGAATGGAGAAGCAGAGATACTTGAAACTGGTGTGCAAGAATGCGCCCAGCAGCAGCGATGGTGCCACGGCCAGAAGCAGCATGGGCATGTCACGCGCGGCGCGTGCAGCCATACCCGCCAGCAGTCCGGCCAGTATCACCACCAGCGCCAGCCCCGTCGCCCCCAGCTTCAAAAGGAAGTAGCTGGCGGCGCTGTGGGTGTAGGATACGCGCCACCAGCCGACAGCCGGATTGGCGACCAGGGCGCCCCAGCCGTCACCGATCAGGAAGGCCAGCGGATCGCGTCCCACCTGGTCCAGCACGGCGATGAATTCGTCGACGCGGTTGTTTAGACCCACGCTTTCCGTCTTGTCGGCCAGAAGTTCCGCCACGCCGGCCACCCGCGTGCCGACAAAGGCCAGCAGCAGCAAGGCCAGCAGGGAAGTGGCAACGAACCAGAACGGATGCCGCCACAGGCGGATACCCATGCCGGTTCCCAGCGCCAGCAAGGACAGGCCAAGCCCCGCCCGGTGCAGGGTTGCCGCCAGGGCCAGCAGGCAGCACAGGCTGCCCGATGCGGCGAGTGCTGCCTGTGCCTGCTCCACCCACCGCCGGGGCCGTGCCAGGAACCAGCCCGTGGCGCGCAGGCCCAGCCAGACGGCGGCGAACGGCACCAGCGCGCTGTTCAGCAGATAATAGCGCCCCTCCCCCAGTGGAGAGGTGCCCAGGGAGGACAGGGCCATCCCCGCATCCCACCACCAGCGCAGAGTGAAGATCACCCCTGCCAGCGCGACGATATCGGCCAGCCTGTCGGCGCGATCCGTCGGAAGTTGCCCCAGGCGCGGGGCCAGCAGCAGCGGCAGGGCCAGGAACAGCATGGGCACGATGTCGCGCATCATGTCCGTCAGGCCCCAGCCGTTCCATAGGCCGCGGACCAGTCCCTGCCATAACAGCCAGACCAGGATGGCCGATCCCGCCGCCATCACCGCCGGTCCGCGTGCCAGCATCTGTCCTGATAAGAACCGCCAGGGGGTCCCGATCCCCACCATGCAGGCGATCCCCGCAAAGACCAGCAGTTCCTGCGGACGGATGCCCGGTGGGGCCGGGGCGGAGGCAGCACCATAGGCCAGGATGGACAGGGCGAAAGCCCATAGCCGCCAATCCACCCCGCCCCCTACCCGCATCACGCGACCCTGCATCCGGTTTTGCGCCAAACCCATCATGACATGGCAATGGCGCTGGACAAGGGGGGGCTGGCGGGATCAAAAATCACGCCCATGACACACCAGACCGACATCATCACCCTGCCTCATGGCCGCCCCGGCACCGCGCGGCGCCTGACCATCCACCGGTTCGGGTCCGGCAGCGGCCCCAAGGCCTATATCCAGGCCGGTCTGCATGCCGGCGAATTGCCGGGTATGGTCGTGGCCCGTCATCTGTTGGATCATCTGATCCGTCTGGATGGGGAAGGCAGGATCAAGGGGCAGGTGGTGCTGGTGCCCATGGCCAATCCCATCGGGCTGGATCAGGTGCTGCTGGGCGGCCATGTCGGTCGCTTCGATCTGGCCAGCGGGGTGAATTTCAACCGCGCCTTCGCCGATCTGGGCGATACGGTTGCCGATGCTGTGCGGCCCGGCGATCTGGGGCCGGATGCCGACGCCAACCGCCGCTGGCTTCAGCGGGCACTGGCCAGGGCCGCCGCCGCGTTGCAGCCCCGGACGGAGGCTGATGCCCTGCGCAGGCTGCTGCTGTCCCACGCCGTCGATGCCGATTACGTGCTCGACCTGCATTGCGACAGCGAGGCGGTGATGCATCTCTACACCACGCCCGCCTGCTGGCCTTTGGGTGTGGCCGATCTGGCGGCGCGGCTGGATGCCAGGGCCGTGTTCCTGGCCGATCGGTCGGGTGGGGAGCCATTTGACGAGGTCTGTTCCACCCCCTGGGACCGGCTGCGCGCCCGTCATGGCGGGCCGGACAAGCCCATTCCCGTGGGCTGTTCCGCCGTGACCGTGGAATTGCGGGGGGAGGCGGATGTGGATGATGGGCTGGCCGCCGCCGATGCCGCCGCCCTGATCGACCATCTCTGCTGGCGCGGTATCATAGACGCCCCGGCCCCCGCCATGCCCGACCGCTCTGACCTTGCCACCCCGCTGGCCGGGGTGGACCGGGTCCGTGCGCCGGTGGGCGGCATTGCCCTTTATCATGTCAGCCTGGGTGACCGGGTGCGGGCCGGCGATCATGTCGCCACCATCCTGGACCCGGCCAGTGGTGAACGCCACCCCTGCTACGCCACCTCTGACGGATTGGTCTGGTCGCGGACCCAGTGCCGCTATGCCGGGCCCAATGACATTCTGCTTTGCATTGCGGGGCGGCAGGTGCTGGTCACCTCGGGTCCGCTGCTGACCGCGTAACTTTATTGCCTGCGAATTCGCGGCCACGCCATGACGTGGCGTGCCGCCTCGCGGGCTTGGAAAAGGCCGCAGGGCGGTCTAGTTTCCCCCGACATCTTTCGTCATCCAGGCAGCGTCATGAACAAGCCCCTGAACAGCTATCGTAACGGTCCCGACGAACATGGCCATTTCGGCATTTTCGGGGGACGTTTCGTCGCCGAAACGCTGATGCCGCTGATCCTGGAAGTGGAAAAGGCCTATGAGGCGGCCAAGGCCGACCCGGAATTCCACGCCGAACTTGCCCATCATCTGAAGCATTATGTGGGCCGTCCCAGCCCGCTTTACTTTGCCAAGCGCCTGACCGAGGAGCTGGGCGGGGCCAAGATCTATTTCAAGCGCGACGAGCTGAACCATACCGGCGCGCACAAGATCAACAACTGCATGGGCCAGATCCTGCTGGCCAAGCGCATGGGCAAGAAGCGCATCATCGCGGAGACGGGTGCGGGCCAGCATGGCGTGGCCACGGCCACCGTCTGTGCCCTGATGGGCCTACCCTGCGTCGTCTATATGGGCGCCACCGACATTGCGCGCCAGGCGCCCAACGTGTTCCGCATGAAGCTGCTGGGGGCAGAAGTGCGCCCCGTGACCAGCGGGGCAGGCACCCTGAAGGACGCGATGAATGACGCGCTGCGCGACTGGGTGACGAATGTGGAAGACACCTTCTACATCATCGGCACCGCCGCCGGCCCGCACCCGTACCCGGCCATGGTCCGCGATTTCCAATCCATCATCGGGCGCGAAACCCGCGAACAGATGCTGGAAGCCGAAGGCCGCCTGCCCGACATGCTGGTCGCCTGCATCGGCGGCGGGTCCAATGCTATCGGCCTGTTCCATGATTTCCTGGACGAACCGACGGTGCGCATGGTGGCGGTGGAGGCCGGCGGCCATGGTCTGGATGTGCCCAACGGCCACGCCGCCAGCCTGAAGGGCGGTCGTCCCGGCGTCCTGCATGGCAACCGCACCTATCTTCTGCAGGATGATGACGGCCAGATCCTGGAAGGCCATTCCATCTCCGCCGGTCTGGATTATCCCGGCATCGGCCCGGAACATTCCTGGCTGCATGAGGTGGGTCGCGTCGATTATGTCAGCGCGACCGACCGCGAGGCGCTGGACGCGTTCCAGTTGCTGGCCCGGACAGAGGGTATCCTGCCGGCGCTCGAACCCAGCCACGCGCTGGCCGCCGTGAAGCGCATTGCGCCGACCCTTTCCAAGGACACGCTGCTGGTCATGAATCTCTGCGGCCGTGGCGACAAAGACATCTTCACCGTGGGCAAGGAACTGGGCGTCGCGCTGTAACGGGTGTTCGTTCCTGACTTGTTCTCATTTGGCGTGTGGGCTATGCTCCGTCACTGACTTTGTGACGGAGGCTGCTGCCCGTGCCGCTTGACCTGATTTCGCTGCTGGCCGGCGCCCTGGCGGGTGCGGTGATCGCGTTTCTCTGGCAGCGTCAGGGGACAGCGACCTTGCGCGCCGAACGCGCGGCCCTGCTGGCCGACCGGGAGCGGGATCGCCACCATATCGGAGAATTGCGGGGCGAGCTGGCGCAGCGTGACGGGTTGCTGGCCGACCTACGCCGACAGTTAAATGCCGAATCGACACGGCGGGCGGGGGCGGAGGCAGAGGCGGCGCGCCTGCCCCGGCTGGAAGAAGCGCTGGCCGTGGCCCGCGATGAGCAGGCGGACTTGCAGACCGCGCTTGCCGAGACGCGCACCGCCCTTGACCATGAACGCCGTACCCATGCCGACAAGCTGGCCCTGCTGGATCAGGCGCAACTGCGGCTGGCCGATGCGTTCAAGGCCCTGTCGGCGGACGCGCTGTCGGCCAATAACCGCGAATTCCTGACCCTGGCCCAGGCGCAGTTTGACCGGTTCGGGGAGGTGGCGAAGGGCGATCTGGAAAAGCGCAGCGCCGCCATCGACGCCCTGGTCACCCCCATCCGCGAGCATCTGTCCAAGTTCGGGGAAGCGGTTCAGGGCATTGAGCAGGCGCGTATCGGCGCCTATACGGAGCTGAAAACCCAGGTCGCCCATCTGATGGAAAGCCAGGGACAGTTGCGAGCGGAAACCGGCAATCTGGTGAAGGCGCTGCGCAGCCCGGCCACGCGCGGGCGCTGGGGCGAGATCCAGTTGAAGCGTGTGGTCGAAATGGCCGGGATGCTGGACCATTGCGATTTCCATGAACAGGCCAGCGTCAACAATGCCGACGGCAACCGCCTGCGCCCCGACCTGATCGTGCGGCTACCGGGGGGCAAAAGCATCGTGGTGGATGCCAAGGCCCCGCTGGAGGCATTCCTGGACGCTACCCATGCCGCCGATGATGAGGCGCGGTCGGCCCATCTGTCCCGCCATGCCCGGCATATCCGCGACCACATGAAGGCGCTGGGCGAGAAACGCTACTGGGCGCAGTTCGATCCGGCCCCGGAATTCGTGGTGCTGTTCCTGCCGGGGGAGAATTTCTTCTCCGCCGCCCTGGAACAGGACCCCGCCCTGATCGAGGCCGGGATAGACCAGTCGGTGATCCCCGCCACGCCCACCACCCTGATTGCGCTGCTGCGGGCCGTGTCCTATGGCTGGCGGCAGGAGGCGCTGGCCCGCAATGCGCAGGCTATCAGCCAGTTAGGCCGCGAACTGCACGAACGGCTGTCGACCATGGCCGACCACATGGCCAAGGTGGGCAAGGGGCTGGGCGGGGCGGTCAATAGCTACAACGCCGCTGTCGCATCATTGGAAACCCGCGTCATGGTGACGGCGCGGCGGTTCAAGGAACTGAAAGCCACGGCGGGCGGCGACCTGCCGGAACTGGTGCAGCTGGATCAGGTGCCAAGATTGCCGCTGCCGGAGGGAGAGGGGTGAGGGAGCGTCGCTCCCTCACCCCTCTCCCTCCCTCTCCCACAATCGTGGGGGCGGGGCG
>NZ_JBMDKE010000004.1:0-194014 GCF_057809555.1 Niveispirillum sp. FG156 | reverse complement strand
TCAATACCGAAGCGATGAACCACCATCTGAACGAGATCAGCACCCAGGTGGCGACCAACGCCCATGCTCTGCTGGTCTGCGATGGCGCAGGCTGGCATCAGCCAGGCGGTCGCCTGATCGTGCCCCCCAACATCACCTTGATGCCGCTGCCGCCCTATGCACCCGAACTCAATCCCATGGAAAATGTCTGGGATTACCTGCGCGGAAACAAACTCAGCGCCCGTGTATGGGACAGTCACGACGCCATCATGGACGCTTGCCAAGACGCTTGGCGCTTCATCAGCAACGATCCAAACCGGATCATGTCAATTGGAACCAGAGACTGGGCGTGGGGCAAAACCTAAGGCTCTTGGTATAAGGTTCCCCGGACACCATTTCCTCACTTCTTCGGCACGTTGCCCCGCAGCGGGATGAACGGCATGCCCGCCACATCCATGGCGGTATCCACCATATCGTCATCCTTGCGGTCGAACAGCTGGAGCAGCAGGTTATCCATGGCCCGCTCCTCCGACTGTCCGCATTCGGCATAGATGCGGCCCAGGGCTTGGGTCTGGAACGCGTCGCGCCCCTCCGCACCCCCGCGATAGCCGAGCGTCTTGGCCACCCGCATCGCCACCTGGAAGGGCGCAAACAGGTGCTTGGGCACATGGGCATGGTCCAGCAGGGCCTTCATGCCATCCCATTTGCCGTCCAGCAGCAGGGCCATGGCATTGGCCTTGCGCACGCGCGACTTCGTGGAGATGCCAGCCGCAAAGAAATCAAAATCGCCGGCGCAGAGCGTGCGCAGCAGGAGCGCCACGCTGAGCCGTCCCTGTTCATGCAGATGCACGGCCAGGGCGTCGCCATCCATGCCGGGCTTGGATACGGGCCGCAGCAGGGCCAGGGTTGCGGAGTCCCTTCCATGCGCCGCCAGTTCGGCGGCAATCACGGGCGACAGCCGGTGCCGTTCTACCAGATGGGCCCGTACCTTGTCCGACACATGCGCCACCAGTCGCTCCACGACGCTGGCCGGCAGCGTCGCGCGCCCGGCCAGCGGTTCAGCCACCAACGGCACATGGGCATAGCGGTCGGCCAGGGACAGCAGCGAGGCATCGGACAGCGCCGCCCCCTCATTCCCGGCCAGGGTGGCAACCACGGCCAAGTTCCCAACCGCCGCCAGGGCACCCGATACCACCTCTGACAGGGTCTGACGGGCGGCGATGGCCATCTGCTTATCAGCCCGCCCCTGCCCGATCACTTCCAGCAGCAGTTCATCCCCCACCGCCTCCCCATGCCGAAGCAGGGGAAAGGCGACAGACGTGACGTCCAATGCCAGATCGCGGGCCAAACCGTCGGACAGGAAGGGGCTATTATAGATCTGCCAGGCCACCGCCTCGCGCACCTGCTGTACCGCGTCGCGGGCCAGACGGTGCAGGAGATCCTGCACCAGCGCCTGACCGGACTCGGCCAGAACCGCCTGCTCGGCGGTGCGCAGCAGTTTGGACAGCATCTGGATACGGGCCTCGGGGGAGCGGTCCTGCGCCAGTTGATCGACATCGGCGGGGGTCAGGGCCGTCGGCTTGTCGTGTTTCACCCTAGACCTCCCCACCGGCCAACACCAGCCCGGCATCAATCGCATCGGCACGGATCACATCCGCCCAGGATTGCTCCAGCCGATTGAGAAGGCGGTAGGCAGCCATCAACTCAGCCTCCCCCTCCCCATCGCGGGCCAGGGCCAAGACATGGCCCATCTCCACCCGCCGCAATTCACGGCAGAGCGCCATACCGGCATCGTTCAGGCACAGCCGCGCCGACCTGCGGTCATCCTGCGGCCCCGGCCCCTGCACCAGACCGGCCTGCACCAGGGCGCGCAGATTGCCGGCGGCCGCCGCGCCCAGATAATGGCCCCGTTCGATCAGTTCCTGCACGGTCGGGCTGCTATCGCCGATGGTCAGCAGCATCAGCCCCTGCACCGGCGTGACATGAGCGCTCTCCAGCCGCTCCAGTTCGATCCGGACCACGTCCAGGAACCGGCGGTGCAGCCGTTCCAGCAGGCGGGGAAGATCGTGGATACCCGCAAACGGAGCGGGCATCAGACAGCCCGTCCGTTCCACATCCACACCGTCACCCAATCGCCCCTCCCCGTCCATGCAGCCGGCATCGGCGGCCAGAGTAGCACCCAGGCTTCGGGGGCCGCAAAAACAAAGGCCGGTCCCCGCGAGAGGCGGGGCCGGCCTTACCCATGTCCAATCGCAGCAGCGATGGATCAGCGGGGCGCGTTCTCACCCGGCTTGTTCTCGGTCAGCTTGGGATCGGCTGCTGCCTCCTCCTCGCCTTCCTTCAGACCCTTCTTGAAGGCCTTAACGCCCTTGGCCATGTCACCCATGACGTTCGGAAGCTTGCCCGCGCCGAAAACCAGCAGCACGACGACAAGAACGATGATCCAGTGCCAGAGGCTCATGGCGCCCATGGAAATTCTCCAGTTTGACGGCCCGCTTCAACGCGACGCCTTACAGATAGGAAATCCGCAGCCGGTTTGAAAGATATATCCGCGACAGATTGTGGATCAGGCCTGTCCACGCATCTCGAAACGAACTTCCAGCCTCTGACGCTCGCGCTCGCGGCGCATGGCTTCAGCAGGATGCGGGGGACGGCCTTCATCGGGATGATAGCGCAGACCAGCGGCATAACGCAGCGCCGACTGTTCGAACAGGCCCGGCGGCACGGCCTCCACGACCCGCACATCCTGCGGCGCGCCATCATTGCCGATCCGAAACTCGACAATGACACGGCCTTCGCGCCGAAGACGCAAGGCGCGTTCGGGATATTGCAGCCGGGGGCGGAAAGTGGGTTCCATATCCGACATGGTGCGTCCAGGGATTCCCGGCGGCAATGTCACCGGGGGACGTGGAAAACGTCGTGTCTTCCGCGCGGATGACAGGGAGACATGCGAAAAGGGCGACCGGTAGCCGGCCGCCCCCTCAGGCTTACTTCGCCTTGGCGGCGTTCAGCAGGTACAGACGGGCCATATCGGCCGGACCGTCCGTGCCCTTGATGGCCTTGGCGGTGGCTTCGGCCTTGGCCTTCTGACCGGCGTCCAAATAGTAGGTCACCAGACGCAGACGGGCATCGTCGGGGTTCTTCAGATTGCCCTTGGCGATGGCGGCCTCGGCCAGGGTGATGGCCTTGTCGAACTGACCATAGCCGGCATAGGCCTCGGCAACGCGCAGGATCGGACCGGCATTGGCGCCGGCCAGAGCTTCGGTTTCGGTCTGGGCCAGAGCCTTCTTGTCGTCGGCAACCTGCTTGGTGGCAACGTCCTTCAGACGCTTCTGGCGTTCGGCTTCCGGACCCTTGCCCAGCAGACCGGCGGCATAGCCCTTGTCGATGATGGCCTGGGCCTCACCGGGGTTGCCAGCCTGCAACGACAGCTGGGCCATTTCCATGACGTCGCCGGAAGTATCCAGCAGACCGATCTTGTTCATCAGGCGATAGCTGTCCAGCGCCAGACGGTCGCGGGCGAAACCCGGCTTGCGCTGCGTACGCAGCAGCAGGTCCAGCCAGTAATCGCGCTTGGGATAATAGCGCACCAGCTTTTCCAGCGCGCCCATGTAGCCGGCTTCGTTCTTGCTCTCATTGTTGGCGGCGGCCAACAGCTGCAGGTCCTTCTCATCCGGCGTGCCACCGGACTTCTCAACCGCCGAAATCTTGGCGCTGACTTCCTTGATGGCGTTCGGATAATCCTTGCCCAGGTAATAGGACTGCAAAAGCAGGGTGCGCATATTGGCGTCGTTGCCGCCACCCGTGAAGTACTTCTGGGTCCAGGTGATGGCCTTGGTGTAGTTGCGCTGCTGATAATAAGCCTGCGCCAGCGCCTGCGTGAAGGTCAGCTGCTGGGCGGCGGGGAAGCGGCCCGTGGCGAACACGGCTTCGAAAGACTTCTCGGCAACATCCAGTTCGCCGGCCTGATAGGCGGCGATGGCGCGCATCTGCTCGACCATGAAGTCTTCGAACGGGGTCTTGTCGGCGACCGCGTCGGCTTCTTTGATCTTGGCCAGGGCGTCCTTGAACTTCTTGCCCTTCATCAGCTCCTGAGCGGCCGTCAGCGGCTCGCCCACTTCCTTGCGAACGGTATCACCGGTCGGGGCCTTCTCCTTCTTCTCACCGCCAGCCTTCTGCGCAAAGGCCTCGGACGGTGCCATCACGGCGGCGAAGGAGCCAAAGGCCAGGGCCGAACCCAACAGGGCGGCGGTAAAAAGACGAGTGCGGATCATTGTCTCTATCTCGGTATCGGTCGCACAGGATCGCGTGTCTCTTCGCGATGGGTCCCGTCCGACGGGTTGTCTTACGGCCAGCCATCTGGCCGCATGTCCATGCAATCAGGTCAAGTAGGCAGGTTTAAGGCGGACCTGTGAAGGTCCGCCTTTCCCCTATCATCTGGTACCGATCAGTCCATGAACTGTTCGTTACCGACCATGCCGATCTTGTTCAGGCCAAGCCGCTGAGCGGACGCCAGAACAGCCGCCACGTACTTGTACTTCACCAGCTTGTTCGGACGCAGATGCACTTCCGGCTGCGGCTGCTGCGCGGCCTTCAGCGTCATCTGCTGCTCCATTTCCTCACGGCTGCTGAGAACGGTGCCGTTCCAGATCACGGTGCCATCGAAATCGACTTCGATAGTGATGATCTCAGGCTCGACCACGTTCGTCTGCGGCGGGGGCGGACCCGCCGGCATATCCAGCTTCACCGCGTGGGTCTGCACCGGAATGGTGATGATGAGCATCACCAGCAACACCAACATCACGTCGATCAACGGCGTGGTGTTCATTTCCGGCGAGACGGACCCGTCCTCGGCGCCTGGTCCAACACTCATGCCCATGGGGGCCTCCTATCCTTCATTCCCGACGGGGGGAATGCTGAGCGTCAACGCTTGACGTTCAGCGCCCCGGCAGGAGGCTCGGTGATAAAGCCGATCTTGAGGATGCCAGCCCGCTGGCAGGTCACGACGACCTTGCCAACGAACTCGTACCGCCCTTCCTTGTCACCACGAATGTGGATCTCAGGCTGCGGAACCAGCACCGCCACTTCCTTCATCCGCTCGAACAGCGCGTTGTAATCCGGCAACTGGGCAGCATTCCAATAAATGTTGCCGTCCGGATCGACACCGATCGTCACGTTTTCCGGCTTCGTCACAGTCACCACGTTCGACTCCTCAGGGAGCTTCACGGGGATGGTCTGGATGGCAGCCGGAATGGTCAGCAGGAAGATGATCAGCAGAACGAGCATCACGTCCACCAGCGGCGTCGTATTGATTTCCGACACCACTGAGTCTTCGCCACTATTGGCGGGGCCGACGCTCATCCCCATGGTTAGGCGCTCCGGCCCGTCTTGGACTTCTGGCCGGCGATCAGCAGGGCATGCAGATCGGCGGAGAAGTTACGCAGACGGTCCATGACCAGCTTGTTACGACGGGTCAGCCAGTTATAGGCCAGCACGGCGGGAACGGCGACGGCCAGACCGATGGCGGTCATGATCAGTGCTTCACCGACGGGGCCGGCAACCTTGTCGATCGACGCCTGACCCGACAGACCGATAGCCACCAGGGCGTTCAGAATACCCCACACCGTACCGAACAGACCGATAAACGGAGAGGTCGAGCCGACCGAAGCCAGGAAGGACAGGCCGCCCTGCAGACGGGCGTTCACGGAGTCCACCGAACGCTGCAGGGACATGGTCACCCATTCGTGCAGGTCGATATGGTCCGTCAGGGCGCCGTCATGATGCTCGGTCGCGCGCAGGCCGTCTTCAACAACGCCGCGGAAAGCCGAATTTTCCTTCAGGCGGGTCGCACCTTCGGTAACCGAAGCAGCCGTCCAGAAGTTCTTCTCAGCGGCAGTGGCCTGGGCCATCAGCTTGGACTGCTCGATCAGCTTGGTGACGAAGATGTACCAGGTGCCGGCCGACATGATCAGCATCAGGACCAGAGTGCTCTTCGCGACCAGATCACCGTGATCGATGATGGCCTTCAGACCGTACGGGTTCGCAGTCGCCTCGGGGGCGGCTTCGGCGGCCGGGGCGGCAGCTTCGGGAGCCGGAGCGGCAGCGGTGTCGGCGACCGGAGCAGCCGGAGCCTCGGTGGTGGCGGCCGGAGCCGGCTCAGCCGGGGTCGTGGACTGGGCGAAGACCGGGGCCGACAGCGTGGCGGCAACGGCGGCGGCGGCGGCGAGGCGGCTGATGCCCGCCAGGGTGAACAGCTTGTTCATCGTAGCTCTGCTTTCAGACTTACGTGTTTCGATTATCGGTCGATGCGAGAGGATCAACGCGCATCTTCAAGGCGGAAGGTGAGCGGGACCATGCTCGGAATCCAGGCGCCCTGGGGCTGGCCATTAACGGTCGGCGGATCGCACTTCCACCGGCCACGTTTGGCTTCCTTCATCCAGGCGTTATCCAGGCGTTCGAAACCGCTCGACTTTTCGATCGTGGCGTCGGAGATACGGCCGTCCGCGTTGCAGAAAAGACGCATCACGGTCGTGCCAGCTTCCTCCAGACGGATCGACTGAGCGGGATACTCAGGCCGGTTCTTCGCGAGGCTCTTCACATCGATCTTGCCACCCGTCGGCGGGGGAGCCGGACGCTCAACAGGGCGTCCCGGCGGCTGAACAACCGGCGGACGTTCTGCCGTCGTTGCCTGGATCGCGTTTGCCGCGGGCGGCGGCTGGGCGATCTGGATTTCCGGCGGCGGAATGAACGGCGGCGGGGGCGTATCGAACTTGGGCGGCGGGGGCGGCGGGGGCGTTTCCTCCGGCGGCGGTGCGATTTCCTCGATGATTTCTGTCTTGATCGGATCGGCGATCACATGGACCACCTTCTGAGCCAAGCCAGTAGCCAGCGCGTAAATCACCCCGACGTGCAAGAGAATAACCACCGCGATGCCAACCAACCGCCCTGAACTCTGCGGCTGTTGCCGCCGATAAGACGATTGCGACAGGTAGGACATCGGTCGGTCACTCGATCCACAGGGGGATGGGGCTTCCGCCATAGCACACATTGAAGGTCAAGACACCCGCCGGACTTCGTTAAAAACCCGGTTTTTTATCTTGACCCTCAGTGCGGGCCATGGGCCGCATCACCGCGAGACCACAACCCGCCCGGTCGAGGGAAGGTATGGCGGCCAGCCGGCGGTACAGCATCGGAGGCGAGGGACTTTGGCCATTTTTCCCGTTACCGGGAAGGCAGGCCGAAGCCAGTTCGGGTTGGGTATCCGGACGGATCAGGCACGACCAAGCGCGATGCCCACCCGTCTTCTCTTTATCCGGCGAAAGCCGGCGGGCCGGTCGGGCAGCGCCCGGCCTCCCGATGGCGCCCTTCCGGCGTCAAGCCGATGCGAAGGGCGCGTGCCACGTCGCTGCCACGCAGGGGCAGCGCGTAGAACAGGGCAATGGCAACAACGAGAAGGGTGGGCAGCGGGACAGGGTCACCACCACCAGCATCACGTTCACGCTTGCCATGGCCGACAGGACGGGAGAAAGCAGCCGCCACCTCAACGCCACGATCGTGCGTCGGGTTGGCCGGGAGCGCCTGTCCGGTCAGGAAATTCGCGGTAATCGGGAGGGGCAGATTGGCGGAAGACAGGTTTACGTTCCGGGGCAGGATACCGCCCAGGACCACCATGACCAGGAACAGAAGAGCGAGGAGCCCATGGGCCCAGCCGCGCATCATGTCGTGTGTCGCCTCCACCAATCGGCACCAGGGCCGAACCGGAAGCGACACTCTCACAGCGTTGCGGTCAACACAATGCCCTAAAGCACCCGAAGGGCACTATTCTGCCCGCGATTGTGTGTAACGGTCGATAATTCCCGCGTAAGCAGACAGATCGTATCCCGCATCCGCGGCAGCGCGTAATATTGCTTCGCCGTTGCGGCTTCCGGCTTTCGCTTCTGCGAGCGCCCACAGAATCGTGCAGCGCGTGCCCGACCGGCAATGGGCGAGAACGGGGCTGGGCGCCGTGGCCAGCGCACTCCCGAAATCAGGGGCCACAAGCTCCAGCGTCGGGCCGGTGGCCGGCTGATAGATATAGGTAAGGCCCAGTTCACGGGCCAAAGCACCTGCCTGGGCGGAGGAGAGCTGCCCTGGCTCCTCCCCGTCCGGGCGGTTGTTGATGATGGTGCGGAAACCAGCGACGTGCGCGTCGCGGATATCCTGCTCCGTCACCTGCGGCGAGACCGACAGACCATCGACCAGAGGACGTACATCCAAAGCCATGACGACCCCGCGCAAAAGAGTGAAAGCGAGCTACTTATGACCGACCGAAAAGGGCGAATTTGAGGCGGCGGTGTCAGGTCCTTGGTGAAGGCTGCTCTGATTCCGCCGCTTTTGTTCGCACCTGCGATGTATAAATAGGCAGGTTCTGTTGCGCCGCAACATGCACTGATGCAACCCAGCCCGGCCCCGACAGTCGGACATGGCTCCTATCTGGGGATCATCCGGCAATGCGCAAGGGGGTGGTACCCTGGTCGGCGATGCCACGGGCGCGGCGGCGGACGGTGACCAGCAGGTCCAGCATGCGCTGGCGCTGATCCGGCGTCAGGTCGCGCAGCAGCATGTCGTTGATGCCCTGACGCTTGGGCTGCAGACGGCGCAGCATCTCCAGCCCTTCCGGCGTGACGCGCAGCAGCTTGCGGCGGCGGTCCTGCGGGTCGTCCTGCTGGCTGATCAGACCCTTGCGAATCAGCTCCGTGACGGTGGCGGAGATGTGCGGGCGGGAAAGGCCACGGGCCGATGCGATCTCGGAGGAGAAGATGCCCTCATGGGTGCGGGCCCCGTCCTGGAAATTGGCATCGCCGGCCACATTCATCAGCACCGTCCATTGTGGTGCCGTCAGGCCGGCCTCGGCCAGCATCTCCTCGCACTGATGCGCGATGATGTTGGCGAGATCCATCAGGTTGAGGGAGATGGCGTCTTCGGCACGGAAGCGGAAAGTGCTGTTCGGCATGGCTGGCCCCTGGTGACTGGTCATTGGATGCTCACATCCTGACCGCATCACCGGGGTCCCGCATTGACACGGATCAATTAAATGTTCCGTGGTCCAACCATATCCGGGGCATTGAGAGCGGTTTTCCTTTGACTGGAAAACCGCTCAGGCGGCGACTGCCGCCGCGCGGCCCGTGCCGCGTGCAGCCAAGCCGCGGATGCGGCGCCGGCGCCTGAGGAACTGAAAGCTGGAGCGTATCAGCCGGCCGCGCGGTCGATCCAGCCCGACGTCAGGGCGCGGTTGCTGTCGACATCGGCGGGGAAGTCCATCTCGCCCCATTCCAGACCCTGGATGGAGACGGTCCCGACGCTGCCATCGGCCTTGGCGATGGTGTCGATGACCGACAGATACCAGCGGCGCAGACCTTCCGGTGTGCGCAGGGTCTTCTCTACTTCCGCCGCGAAACGCTTGCCACCCTCCGCACTGAAGCACAGGAAACCGATGCTTTCGCCGTTCACGATGTCGAGCGGCAGGGTCTTGCCGATCTGCATCAGGTTGCCGTCGGCGTCGGTACGCACCTTCATATCGTCGGCATCATAGCCGTCCTTGGCGTCGATGGTCACCGTGATCGGCTTCTTCGCCCCGGACAGCAGGCGCCTGGCAATCTCCGGTTCGAACAAGGTGTCGCCATTCAAGATCAGGAACGGGCCTTCCATCTCTGCCCGCGCAACCCAGCAGCTGGCCGTATTGTCGGCCAGCGCATAGAAAGGATTATAGAGCGTGCGGGTCGTGATGCCCGCCACATCCATGCCGGCCAGGGCGTCTTCCACCCGGTCGGCGCGAAAGCCCGTGACGACCACCGCCTCTGTCACGCCAGCCGCAGCCAGCCCCCGGATCTGCCATTCCAGCAGGGTACGGCCCGACAGGTCGATCAGGCATTTCGGCCGGTCTTCCGTCAGGGGCATCAGACGCTTGCCCTGGCCGGCGCTCAGAATGATGGCTTTCACTTTGACCCAGGCTCCACAAAGGACGACCGGTCACGCCGGCCGCTTCCCGAAAAATGCCGCGGACATTGCCGCGAAAGGACGGGGATGACAAGCGGCTTCGTGGCCAACGCCCCTGCCCGCCCTCAATCCTCCGCCCATTTGCGTATCAGATTGGACAGGCATTTGGAGAGAAGGTCGAATTCCGCCGTTTTACCGTCGCGTTTGAATATCCCCTGCCGCGCCGTGTCGAGGTCGAACAGAAGCTCCCGCTCCGCCGCGTCGCGCACAAAGGACCGTATCCACCCTGCGGCCACCAGCCGCTGTCCCGCAGTGACCGGCGTCACCCGGTGAAGCGTGGTGGAGGGGTAGAACAGCCCCGCCCCCGCCGGCAGCTTGAAACCCACATCCCCCGCCGATGTCTCCATCACCAGTTCCCCGCCCTCGTAACTGTCGGGATCGGCCAGGAACAGGGTGAAGGAGATATCGGTGCGCACACCGCCCATCAGGGCGTCGTCGACATGGCTGCCATAATGCTGCCCGCCCGATGCACGCGCGAACAGGATAGGGCCGAAACGCTGCGGACGGGTCGCCATGGCGGCCACAGGATGCCGGCGCACCGCCGCCTCCACCATGGCGCGCAGGTCGCCATGGGCCGGGTCGTCACCCCGCAGCTGCTCATTATCCTTGACCAGCTTGGCGTGCCATCCCGCCGTCGCCGCGCCCGGCTGGAACCGCCCCGCCCCCAATCGCTCCGCCATCAACGCCAACTCATCAGGTGTCAGGACATTGGCGATGGGCAGGATCATGATGCGACACTCCGCGCGGGGAAAGGCGAACGGTTAAGACTGCGAATGACTTGCAATTGAGTGGGCATCATGGCACGGTCCCGCCCCACCTCACCCTTATATTCTATGCATGGGAGCGTTGGGTCCATGATCAAGCTTCAACCCCGTCTCTGGGTCGGCGTCGGCCTTTCGGTTCTGGCTGGCAGCGCCGCCCTGGCCGATACGGCGACCCCTTGGCACCAGGATGGCGCCATCGCCATGCAGGTCGCCCAGGGTGGCGAGGGCGGTGAAGGGGGTGAAGGCGGAGAGGGTGGCGAGGGCGGCGTGTCCGCCGAAGACGCCGCCAAGGACCCGGTGGCCTTCATCTCCGCCCTGGATGTGACCGCCGCGCATTATCATGCCGGCCTTGCCGCCTATAAGGCGGACCGGCATCAGGCGGCGGGTGAGATGTTCGCCCACCCGATCTCTGAAATTTACATCGATCTGGAACCGGTCTTCACGGCCCAGGGTGCCAAGCCGTTCCAGGACGAGATGAGCAAGGCATCGGAACTGGCGCTGGGCAACGCGCCCGTGGCGCAGGTGGAAAAGGCCGTGAAGACGGTATTGGCTGCCCTGGACACCACCGCCGCCAAGGCCCCGAAAAGCAGCGACAGCGCCAAGGCCGTGCAGGCCAAGCTGCTGGCCGGCATGATCGAACGCGCCGCGCGCCAGTACCGCTCGGCCAGCGCCAATACCGAGTTTGAGCCCTATCTGGACGGCTACGGCTTTGCCGTCACGGCCAAGGTGCGGTCCGAAGCCCTGGTGAAGGCCGGCGTGCCGCTGCCGGCGGATGTGACGGCGGCCATCGACCTGCTGCTCAAGGCCTACCCCACCGCCCTGCGCCCGGCCACCCTGCCGGTCGCGCTGGATGCTTTGTCCGTCCAGACCTCCAAGGCGCAGTTGGCCCTGTCGCGCGTGCGGTGATTGTAGGGTATGGGCCATATGTAGCGCGGATTAGCGGAGCGTAATCCGCGGAGCGACGCTTGCGACCAGGTTCCCGCGGATTACGCTCCGCTAATCCGCGCTACGACAGGACGACTTCACCCCTTGCGGGGCGCCCGTGCGAGGACCCTGTCCACTAGTGCTGGCGGCAACACGCCCAGCAGCCAGGACACGGCATATGTGGGGAACGGAAAGGCCACCCTTCCCTTCCCCACCGCCAGCCCGCTTCGGATGATGCGCGCTGCCCGGTCGGCATCCATCAGGAAGGGCATGGGGAAGCGGTTAACCGCCGTCATGCGGCTGACAACAAATCCGGGGCAGATGACACTGACCCCGATGCCATGCCGGGCCAGATCGCCGCGCAACGCCTCTCCATAAACCCGCACCGCCGCCTTTGACCCGCAATAGGCCGCCGCCCCCGCCATGCCGCGAAAGCTGGCCAGCGAGGACATCAGCGCGATCTGTCCCCGCCCCCGCGCCACCATGGCGGGGATCAGCGGGTGGATGGCGTTCAACACCCCGTCCAGATTGGTGGCAAAGATGGCGCGGGCCTGGGCTTCTGTCTCCACCCCGCCGCCCGTGCCCGCCGAGATACCGGCATTGGCGATGACCAGATCGACCGGCACCTCCCCATCCCGCGCCACGATCCAGTCGGCCAGCGCCGCGCGGTCGGTGACGTCGATGATGGTGGTCACCACATCCGCCCCCTGATCCCGGCAACGCCCGGCCACCGCCGCCAGCCGCCCCGCATCGCGGCCCGTCAGCAGCAACCGGATGCCCTTGGCCGCATAGGAAAGGGCCAGCGCCTCCCCGATGCCCGACGAGGCACCCGTGATGAATATGACGCGCGGATCACGCATGACGGGCCTCGACCGGTGGAAACCTTGTTGCTGGGGCGACGGAGCGATATAAACCGCCTTTCAGCCGCCCCAAAGATCGAGCCTGATGTGACGCAAAATCCCGCCGCCCGCAAGACCGGCCCCGCCAATGGCAAGGGCGCTGTCACTTCCATGACCGGCTTCGCCCGGGCCGACGGCTCCAACGAGCGCGCACAATGGGTGGTGGAGGCGCGCAGCGTCAATGGCAAGGGCCGCGACCTGCGCTGCCGCCTGCCCGCAGGATTGGACGGGGTTGAACCCGCCATCCGTACCGCTGTGGAGGCCCGGCTGACGCGTGGCAACGTGAACGTCGCCGTCAACCTGACGCGGCTGGAAAATGCCGGCGCCCTGCGCATCAACCGCGAATTGCTGGCCCAGGTGCTGGAACTGGCGCGGGAGATCGGTGGACCGGACGCGCCGCCGCCCGCCATCGACACGCTGCTGTCGGTGCGCGGCGTCATCGATAGCGCGGAGCCGCGCGAGACGGAGGAAGACCGACTGGCCCTGGAACAGGCCATCGCCGCCACCGTCGCCACCGCCATCGACCGGCTGGTGGAAGCCCGCACGGACGAGGGCGCGCATCTGGCCGCCGTCCTGCTGGATCATCTGGCGGAGATTGAGCGCCTGACGGACGCCGCCGCCGCGACATCGTCGCTTCAGCCAGAGGCCCTGCGCGCCAAGCTGCGCGGCCAGATCCAGGCCCTGCTGGACGCCGTGCCGCCCGTGGCGGAGGATCGGCTGGCCCAGGAAGCCGCCCTGCTGATCAGCAAGGCCGACGTGCGCGAAGAGTTGGACCGGCTGCGCGCCCACATCTCCCAGGCCCGCACCATGCTGCGCGATGGCGGGGCCGTGGGCCGCCGGCTGGATTTCCTGTGTCAGGAATTCAACCGCGAGGCCAATACGCTCTGCAGCAAATCCGCCGATGTCGAATTGACCCGCATCGGCATGGAACTGAAAGCCGTGATCGAGCAGTTCCGCGAGCAGGTGCAGAATATCGAGTGATACCCGTTGGAACCCGTAGGTCAGGTCGAGGCGCAAGCCGAGCCCTGACAGAAGCGGATTGAAAGCCTTTGCTGTCAGGGCTCGCGCGCCGCGCTCGACCTGACCTGCGATTTTCCCACCCCACCCCCACCCCCTTTGGCAGTCCCCGAAATGTCCCTGATCCATCGCCGTGGCCTGATGCTGGTCCTCTCCTCCCCGTCCGGTGCCGGCAAGTCCACGATCTCGCGCGAATTGCTGACGCGTGACGGCAACCTGTCCATGTCCGTGTCCCTGACCACCCGCCCCATGCGACCGGGGGAGCAGGAGGGCGTGCATTATTACTTCGTGGACCATGCGGAGTTTGAGGCGCGGGTGGCGCGCAAGGAACTGCTGGAACATGCCCATGTCTTCGGCAACCGCTATGGCACGCCGCGCGGGCCGGTGGAGGATGCCATGCGCGCCGGGCGCGATGTGCTGTTCGACATTGACTGGCAGGGCACGCAGCAGCTCTCCGACAGCGCCGGTACCGATCTGGTCCGCGTCTTCATCCTGCCGCCCAGCGCCGCCGAACTGGAACGCCGCCTGACCAACCGCGCCCAGGACAGCGCGGAGGTCATCGCGCACCGGATGTCCAAGGCCAATGACGAGATGAGCCATTGGTCGGAATATGACTATGTCGTCGTGAACAAGGACGTTCAGGAATCGGTGGCCGCCGTGGAGGCCATCCTGAAGGCCGAACGCCTGAAGCGTCGCCGTCAGGTGGGGCTGTCGGATTTTGTGCGCTCACTTCAGGTGGGCAAGGGTAACTGATCATGGCCCCCAACAATCCCGCCCTCATCTCTCTGGCCGGTGCCTCGGTCCATCTGGGCTCCACCACCCTGTTCGAAGGCATCGACGTGTCGGTGGCGCGGGGGGAGAAGATCGCCCTGGTCGGCCGCAACGGGTCGGGCAAATCCACCCTGCTGAAATGCTTGGCCGGCGAGATCGACATCGACACGGGCGAACGGTTCCTGCAACCCGGTGCGCGCGTTGCCTATCTGGCGCAGGAGCCTGATTTCTCGAAATACCCCACCGTGGCCGATTTCGTGGCCGGCGGTCAGGCGGAGCCGATGCAGTACCGTGTCGATGCGGTTCTGGAAGCGCTCGACCTGCCCGGCGACCGTGCCTGCGCCACCCTGTCGGGCGGGGAATCGCGCCGTGCGGCGCTGGCCCGTGCCCTGGTTGACGAACCGGATGTGCTGCTGCTGGACGAGCCGACGAACCATCTCGACATCCCCACCATCCTGTGGCTGGAAAAGGAGTTGCAGCAGTTCCGGGGGGCCTTGCTGCTGATCTCCCACGACCGCACCTTTTTGCAGAACCTGTCCAAGCGCATCCTGTGGCTGGATCGCGGCGTGCTGCGCACCACGGAACGACCCTTCAATGAGTTCGAAACCTGGCGCGACGAGGTGTTCAAGGAAGAGGAAGCCAATTTCCACAAGCTGGACCGCAAGATCGCAGCCGAGTTGAAATGGATGTGGGAAGGCGGCATCTCCGGTCGCCGCACCCGCAACATGGGCCGCGTCCGCCGGCTTCAGGACATGCGCCAGGAACGGACCGACCGCATCAAGTCGCGACAGGTGAATTTCGCGGTGGCGGAGGGGGATAGTTCCGGCAAGCTGGTGGCAGAAGCCGAAAACATCTCCAAGAGCTTTATGGGCGATGCCGGGGAGCGCGTCATCTGTCGCGACTTCTCCACCCGCATCCTGAGAGGCGACAAGGTCGGCCTGATCGGCCCGAACGGGGCCGGCAAATCCACCATCCTGAAGATGCTGATGGGGGAGATCGCGCCCGATAGCGGCACGATCCGCCAGGGCACCAACCTGCAGACCATTGTCTTTGATCAGCGCCGGGCACAGTTGGACCCCAACGACACCCTGAAACAGGTGCTGCTGCCCGAAGGCGGCGACAATATCTGGGTGGGTGGCAAGCCGCGCCATATTTCCAGCTACCTGAAGGATTTCCTGTTCGATCCGTCCATGATGGAACAGCCGGTGCGCGCCCTCTCGGGCGGTGAACGCAACCGCCTGCTGCTGGCCAAGCTGTTCGCGCAGCCCAGCAACCTGATGGTCCTGGACGAGCCGACCAACGACCTGGACATGGACACGCTGGACCTGCTGGAAGAGGTGCTGTCGGAGTATGACGGCACCCTGCTGCTGGTCAGCCACGACCGCGATTTCCTGGACCGGCTGGTTACCAGCACCATTGCGGTCGAAGGCGATGGCGACGTGTCGGAATATCCTGGCGGCTACAGCGACTATCTGATCCAGCGCAAGGCCGAGGAGCCGGAAGCGGCCAAGGCCGCCGCCAAACCGGTCACCGCCGCACCGGCAGCGCCGAAGGCCAAGAAGAAACTGTCCTTCAAGGAAAACCGGGAGCTGGAAGAGCTGCCGGGCAAGATGGCGACGCTTGAAAAGAAGATCGTCCAGTTGAACACCAAGATGGCCGACCCGGCCTTCTACAGCAAAGACCCCAAAGGCTTTGCCAAAGCCAGCGAGGATTTGTCGACGGCGCAGGGTGACCTGTCAGCAGCCGAAGAACGCTGGCTGGAGCTGGAAGCGCTGAAGGAGGAGTTGGAGGGGTAAGGTGTGCGAGATTTCCCTTTGCATCCCCGCTCTCCTCGTCATCCCGGCGAAAGCCGGGACCCAGGGGCCATGCGCCCAACCTTTCAGCGACAATAATCGACGCGGTGTTTAACGTTCATCCTGCGGCCCCTGGGTCCCGGCTTCCGCCGGGATGACGATGGGGGGGCGATATCGGGGGGCGTCGCCCCCTCACCCCACCCCCACCACCTCGGCCAATGCCACCACCCGCCGCGCTGTCTCCACATGCAGCGCCTCGATCAGCTTGCCATCAACCAGGGTGATACCCTTGCCACCCGCCACCGCCTCGGCATGCGCCGCGATGATCCGCCGGGCGCGGGCGACCTCATCCACCGACGGCGCAAACGCCTCATTGGCGGTGGCAAGCTGCTTGGGGTGGATCAGGGTCTTGCCGTCGAAGCCCAGTTCGCGGCCCTGGCGGCACGACGCTGCCAACCCCTCCTCATCCTCCAGGTCGACATGCACCCCGTCCAGCGCCGTCAGGCCATAGGCGCGGGCGGCCAGCATACACAGGCCCAGGCTGGTCACCATGGGCAGCCGGTCGCGGGTGGCCAGCGCGTTCAGATCCTTGGTCAGGTCCGAGGTACCCATCACCAGACAGTCGATGCGCGCACACGCCCCGGCAATGTCACCCGCCGCCAGCATGGCGCGCGGGGTTTCCATCATGACCCACAGGCGCAGACTGTCGGGCGCCCCGGCGGCGCGCAGCACGCGGTCGGCCTGCCGCACACCTTCGGCGCTGTCCACCTTGCAGATCAGGACGGCATCGGCACCTGACGTGGCGGCGGCCACCAGATCGGCATGACCCCAGGACGTGTCCAGGCCGTTGACGCGGATCACCAGTTCCCGGCTGCCATAACCGCCTTCATGCACCGCCGCCATCACCTGGGCCCGCGCCTGCTCCTTGGCATCCGGGGCCACCGCGTCTTCCAGATCCAGGATCAGGACATCGGCGGGCAGCGAGCGCGCCTTATCCAGGGCACGGGCATTGGCGCCGGGCATGTAAAGGGCGGAACGGCGGGGGCGTATATGCATGATGCCTGATCCCAAATGAAGAACGGGGCCAACCTACCCGAGGAAGGCTGGCCCCGGCAACGGAGGGTGAAGATCAGGGGCTGTAATGTTCAGGTCTAATCACCCTATCTCGTCATCCCGGCTTTCGCCGGGATGACGAAGGGGGGCGGCGCTTCAACGTAAACCTGCCAAACCCTTACGCGGCCCGCACCGATGCCAGGAACCGGTCCACCTGCGCCTTCAAGGCACCGGCATGGTCGGTCAGTTCGGCGGACGCGGTCAGCAGTGCCTTCGATTCCACCCCCGTCTGGGCCGTGCCCTCTCGCACATCGACCACCGCCATGGTCACGGTCTCCACACCGTTGGAGGCGTGGCGGGCGCTGCGGGCAATCTCGGTGGTGGCGGCGTTCTGTTCTTCGACGGCAGACGCGATGGAGGTGGAAATCTGGTTCACCTGTTCCACGGTGGAGCCGATTTCCTTGATGGCCTTCACCGCCTCGCCCGTTGCGGCCTGGATTTCCGCGATGCGCTGGGCGATATCCTCGGTGGCGCGCGCCGTCTGGCTGGCCAGGTTCTTCACCTCCGACGCGACAACGGCAAAGCCCTTGCCGGCCTCTCCCGCCCGCGCCGCCTCAATGGTGGCGTTAAGGGCCAGAAGGTTGGTCTGGCTGGCAATATCGCTGATCAGGCCCAGCACCTCCCCGATGCGGTCGGCCTTCACCGACAGACCATCGACAAGGCTGTTGGTGTGGCTGGCCTGTTCGGCGGCGCGGCGGGTGCGGTCGGCGCTATCCTCGATCTGGCGGGCGATCTCCTGGATCGACGCGGCAAGCTGCCCCGCCGCCGTCGCCACGGCCTGCACATTCTCCGTCGCCTGACCCGACGATGCCTCCACCGTGTCCACGCGTTCCTCCGCCGCACCGGCGGTGGTCAGCAGCAGTTCGGCGGATTGCTTGATATGATCGGACGAGGTGCCGACGGCGGCCACGACAGCACTCACCTCATCCTCGAACCGCTGGGCCAGGGCCTGCATCTCGGCCTTGCGGGCCTGTTCGGCGCGTTCCTCGGCGGCGGCCTGCTCGCGGCGCAGGCGGTCGGCCTCGATGGCGTTGGTCTTGAACACCTGCACCGCGCCGGTAATGTCGCCCACCTCGTTGGCGGCCTCATTATCGGGGATGTCGGTGGCAAGGTTGCCATCGGCCAGACGCAGCATGGCATCCGTCAGGCGGCGCAGCGGGGCCAGCGACCCCACCACCCACCAGGCCATGCCACCACCCAGCACCAGACAGATGCCACAGACCAGCAGCATCAGCTCTGAAAAGCCACGCGCCTGTGCCCGCGTGGCATCACCGATCAGGCCATTATCCTTTTCCTGTTTGTCGATGAAGCGGTTGATCCGCAGCAGCCATTCCGACAGATCCAGCCGGACCGTGGACAGCAGCAGTTCCCGCGCGTCCGCATCCTTGCCGGCCTGGCGCAGCTCGATCACCTTGTTGATGCCGGGCAGGGTCTTGGCCTCGATCTCCTTGATCGACGCCAGGATCTGCCGTTCGTCGGGCAGGATGTCCTTGCGGGCCGCAAACATCTCGTCCATGGCCTTGGCGGAGGTGGCGTAGGCGGCTTCCAGCTTGCGAATATCGCTCACGACCAGATCGAACTTCGACGGATCGACCAGCACGACATCGCGCAACGCAATAGCCCGGTCATGCACCGAACCGCGGAAATTGATGGCATAGCGCTGCTTGACGCTGTTCACGTCGTTGATCTGGGTCAGGCTGGCGTTGATCAGGCTGACCTTCTGCACGCCGATGCCGGTCAGCACGACCAGCAGCACCAGAAGCACCCCGAAACCGATCAGCACGCGGGTCTTGATCTTGGCATCACGCAACATGCGCATGGAACGCACTCATTTCATATGGATTAGCCCGAACGGGCGCTGAGACCGCTAACTGACGCCGTATCCTTCATGGACACAGTGACGCACCGCACAGTGTCCCCCACACGCTTTTGCCATTGAAGGGCTGTTGCTGCCGGGCGTAGCAAGGAAGCTGACGCCAGCGTTGAAGGGGTTAAGGGAAGTGCGGACCATCCTGACCATCCAGTCCCATGTCGCCTTCGGCCATGTCGGCAACCGCGCCGCCGTCTTTCCGCTGGAACGGCTGGGGTTTGATGCCATCGCCGTCAATACAGTGCAATTCTCTAACCATACCGGCTATGGCGCGTGGACGGGCATGGTGCTGCCGCCCGACCATATTGCCGATGTGTTGAAGGGGGTGGAGGCACGCGGGGCCATGGACGGGGTGCATGCCGTCCTGACCGGCTATATGGGTGATGCGGCGCTTGGCGATGTCGTCCTGTCCGCCGTAGCACGGGCCAAGCTGGGGAATGCGGACGCTATCTACTGCTGCGATCCTGTCATGGGCGATGTCGGGCGCGGGTTCTTCGTGCGGCCGGGCATCCCGGAATTCTTCCGCGACCGCGCCGTGCCCCAGGCCGACATCATCACACCCAACCAGTTTGAGCTGGAATTCCTGACGGGCCACACCGTCACCGACCTGTCATCGGCCCTGTCGGCCACGAAGGCGGCACGCAAACTGGGCCCGCGCTGGGTGATGGTGACCAGCCTGACGCGCAGCGACGCGCCCGATGACAGTATCGAAATGCTGCTGGACGGGCCGGATGGGGCCTTCCTGGTCGCCACGCCGCGCCTGGACCTGTCGCCCCTGCCCAATGGGGCCGGTGATTGTGTCGCTGCCCTGTTCCTGGCGAAGTTCCTGGAAACCGGTGATGGGCAGTTGGCCCTGTCGCATGCGGCGTCTGCCATCTATGCAGTGTTCAAGGCCACGCGTGATGCCGGGCAGCGGGAATTGCAGATCATCGCGGCACAAGATCAGCTTGTTCACCCTTCCCGCTTTTTCAGCGCCAGCCGCGTGGACTGATGCGCGTGCATGGTGCGGGGCTTGCAGCACCCCTGCCGCTTGTCTATTTGAACTGATGACCCTGCCGCCTTAGGAGCGCCGAACGGATGTCCCGCCTGACCCTTGCCAGCCTTGCCCTGATCACGGGCCTGCTGTCCGTGCCATCCATCCAGGCCCAACCCGCCGTGCAGCGCGGCCCGCAGGGAGAGTTCGGGTGCGAGGTGCAGAAGGGCAATCCCTGCCAGGGCCGCGTCGATTTCAACACCGGTAAAAGCTTTGAGTTCAAAATCCCCGGCCCCGGCGACGTGACCTTTGAGAACAAGGGCAACAAGCGTTGCATTCTGGAATATTCCATCACGGAAAGCACGCTGGCCGCCACGGGCCGGCAGCTGTCGCTGGGCCCCGGCCAGAATCAGGTGCTGGCCGTGCGCGATGCCGGCGGCATGGTCATCCGCTTCTTCAATCGCGGCATCGGCTCCACCTCCTGCGACCTGACGGTCAGCCTGTCCTGACGGGCCGCCCGTCACAGGCCCGTTACACACCGTAACTGTCAGGCAAAACCAGTTCTGCTATCGGCTTCGTCCTTAACCTCAGCGATTGAGGCAACGAAAAGGACGGAGTGTGTGATGATGAAGCGCGGTTTTGCCCTGGCCCTGCTGGCCTGCGGCCTGTCCTGCCTGCCGGCCCTGGCCGGTGCCCGGAATGAGGCCACCGTGATCATGCCCGATGATGAACGGGTGAAGGCCCTGTTCACGGAATGGGGCTTTTCCGATGCGGTGGTGACGGGCGATACCGTCTATCTGTCCGGCGTGGTGGCGGCCCTGCGCCCCGGTGAGACCGATCTGAAGGTTGCCTATACCCGCACCATGGACCGGCTGGGCATCATCCTGGGCCGCGCCGGCGTAGGTTGGGACGATGTGGTGGAAATGACCAGCTATCACACCGACATTCCGGGCCAGATGCCGGCCTTCAAGGAAGTAAAGCACCTGTATATCAAGGCGCCCTTCCCCGCCTGGACCGCCATCGGCATCACCCGTCTGGTGCCCGACAATGGCATCACGGAGATCAAGCTGGTCGCCAAGTTGCCGAAGAAGAAGGACGGAGCGGTAGCACCTTGAGGGGCGTTCGTAGCGCGGATTAGGCAAAGCCGTAATCCGCGCTACGAGAAGCCCCCTCAGAACCCGGCGCGCAGCGACAGGCGCAAATCGCGCCCCGGCTGCGGCAACACATCCTTCAGGAAGGAGGTCGCCAGCCGCACCTCCTCATTCGTCAGGTTGCGCAGTTCCAGCAGCAGGGTGACATCACGGTCGGCGATGGGGTGCCAGTCCAGCGAGGCGTTGAACACCATCGCGTCGTCGGTCGGCAGCTCATACTCTGCGATACGCTTCTGCTTGCCGGTCCACACGCCCTCAAACCGCGCGGCCACCGTCGCCAGTTCAAAGCCGACACCGGCGCGTGCCGACAAGGCCGGGATGCGCGGCAGGGGCATGTCATTGTCGCGGTCGGTGGCGCGGACATAATCCACCCCGCCATCCAGCGTCACCGTCACCTGATCATTGCGCAGAACCGTCGTCTCCGCCTCCACCTCAAAGCCCCAGAAACGGGCATCGGTGGCGGAGAATTGGGCCAGCGGCAGGCCATCCTCCTCCGCGCCCGTCAGACGCTCATAGATGTACTTGTCGTAATCGGTCAGGAACAGGTTGACCGACCCCGTGACCGGTCCGCCCGATTTCTTCAAGGTCGCTTCCACGCCCAGGCCCGTCTCCTTGCCGAGCGTGCCGTCGCCCCGCTCATAGGTGCTGGTGGCCAGATGCGCGCCGTCGGACAGCAGTTCCTCCGCATTGGGGGCGCGCTGGGTACGCGACAGGGTGACGCCGGTCATCCAGCCATCGCCCAGTTGCCGCGACGCCCCGGCGGACAGGGAGACGGTGGTGAAATCGCGGTCGAAATCGACGCTACCCGCCGTCACATTCTGCCGCTCCACCCGCACCCCGCCTTCCAGCGCGAAGGGCGCCAGGTCCAGGCGCTGCAAGGTGAAGACACCCATCTGGTCGGTGTCACTGGGCGGCAGGAAGGCCTCGTCCCCGATGGCCTTGAAGTTGCGGCTGCTGGCCTGAACGCCGACGGCCCCCGACAGGTCGCCCATGGCGCGCTGCACCATCTCGATGCGGCCTTCCCAGCCCTTGTTCAGGAAACGGGTCCCCGTCTCCCCGCCTTCCAGCTCCTTATGCTCATAATCGGCCCAGCCGAAACGCACGCGCGTGGTCTCAAAGATGCCATAGGGTTGATTGACCTCGCCCATCAGGTCCAGGCGCGTCTGGCCCAAATCGATGCGCACGGGGCCTTCCTCTTCCTCGCCCTCATGGCTGTGGCCGGCGGGAACGCCGTAATTGCTGTCGAACCGGCTGGCCGACACGCCCAGGAAGCCCCAGTCACCCAGATAGGACAGGCCGGCGGTGGCGCCCTTCTGCGTCAGGTCGCTATTATCGACCCGGCCCTTGGCCTCTTCCCCCTCCCCTTCATGCTCATGATCCTCCCCTTCGCGCAGGATTTTGGATTCCAGGAAGCCCGGCACCTTGTAATCGTCGGCCTGACGGTAGAACCCGTCCAGATGCAGCACGAACGGCCCGTTCAGCCTTGCATCAATACCCGACGCCAGGGAGCGTTCATCGGCATTGCTGCCCACCCCGATCCGGGCAAAGCCATCGACACCGTCCTTCGGCTCGGCAATCGGGATGCGGCCATCCAGGACATTGATCACGCCGCCCACGGCGTTATTGCCATACAGCAGGGTGGCCGGCCCGCGCACCACCTCCACCCGCTTGGCGGTGGCAAGGTCCAGGGCCGGGGCATGGTCAGGGCTGGTGCTGCTGGCATCGATGCTGCCAATGCCGCCCGACAGGATGCGGATACGGTCGCCACCCTGACCCCGAATGATGGGCCGCGACGCGCCAGCCCCAAAGGCCGTCTGTGACAGGCCCGGCAGCTTGTCCAGCGCCTCGCCCAGCGTGGTCGACAGGGCGCGGTCCAGCGCCTCGCCCGACAGGCTGGACGTGCCCTGCAGGATATCGAACCGCTTGGCCCCGATGGGCGAGGCGGTGACGATGATCTCCTCCACCCTTTCATGGGCGGAACCATCGGCTGCCGGTTCCTGCTGCGCCATCGCGGGTGCTGCCGCCACCGCACCGCCCATCACCGCCGCCACCAGCCAAACCAGCGCCTTATCAGTCCGCATCGCTGAACCCTCAATCCAATTACGTTATAACGTAACGCTTGATAGTCAGGTTGATGGCGGCGGGTCAAGCCTTGATGCGGTGCGGTCTTGTCGCAGGGTGGGTGAATGGTGCTGTGGGTGAATGACAGGTTGCACAGCTTTCCTGCCTCCCCGGCGAAGGCCGGGGCCCAGGGGTCACAAGCTCAAACCTCACCGCGCTGTTGATCGCGGCTATGGACAGGTCGGGCATTTGGCCCCTGGGTCCCGGCCTTCGCCGGGAAGGCAGGAACGGGGTGATAAACGCCCGCCCCTCACCCCGCCACAACCAGCCCCAGCCCCACCACCAGCCCCGCCGCGATCAGAGCGCTGATGGCGTACAGCGCCATGCCGGCGCGCAGGTCACGGGGCGTGGCGCGGGCGCGGCCATTGCCCAGCCAGGGTTCCTTGACCACCCGGTCGCCCTCCCGCCTGGGTCCGGCCACCGACAGGTCCAGAACGCCGGCAAAGGCGGCGATGGGCAGGGCGTCGGCCCCCATCGGGTGGCCCTTGGCCCCACGCACATCGCGCAGACCCGACGCGGCACGCGCGCGCGGCACAAAGGACGCCGCCAGCAGCAGGACCAGCGCCGCGATCAGGGCGGCCGGAAAGCCAACCCAGGAGGTCAACCGCCGGGCCAGCGCGCCGAACCGTGCATGGCGCGGCGTGTCATGGCCGATGATGCGCGCCGTCCCGTCCAGTGCGGCCCAGGCCAGCAGGCCCGCCAGCCCGAACAGGGCATAGAACAAAGCCGGGGCCACCACCCCATGCGTCAGGGCGCGCGCCGCCCCCTCCGCGCCGGCCCGCACGATGCCATGATCGTCAAGGCTCCAGAGCTGCCGGTCGGTAAGCGGCCCCACGGCCTGGCGCGCCGCCTCCGTCTCCCCCGCCTCCAGCGCCGACACGGTCCGCGCCATGGCGCCCCAGGGCAGGCGCAGGGTCAGGCAGCGCACCAGGATGATCAGTTCCACAAACCCACCCGCCGGCACATGCCGCACCAGCACCGACAGGCAGAACCCAACCAGCAGGCCCAGCGTCAGCAGCAGCAGGGTGACCAGACTGCCTCTGGCATGGCGCACCCCATCCGTCCGGTCGATACGGTTCAGCCGCCGGTCGAACTGCACCACCGCACGCGCCACCAGATCCGCCGGCCCCGGTAGAAACCGGCGCAGCAACGGGCTGTCACCGATACAGGCATCGACGATCAGGGCAATCACCAGCAGCAGCAGGGTATCAACCCCACCGGAATAGGGCAGCAGCATGGGGGCACATCCACGCGGGACAAGGGTGGCCCATGGTTAACCGGTGGCCCTGCCCGGCGGAAGGGAAATCATGGCGACATGAGATATCGTAGCGCGGATTAGGCGTAAGCCGTAATCCGCGGAAACCCCGGCACCGTTCTTCCGCGGATTACGCTTCGCTAATCCGCACTACGCCTTCCCCGCCTTCGGCCATGTGATCGTGTCGACCGCCCCGCATTCATCACAGACGGCATGCCAATCGCTGTGGCTGGTGCCGCAGCTGCCGCAGCGCCAGCGGGGATCGGCCGGGGCCGACATGGCCTGGTTCAGATAGGCCTGAACCTCCGGCCCCTCCCCCTTTTCCGCCCGCGCCACATCGGCCAGCCGGCGATAGGCGCGGGTGGTGGGGGCCAGTTCGCGGACCTTGTCCAGATGCGACCGGGCGACACCCCACAGCTTGGCATTGATCGCCGCCTCGGCCAGAGCGAAATGCGCGTCGGCCTGACCGGGTTTCAGCGCCACCAGCGCCTCATAGCGCTTGACCAGGGTCAGCGGGTTCTGGTCCGCCGACGCCTCGCCCCAAACCTTGGCCAGATCGGGGTGCGGCGATTGCCGCCATGCCTGTTCCAGAACCTTCACGGCCTTGGAATGTTTGCCCGCCTTGGCCAGCAGCCGGGCCAGCAGCGTTGCCGCCGGCACGCGGGCCGGGTCCAGGTCGAACGCCGCCTGGGCCGATTGCAGGGCCTGATCGGGGCGGCCTGTCGCCATGGCCTTGCGCGCCTCTTCAATCAGAAGGGCGGCGCGGCGGTGGCCGGCATCCTCCTTGGGCAGGGCCTTGACCTTCTGCGCCTTGACCAGGGCGGCATCCGCCTCCAGCCAATTGCCACCGCCAGCCTCCAACTCCGCCAGCGCCTTGGCCGGCCAGTCGGCCTTGGGCCGCAGTTCCAGGGCGCGGCGGGCATGGTCAAGGGCCGCCGGACGGTCGCCCAACTCCATGGCTTGGGTCAGCAAGGCACGCCGCGCCGCCAGCTCCGTCGCCGGCTTGCCCAGCATGGCCTTATAGGCGGTGGAGGCCGCCACGGCATCCCCGCGCAGCTCCGCCGCCCGCGCGGACAGCGGCAGGGTCAGCGACGGTTCACGCAGCAGTTTTTCCGCCGCCTTGGCGGATTTGGTGGCGATGTCGGCATCGCCCGCCGATGCCGCGACCCAGCCCTGGGCCAGGGCGCGGAACCCGCCTTCGCGCCGCTTTGTATTGCGGCTGCGGCCAAAGGCGCCGGGACCATTGCGCAGGATGCGCCACAGACGCCCGATGGTGGCGGCGATCCAGGCGGCCAGCAGCACCAGGATGGCGCCGATGCCCACCGGCATCTCGATCACATGCTCCAGCCATTCGATGGTGACCCGGCCCGGACGCTGCGCCAGCCAGACGGCAGCGGCCACCAGAATGCCGATCTTCAGGAAGAATATCAGGGATTTACGCATCAGCGGGCCTCCCCGTCCCTGGCCCCGTTAATGGCCCCGGTCCCGGCATCCGCCTTGCCCGGACCCGCCATGCGGGCCAGCGACATGTCGGCCAGGGTGGCCGCGGCGGCTTCCGCCGCCATCCGCGCCTCGGCCAGTTTCAGCCAGTCGGCGGCGGGGCCGGCGGCATGGGCCGGCAGCTTCTCCATCTCCTCCACCGCGCGCGGCAGGTCATTGGCCAGCATCGCCGCCTCGGCCCGCGCCAGCACGGCATCGGCATTATCGCCCGCCACCTCGCCCGAGGCGCGGCGGAAGGTGATGATGCTGGTCAGGCGGCCTAGGACACGGTCGGTCCAATCCGCCCCCTCCCGGTCGCGGTCGGCGCGCAGGACGGCGGGCGCCAGCAGGCGGAACTTCTCCCGCAGCTCGATATCCCCCGCCAGTCCGTTTTCCGCCGATGCCGACAGGGGCGCCAGCAGATCCAGAAGCGCGGTATCATTGGCGGCCAGCGCCTGCGCCGACCGCAATTCCCGCGCATAGGGGCGGCCACCACTCAACGCTGCCTGCAACTGCCCCACGGCAATAATCAGCGCCTCACCCACGGCGCCCATCTGCCGGCGGGTTTCCAGCATGGTCAGGCGCGGGATCACCTCCGCCGACACTTCCTCCAGCGTCTGTACGCGGTGGGTCAGGGGGCCGATGTCGACAGTCTCTGTCTTGCGGTCTTCCAGGGCGGCGATCCGGTCGGCCAGCGCCTCGGTGGCGGAGATATCAACCCCACCCTGCGGCCCCTGTTCGGCTGGCACCTGCACCGTTTCGCGGGCAACAATGGTCGTGTCACCCGACAGGCGGCGTTCCAGCGCATCCTGACGCTTCGACAGGGTATCCAGCGACGCGCGCAGGGCCTGCTGCTCCGTCTCCACCGCATTCAGACGCTGGGCCAGCGGCGACAGGTCGGCAATGGCCGGCGGCGGTGCGGTCCAATCGCGCCAGAAGCCATAGCCCGACAGACCCGCCGCACCCAGCGCCAGCAGCAAGGCCGTCCCGCCCAGCAGGCCACCGCCGCCGCTGCGCTTGGCCGCCACCGGCGCCGGGTTCAGTTTCGGCGTGGCGGGCTTTGCCTCCGGCTTCTGGGCATTGGACGCGATCTCGCGTTCCAGATCGGCCAGGCTGGGGCCTTTGCCCGTCTTGTCACTGTCGCTCATTCCTCAACTCCCCTTCACCGCCGGCAGCAGGGCCAGCAGGCTGGCCGCATCGGGCTGCACCGCCACACGGGTCTGGCTGAAACCGAACCCCTGGGCGGCGCGCGCAACCGCAGCCGAAATGCACAGGGCCGTCAGACCGCCCGTGGGCACCGACAACCCGGCCTTTTGTGCCAACCTAACAAACACGCTGGCCGTACGCGGCGAAAAAAGCGCCACATAGGCCACCTGTCCCTCACGCAGGGCCGACACCGCCGCATCGGGCAGATCATCCACCGGCACAGCGCGATAGGCGGTAATCCTTGTGACAACAACGTCAGCGGGCAAAAGTTCCCCGGCCACATCCTCACCCGACAGGTGCAGGACCCGTGGCCCCCGGCCCGACAGCAGCCGCGACAGGGAGATGACATCCCCGCCGGCGGCATAAACCTCCCGAAAGCCCAGTTCCCTTGCCAGCGCCGCCGTGCGTTCCCCGACGGCATAGAGCGGCAAGGCACGCTCCACGCTACGCGCGGCCAGTTCGCGCAGGCCATTGGCAGAGGTGACAGCAACGGCGTCAAAGCCCGTCAGGTCAAGGGGTGGTCCCGGCACAGGCTGGATGGTCAGAAGCGGGGCCAGCACAGGCCGGTAACCCAGCGCCTTCAACGCCGCTTCCGTCTCCGCCGCTCCCGGTTCCGGCCTTGTGACCAGGACGCCCGTCACACCACCAGCCCGTCAGGGTTGATCCCGGCAAAGAAGGCGGCGGGCAGCTTGGATTTCAGCTCCTGCCCCGCATCGATACCCATGGCCAGGGCATCGGCCTTGTTCCCGGCGCGGCCCGTCATGAACCATTGCTGCCCATCTGGCCGGATGACCAGGGCCTTCAGCGACATGGCATCGCCATTGATCAAGGCCAGGGCCGCGATGGGCGTACGGCAGGACCCATCCAGGGTCGCCAGCACGCCGCGTTCCGCCGTGACCCGCAATTCGGTTTCCGCACAGTTCAGCGCGCGGACATAGGCGTTGGTGCGATCATCACCTATGCGCGTCTCGATCCCGATGGCGCCCTGCGCCACCGCCGGCAGCATCTGTTCTTCCGAAAGCACACCCGTCGCCTTGTCCACCAGACCCAGACGGTTCAACCCCGCCATGGCCAGAAGGGTGGCATCGACCAGCCCTTCCTCCAGCTTGCGCAGACGCGTCTGCACATTGCCGCGCAGCGCCGCGATGCGCAGGTCGGGCCGGCGCATCAGAACGATGGCCTGCCGGCGCAGGCTGGCGGTACCGACCAACGCGCCCTCCGGTAACTCATCCAGGCTGGCAGCCTTGGGGCTGAACCAGGCGTCGCGATGATCCTCGCGCGGCAGATAGCAGATGATGTCCAGCCCGTCCGGCAGGGCCGTCGGCACATCCTTCATCGAATGCACCGCCAGATCGACAGCGCCATCCAGCAGGGCCTGCTCGATCTCCTTGGTGAACAGCCCCTTGCCCCCCGCCGCACTCAAGGTGCGGTCCAGGATGCGGTCGCCTTCGGTCTTGAAGGTGACGATCTCGACCGCCCCCGCCTCCGCCAGTTCCGGGAAGGCAGCGGCCAGACGGTCGCGGGTCTCAATGGCCTGCGCCAACGCCAAGGGGCTGCCGCGCGTGCCGATGCGGAGAAGGGCTTTCATACCTTCCTCAATACCGCTTTCGGGGCTTCGGGGGAAGTGGCCCGATGCAAAGTCCGTTAACCTTTATCCGCCGCCTGCACCACCGCCCGCTGATACGCGGGGCGGGCCTGCAGGGCCGACAGGATGCGGGTGATATTGGGGTGGGTGGCCGCCGTTACCCCGGCGCGCATCACAGCCACTTCCAGGGGGAAGCTCATCATGATGTCGGCGGCGCTGAATTCATTGCCGGCCAACCAGACCGAACGCCCCGCCTCCTTCTCCACATAATCCAGGTGAAGCTTCACCTGCTCCTTGACCATGCCGCGGATGGGCAGGGCCAGCAGGCCCATCTTGTCAGAGATCAGCTTCAACAGAAGCTGCGGCATCAGCGAGCCCTCGGCGTAATGCATCCAGTAGCGGTAGCGCCAATGGGCATTGGCGTTGTCGGCAGCGGGCGCCAGATGCGGGCCATGATGGGCCAGCAGATATTCGATGATCAGACCGGTTTCCACCAGCACCTTGCCATCCACCTCCACCATGGGCAGCTTGCCCAGCGGATGCAGGTCGCGCAGGGCCACAGGCGCGCGCATGGTCTTCTTGTTGCGGCGATGACGCACGATCTCATACGGCACCCCCAGTTCCTCCAGCAGCCAGATAACGCGCAGCGACCGGGAGATGTTCAGGTGGTGGACGCGGATCATGGCGGTGCCCTTCCGTGGAAACTGTTCAGCGGGAATAGCACGGGCGTGCGGTTTGTCAATCAGGACGGGGGTGCGCGCGGCCATATTCGCCGCCGCCATGGCTGCAATGTCCCGCCGCCCTTGCCGCCGGGCCGACGGACGCTTAGGTTCTGCCCCCATGAAAGTCCTTGGCATCGAAACCAGCTGTGATGAAACCGCCGCCGCCATCGTCGAAGATGATGGTGAGGGGCCGGGCCGTGTCCTGTCCAATGTGGTGTTGAGCCAGCTGGACGATCACCGCCCCTATGGCGGTGTGGTGCCGGAAATTGCGGCACGCGCCCATCTACAGCATCTGGACCGGCTGGTGCGCGAGGCGCTGGAGCGTGCCGGGGTCGGCCTGTCCGGTCTGGACGGCATTGCCGCCACCGCCGGGCCGGGCCTGATCGGCGGGGTGATGGTGGGGGTGATGACGGCCAAGGCCATGGCCGCCGTGACAGGCCTGCCCTTCATGGCCGTCAACCATCTGGAAGGCCACGCCCTGACGGCGCGCCTGACGCATGGGGTGACGTTTCCCTTCCTGCTGCTGCTGGTCTCGGGCGGGCATTGCCAGTTGCTGGCGGTGGAGGGCGTGGGGCGTTACCGCCGCCTGGGCACCACCATCGATGACGCGGTGGGGGAGGCGTTCGACAAATCGGCCAAGATCATGGGCCTGGGCTATCCCGGCGGCCCCCTGATGGAAAAGGCGGCGGGAGGCGCGACCGATCCTGGCCGCTTCGACCTGCCGGTGCCCATGAAGGGCCGGCCTGATTGCGATTTCAGCTTTTCCGGGCTGAAGACCGCCGTGCGCCGGCATGTGGAAAATCTGGGCGGCACCCTGTCGGATGCCGACCGCGCCGATCTGGCCGCGTCCTTCCATCAGGCCGTGGGCGACAGCCTGATCGACCGCTGCACCAAGGCGCTGAAACTTTTCAAGGCAGAGTTCCCAGAGGGCAAGACCCTGGTGGTGGCCGGCGGTGTCGCCGCCAATCAGGTGCTGCGCGCCCGCCTGACCGATCTGTGCCGCCGGCACCGGTTCGATTTCGTGGCCCCGCCACTGGGCCTGTGTACCGACAATGGCGCCATGATCGCCTGGGCCGGGCTGGAACGGCTGCGCCTGGGCCTGACCGATGGCCTGGACTTCGCCCCCCGCCCCCGCTGGCCGCTGGACCCGAATGCCAAGGCGGCACCGTTTGCGGGGGTGAAGGCTTAAAACGGCCCTCACCCTCCCACATGCTGGCGCATGCGGGCCCCTCCCTCTCCCACGTTCGTGGGCGAGGGGTGAAATTTCAGCCCCTCGCCCGCTTGCGGGAGAGGGAGGGGCCCGGCGGCGTTAGCCGACGGGAGGGTGAGGGTAGCCCCCCATCCTCAATCCAGGAAATACCGGTCCAGCGCCTTCAGATCAGCGTCCAGCTCATAGACGATGGGCTTGCCGGTCGGGATTTCGAACTGGACGATTTCATCATCGCCCATACCGGACAGATACTTGACCAGACCGCGCAGGCTGTTGCCATGGGCGGCGACCAGCACGCGCTTGCCCGCCTTCACCTGCGGGGCGATCACATCGGTCCAGTAGGGCACCACGCGGGCCACGCAATCCTTCAGGCTTTCGGTGCGCGGCAGCTGTTCCTTGGACAGGTCGGCATAGCGCGGGTCGGCATCGGGCAGACGCTCATCATCCTCGGCCAGGACGGGCGGGGCGATGTCATAGGAGCGGCGCCAGATCTTGACCTGATCGGCGCCATGCTTGGCCGCTGTCTCGGTCTTGTTCAGGCCCTGCAGGCCGCCATAATGGCGCTCGTTCAACTGCCAGCTCTTGAACTGCGGCACCCAGATGCGGTCCATGGCTTCCAGGGCCAGGTTGCTGGTCTTGATGGCGCGCTTCAGGACCGACGTGTGGCAGATATCGAAATCCAGGCCCGCCGCCTTCAACTTGACGCCGGCCTCTTTGGCCTCCTCCACGCCCTGCGGCGACAGGTCCACATCGGTCCAGCCCGTGAACAGATCCAGCTGGTTCCACAGGCTCTGACCATGGCGGATCAGGACAAGCTTCGTCATCTCCCAAGTTCCCTTATGCATGGCCCCGGCGGCGGGGGCGTTATCGATGCCGGCCAGCGTCCTACCATATGGCACCACCCGGACCAAGGTCTGTTCCAGGGGGAACGGGTTGACCAGAAGGCGTTGCGCTCTTTCCCCGTCATCCCGGCGCAAGCCGAGACCCAGGGGCCAAGCGCCCGGCCTGTCCGTTGCGTTGATCAAGGCAGCTGCGAGGTTTGATCCTGTTGCCCCTGGGTCCCGGCTTTCGCCGGGATGACGAATAGGGAAGGTGCTCGATCAGATGATCAATCCGCCGGGCCGATATGCCCGTCGCGGATCATCACTTCGGCGATCTGCACCGCGTTCAGGGCCGCACCCTTGCGCAGATTGTCGGCCACGATCCACAGGTTCAGACCGTTTTCGACGGTGCTGTCCTCGCGGATACGGCTGATGAAGACATTGTCCTCGCCGGCGATTTCAACCGGGGTGACATAGCCCTCGTCCTGGCGGTGATCGACGACGGAGATGCCGGGGAAGGCGCGCAGGGCCTTGCGGGCCTCGTCCGCACTGATCGGGTTCTCGAACTCGATATTCACCGATTCCGAATGGCCGATGAATACCGGCACACGCACGGCGGTGGCCGTCACCTTGATGGCGGGGTCCAGGATCTTCTTGGTCTCCACCACCATCTTCCACTCTTCCTTCGTCATGCCATCGTCCATGAAGGTATCGATATGCGGGATGACGTTGAAGGCGATCTGCTTGGTGAACTTCTTCTTCTCCACCGGATCGTTGACATAGATGGCGCGGGTCTGCGTGAACAGTTCGTCCATCGCGTCCTTGCCGCCCCCCGACACCGACTGATAGGTGGAGACGACAACGCGGCGGATCTTGGCCAGATCATGCAGCGGCTTCAGCGCCACCACCATCTGGATGGTGGAGCAGTTGGGATTGGCGATGATGCCCTTCTTGCGCCAGCCGGCCAGATGGTGCGGGTTCACTTCCGGCACGACCAGCGGCACATCCGGGTCCATGCGGAAATGGCTGGTATTGTCGATGACGCAGGCGCCGGCGGCGGCGGCCTTGGGCGCGAACTGGGCCGATATCTTGGCACCGGGGGAGGACAGCACGAAATCGGTGCCGGAGAAGTCGAACTTGGCCAGATCCTGGACCTTCAGGACCTGATCCTCACCGAACGACACCTGCTGACCGACGGACCGTTCCGACGCCAGGGCTACAACCTCGCCCACCGGGAAATTCCGGTCTGCCAGCGTCTGCAGCATCTCCCGGCCGACATTGCCCGTGGCGCCAACGACAGCGACCTTGTAACCCATTTTCCCGGCCCTCAAATCAGTAGGATGAAACAGCGGGGCGACGGCGCAATATCCTTACGCCTTGACAAGCCCCGGCGAACGCTTTGACTTATGCGTTGGGCAGCAAGATGGCAAGAAAATGACCTAAGCGCCCATGTGGCGGGAGGATTGCAGCCATGGCACAGCGTGAATACCAGACGTTCGAGGCTTTCTGGCCCTTCTATCTGCGCGAACATTCCAAGAAGGTGACGCGCGGCTTCCACTATGTGGGCAGCGCCATCGCGCTCAGTTTCCTGGCAATATTCGCCGCCACTCTGGACCCGCTCTGGCTGCTCGGCATGCCCCTGTCGGGCTATTTCTTTGCCTGGTTGTCCCATGCTCTGGTGGAGCATAACAAGCCCGCCACCTTCACCTATCCGCTCTGGTCGCTGATTGCCGATTACCGGATGTTCTTCCTGTTCGTGGCGGGCCGGTTGGGGCCGGAATTGCGCCGCGCCGGGATTGATGGTTAATTCCCCCTGACCTTTTCCGACCCCAGCCCCAAGGAACGCGCGCGTGCCGTCCATTCAGGAGATCATCGCCCAGTCCATCAAGGACGCCGACAAGTCCTTCTTCAATGAGGATTACATGAAGCAGGCGAAATCGGTGGTCGATGCGCTGCGCAAGTCGGGGCTGGAGGTGGTGCCGGTGAAGCCGCCGGACGAACTGGTCACCTACGCGTCGGAGAACATACCGTTCGGCCGGTTGCGACCCACGGATTTCATCCGCACCATGTATTCGGTCATGGTGGCCAACGCCCGCAAATTCGTCAGTTGAAGCCAAGGGTCATCATTTATGACCCTTGGTCCGGCGGCGATTGAGGACGCAAATTGACAACGCTGTTTTGCGACTGCGAAGCAAAACGAAAAGCTGTGGATATGAACCTTTTACGCTCATACTTTGGTGTGCAAGCCAGAAAAGCTCTGGCATAGTGGCGACAGGGTTCGAAGGCCCAGCCCCATACAGGCGACAGGGAAGGCAGCGCAGGCTTGACGGCGGAAGCGGCACAACCGGCGGAACCGACATGGCGACGCCCCTCGACAGAGGAGCTGCTGGAAGCCCTGCGCCGTCATGTCAAGCTGATGGAGGGCCGCATCGGCGGCCAGCGCGCCATTTTCGTGCTGTGTGACCTGCGCGGCGTCAACCTCTCCAACATGGATTTGCGCAGCGCTGAACTGACCGGGTCGCGCTTTGATCAGGCGCAGATGGTGAAGACGCGGCTGATCGGGGCCAACCTGTTCGCCGCCGACCTGCGTCTGGCCAATCTACAGCAGGCGGACCTGTCCAAGGCCGACATGCGCGGCATCACCATGCGCGGCGCCGACCTGACCAAGGCCAAGCTGCGCGACACCGATGTGCGCGAGGCGGTTTTGGCCGTCTATCGCGGCGGCAAGCCCCTGCCCCAGGCCTTTGACGGGCGCATCCCCAACCTGGCCGCCGTCATCGCCAACAATGCCGATTTCTCCGGCTCCAAGATGAACGGGGCCATCACGCTGAAGGCGGATTTCACCGACGCCAACCTGCGCCATGTCGATCTGCGCGGCGCCGATCTGCGCGGGGCCAATTTCAAGGGCGCCATGCTGGACGGCGCCAACCTGCAGGGCGCGCAATTGCAGGAGGCGGATTTCGCCGGTGCGGTCCTGACCGACGCCATCCTGCGCGATGCCCTGGCTGAAGGGGCGAATTTCCGGGGCGCCATCCTGGACCCCCACGCCATGAACGACCTGAAACGCACCGGCGCCCTGCTGCCCGGCACCCTGGACGGGGCCGAACCGGTGGAGGCGCTGCTGGCCGCCCATGCCGATTGGGTGGTGACGGCGGGGCGCAGCGGCAAGCGTGCCGATTTCAGTGGCCGCGACCTGATGGGCCTGGACATGCGCGGCCGCAATGTCACGGCGGCAAAGATGCCCTACGCACTGGCCCGCCGTTCTTTGTGGACCAATGCCTGCATGGTCATGGCCGATCTGGAATGCACCGATATGCGGGACACCCAGATGGGTAATGCCGACCTGCGCGGGGCCAATCTGGAACGCGCCCATCTGGGCGGGGCCTTTCTGCAAGGGGCCAACCTGACACCGCTGGTCAGTGCCGACATGCCTGACCGCCGCTGGCCCGCCCGCCTGTCCGGCGCGCGCTTCCAGGGGGCGGACCTGCGGAATGCCGACCTGCGCGGGGCCATCGCGCGGGGCACGGATTTTACCAGCGCCGACCTGCGCGGGGCCAAGCTGGACGGGGCGGACCTGGAAGGTGCGACCTTCGCCCAGGCACGGCATGACTGACCGTCAGATATCGACCTGCATCCTGGCGGGATGGCAGGTCGATATCCGGGGATTTTCGTTCAGTTGCCGGCCCATTGCGTCGGGTCGGTCGGATTGACCAGCGGCACCCAGCACAGGGCGACCGATGGCTGCGCGAATGTGTAATTGAACGTCACATTGTACGACCATCCCTTCGGCACCGGCAGAAAGGCACTGTTGCAGCCCAGCCAGGTATCGGCGCCGGGATAGAAATTGATCGATGTCGATGCCATGGTCGCATCCGTATCCAGCGTCGTCCCCGCCGGACCCATCTCGATCGTGGCATATGCGATGGTCTGGTCGCATGACCTGCCATCAATCAGCAGGATCAGGAACCCGTCGGTTGGCACATTGGGCACTGTCAGGGGCAGGTTGTCGGGCTGTGGCGGGCCATAGGCCAGAAGCTGCTGCGCCGGCTGGAAGGAAAGGGCCCCGGCCAGCGGCGCCCATTGCGCCGCATAGATGACGTCGCCGAAGGTGGTGTCACAGGTCAGCGTATAGGTTTCACCATTGCAGATGGGAACCAGCGCGCTTTCCTGCGGATAATGCACGTCGTCGCCGGGATAATAATGGATGGAGGCCGCCCCCCGCAGCACACCGCCGACCGTGACGGAGGCAGAACCGCGCGCCCCGCTGCCGCCACGGATCAACGACACCAGCAGAAAGCCGTCGCTGGCCGCCGTCTGGGTCAATGGTGCCGCCGTAGAGACAGACAGGCTGCTGGACGCCCCCAGGACCGATGCACTGCCATCGGCCCGGCCCAGGGCAAAGCTTTGGAACATGGTCAGCGGCGGGGGGCCGAACGTCGTGGTCTGCGCCAGTTCCGCGCGCAATCCCTGCTGCACCGGCACCGCCAGACTGGCCATCCAGGCATAGCGTTTGTCCTGTCCATAGAGATGGCCGGAGGCATAGGCGCAGGGCACCGCCGCGGCATCTGCCGGGCCGACAGAGCCGGTGGTGTAGCCGCGCGCGCCATCCACCGCATAGTTGGTCGACGCAACGAGGATCGTATCCACATTGTACTGGATCAATGCCGATGCCTGCACGGGGTCCGGCGTGCTGATATGCGGGGTGTTCAGATAGACCCTTGCGGCGGCATCCATGGTCGCAACCCGCGTGGCCGCATCCGTCCCGGTGATCAGCGCCGACAAGGGCAGGATCTCCGGTGCCAGTCCCGCCGTGCCCAGGCCCAGCAGCAGCACGGGATTGGCATAACAGGATGGGAAGAACGACGCCGGCTTGTCCGGCGCATAGGTGCCGCCAACCGCGCTGGTGGTTGATGACATGTCGTTCTGATACTGATCCAGCCATTGGCTTTCGCTGTAGCTGGTGCTGGCACTGCCCGTGACCTTGCCGATCTCCGTCTGGAACGAGCCGGAGATTGCCGCCTGAAGCTGCGCATGATCGGCGGTCTTGACCACGCTTTTCGAGATGGTGGTGGCCTTGGTCATGAACCCGCCAAAGACACCGGAAACCAGGAAATAGGTCCCATATTTAAGGAAGAACCCGGCATAGGCCTGATAATCGCCCGTGGACCCAATCGTGGCCGGCAACGCCGCCAGGTCGGTGCTGAAGCCCGTTGTCAGCGATGCCTGCGCGGCGCTGCAATCACGCCGGATGCTGTAACATTGCTGCGTGGCGAAGGTCAGGAAATATTCCTTCGTCACGTCACTGAAAAAGCTGGCGCCATAGGTCAGGCTGCTGGAAACACTGCCTGAATATTTCTGGCCATGCAGGCCTGCCGACACGGCGACAGAGAAAGAATATTTGAAATCGGAAACGGTCCGCATGAAATGTTCGGAATTGCTGTAGCCGAATTCCGTGCGCTCCAGAAAAACCACCCCGTCGGGAATGGAACATGTGACGCTGTTGAACTGGCTCTGGGCGCCATTCGCATAGGCCAGTTGAAAGATCGGCTGCGTCAGGAACGATGATTGCCGTGGATCAAAGCCGTTTGTCAGATACGGCGTGCAGTTCGGCGGGGGCAAAGGATTGGGCAAGGCGGTAGCGACCGCGGAAGCGGCTGGGGTCGCAATGGACATGGTTGTTCCTTTCCAACGGCAAAGACCAGAGGCGGCTTTGCTGCTTGAGTGCCGTGCGGATAAAGAAAAGCGGTTCACATTCACATTCTGTGGATGTGCTGAACGACCGCTTTGTCATGAGACGGCAGGAAAGTAACATTAACTTTGCGTTTACGCAATCGGATTTACATTAAATGCATATGACTTTTATTGAGCTAGACCGGGTTTACGTTGACTGGAATCATTCCCTATCGTCATCCCGGCGAAAGCCGGGACCCAGCGTAGAGCGGCGTCCGCCGCGACATGAGCCATATCGGCGCTAACCGCGCCTCACGCTGTGCCCCGGCTTTCGCCGGGCAGGCAATCTATGTGTTTCAATGGGTTAGAAAAAACCACACCCTGAATCTCAACACATCCTGGTCAAAACAAGACCTGCCTCACCCCAGCTTCGCATAGGCATAGTCATAGAGGTGCTGAAACCCCAGCCGCGCATAGAGCGCCAGGGCCGGCGCGTTGGCGACACCGACCTGGAGATAGGCGCCCACAGCCCCCTCCCCCACGGCGCGGGCCAGCATATCGGTCATCAGACGACGCGGCAAACCCTGCCCCCGCCGGTCGGGCCGGCAGGCAACCTTGTAAAATCCGGCCCAACCCCGATCCAGCACCGACAGGCAGGCCGCCACCGGCTCCCCATCCTGCCACAGCATCGCGAAACGCGGGCGGGCGGCAATGCCGTTCAGGATGGACAGTAGGGCCGGCATCTCCGGCTCGGGCACCGGCACCATGCGGCGATAGGCATCCATCCAGGCCTGATCCAGCCTTTCCTGCACCCGCACCGCCGCATCCGGTGCCGCCACCGTGATCGCGTCCAGCGGACGGAACAGCACCCGGCTCTGGCTGGCGATGCCGTAACCCCGATCCGCCAGCCGCACCCCCAGGTCGGGTGGTGACAGGGGCGTCAGGCGGAATTGCGGCGGCAGCCCCTGGCGGCGATACTCCGCCTCCACCATGTCGATGGTGGCATCCTCAATGGCACCCATCGCCACCATGGCATTGGCGGAATTGGCGCGCCCCGTATGGCCCGCCGCAAAATACAGCGCCCAGCCCTTGTGAATGATGCGGCGCGGTGCCGGCCACGCCGTCATCGACAGGTCTTCCAACAGGGCAATATCGTCGATCTGATCGGGCGACAGCATGAAATGACGATCCATGGCAGGAAAACGGGCCGGCGAAGCGCCCGGCGCTTGAAGGCAGAATAATCTGCCATGCTGAAAAACAAGGACGCCATGCCAAGGTCGGGGGGCGGACACCACGAATACCGCAGTGCCGAAGCGTTGACGAGACGGGGGGTTAGGCGTAAGTCACTTCGGCGATTTCTTTGTCTCATAAACCGCCGGTGGTCCCGCCACCGGACGTCAGCTCCCTTGGCGGGGGGAGGGCGTGGGCAAACCCCGGCCAGCACCAAGGACGAAAGAGAAATGACCGACACGCCTGCGGCCAAGCGGCAACGGCCCTTGTCCCCTCACCTGCAGGTCTACCGGCTGCCCTTGCCGGCCCTGACCTCCATCGCCCACCGCATCACCGGCGTGGGGCTGACCGTTGGTACCTTGCTGCTGGTCTGGTGGCTTGTCGCCGCCGCTACAGGGCCGGAAGCCTATGCGACGGCCAGCAGCTTCATCGCCTCGCCCATCGGCCTTCTGCTGATGTTCGGCTGGACGGCGGCGCTCTGGTACCATCTGCTGAACGGCCTGCGCCACCTGATCTGGGACGGTGCCAGGATGATGTCTCTGGGACAATCCTATTACAGCGCCAAGCTGGTCATCGGTGCCGCCATTGTGGCGACCGTGGTGACCTGGGTCGTGGCTTTCGCGGTCTGACGGGGGACATGATGGCCAACGATACCAACAGCTTCCGCACGCCCATCGGTCGCGCCCGCGGCCTGGGTTCCGCCAAGACCGGCGCACAGGCCTGGCTGGGCTACCGCATCGCGTCCGCCGCCCTGGCGGTGCTGACGATCCTGTTCATCGTCCTGGTGATCAGCCTGATCGGTGCGCCGTATGAACAGGTGGTCGCCACCTTCAAGCATCCGTGCCCGGTCATCCTGACCGTGCTGTTCCTGGGCTTTCTGTTCCATCATGCCGCTTACGGTATGCAGGAAGTCTATGAGGACTATATCCACGGCAAACTGGCGAAGCTGTTCGCCATCGGCGCCACCAAGCTGGTGGCCCTGGCCCTGTTCCTCGCCGGCGCTTTTGCCGTCCTGAAGATCGCTTTCGGAGCCTGACATCATGGCGACCGCTTACAAGATCATCGACCACGAATATGACGTGGTTGTCGTTGGCGCCGGTGGCGCTGGCCTGCGCGCCACCTTCGGCATGGCCGAAAAGGGGCTGAAGACCGCCTGCATCACCAAGGTGTTCCCCACCCGCAGCCACACCGTGGCGGCACAGGGCGGCATCTCGGCGGCCCTGGGCAACATGGGCAATGATGACTGGCGCTTCCACATGTACGACACCGTCAAGGGGTCGGACTGGCTGGGCGACCAGGACGCCATCGAATATATGGTGCGCGAGGCCATCCCCGCCATCATCGAGCTGGAACACCAGGGCGTGCCGTTCAGCCGTACGGCGGAAGGCAAGATCTACCAGCGCGCGTTCGGCGGCATGACCACCGAATATGGCAAGGGCCAGGCCTACCGCACCTGTGCGGCGGCTGACCGTACCGGCCACGCCATGCTGCATACGCTGTATCAGCAGAGCCTGCGCCACCATGCCGAATTCTTTATCGAGTATTTCGCCCTCGACCTGCTGATGGACGAGGAAGGCGTGTGCCGGGGCGTGCTGGCCTGGAACCTGGATGATGGCACCATCCATCGCTTCCGTGGTCACCAGACGGTGCTGGCCACCGGCGGCTATGGCCGCGCCTACTTCTCCGCCACCTCGGCCCATACCTGCACCGGTGACGGTGGCGGCATGGTGCTGCGCGCCGGCCTGCCGTTGCAGGACATGGAGTTCGTGCAGTTCCACCCCACCGGCATCTACGGCTCCGGCTGTCTGATCACCGAGGGTGCGCGCGGCGAGGGCGGCTACCTGACCAACAGCGCCGGTGAGCGCTTCATGGAGCGTTACGCCCCGTCCGCCAAGGACCTGGCATCGCGCGACGTGGTCAGCCGTTCGATGACCATCGAGATCCGTGAAGGGCGCGGTGTCGGTCCTAATAAGGACCATATCCACCTGCACCTGGAACATCTGGCCCCCGACGTCATCCATGCCCGCCTGCCCGGCATTGCCGAAAGCGCGCGCGTATTCGCCGGCGTGGACGTGACGAAGGAGCCGATCCCGGTTCTGCCGACCGTTCACTACAACATGGGCGGCATCCCCACGAACTATCGTGGCGAGGTCATCCGTCCCACCGCCGACAATCCCGATCAGGTCGTCCCCGGCCTGATGGCCATCGGCGAGGCGGCCTGCGTGTCGGTGCATGGCGCCAACCGTCTGGGCTCCAACTCCCTGCTCGATCTGGTCGTGTTTGGCCGCTCTGCCGCCATCCGCGCGGCGGAGATCGTGCAGAAGGGCGCCCCGCACAAGACCATTTCCAACGACAGCACCGACAAGGCGCTGGCCCGTCTGGACAAGGCCCGCTTTGCCAAGGGCGGCACCCGCGTCGCCCATCTGCGCCTGGAAATGCAGAAGATCATGCAGAATAACTGCGCGGTCTTCCGCACCGGTGAGGTTCTGGACGAAGGCGTGGAGCTGATGAAGGACGTCTGGGCCAAGCGCCCCGACGTGGCGGTCAGCGACACCTCCATGATCTGGAACAGCGATCTGGTGGAAGCGCTGGAACTGGACAATCTGATGTACCAGGCCGTCGCCACCATCAATTCCGGTGCCAACCGCAAGGAATCCCGTGGCGCCCATGCGCGTGAGGATTATAGCGAGCGTGACGACGAGAATTGGATGAAGCACACCACCGTCTGGGTGGATGAGACGGGCAAGTCGACCATCGATTACCGCCCCGTCCATCTCTACACCCTGACGAACGAGGTGGAAGTGTTCCCGCCGAAGAAGCGCGTCTACTAAGTCACGATCTGAGAGGGCTTCATCCATGGCTGAATTCTCCCTGCCCGCCAACTCGAAGGTCGTGCCCGGCAAGACCATCAAGTCGGCTACTGCGGATGCCAAGCGCACCCGCACCTTCCGCATCTACCGTTACGATCCGGACTCGGGCGAAAACCCGCGTGAGGACAAGTACGAGATCGACCTGGACAAGTGCGGTCCGATGGTTCTGGACGCGCTGATCCACATCAAGAACGATGTGGACAGCACCCTGACCTTCCGCCGTTCCTGCCGTGAGGGCATCTGCGGCTCCTGCGCGATGAATATCGACGGGCGCAACACGCTGGCCTGCCTCAAGCCGATCGACGAGGTGAAGGGCGACGTCAAGATCTACCCGTTGCCGCATCAGCCGGTGGTGAAAGACCTTGTCCCCGACCTGAACCAGAACTACGCGCAGCTGGCCTCCATCAAGCCCTGGCTGCAGACGCAGAGCACCGCCCCCTCGCGCGAACGGCTGCAAAGCCCGGAAGAGCGGGAAAAGCTGGATGGTCTCTACGAATGCATCCTGTGCTTCTGCTGCACGACGTCGTGCCCCAGCTACTGGTGGAATGGCGACCGTTACCTGGGTCCGGCGGTTCTGCTGCAGGCCTATCGCTTCATCGCCGACAGCCGCGATGAAATGACGGGTGAGCGTCTGGACGCGCTGGAGGATCCGTTCCGCCTCTATCGCTGCCACACGATCATGAACTGCACCCAGACCTGCCCCAAGGGTCTGAACCCCGCCAAGGCCATCGCCGAAATCAAGAAGCTGATGGCCGCCCGCGCCGCATAACGCGTCACGGATGGTTGGACATGAAAAGGCCGCCGGGATCGCTCCCGGCGGCCTTTTTCTTCGCCCCTCGCCCACGAAGGTGGGAGAGGGAGGGGCCCCCGAACGCGCCAGCGTTTGGGAGGGTGAGGGCAACCCCACCCCCGCTCAGTTCGGCACGGCCTGCGTCAGCGCCCCATCCACCACGGTGCAACGCAGGGTCCGGCGCTGCGGCGCCTCGAACGCGTCCTTGCGGCTGGCCATGGTGAAGGGCTGCTGCACTGTCTGCACATTGCCGCTGGTCGACAGGTCAGGCAGGTCGAAAGCGATGCGGTAACGGTCACCGAACGACCGGTCCACCTCCCGCCGGCAGATATCGGTGGCGGTGCGGGGCCCACGGTAATTCCCGTTCTCATACTCCCCGTCATTGACATTGATGGAACAGGCGCCCAGCAGCCCGCCGGCGGACAGGGCCAGAAAGGCGAACGCGGATGCACGGACCAGACGCGACATGAAAAATCCCCCCGTTGGATCGAAACCGGGGGGATCATGGGAGCGTCGCCGGGACGGGCGCAAGCCACGTTACCCCGGCGTTACCAACTGAATTCATTGCGAAATGGAAAGCATGCTGCGCTGCTTGATTGTAACCGGATGGTGCCAATCACCCTGCCTTGGCCCGCACCTTGAACGTCATGCCCAGCACGGCCGACATCTGATGCAGGTATTTCACATCGGCTTCGGTCCAGTCCTTGATGGACCCGCAATGCTCACAGCACAGCACGGCGATGGGGCTGGCCCCTTCCAGGATCACGAAATCCAGTAGCGAGCGGATATCCAGCGGCGTGAAGTAGATTTCGTCAAAGCAGGAGGTGGCAGGATGATGTTCGGCATCCGGGGCCACGATCTTCAGGTCGCGCTTGATGGCGTCGAAATATTGCGGGAAATCGTCTTCCGACAGGGTGACGCCGCTGCTGAAAGTGCCGTCACGGCTGTCGAACAGGCACTGGCTGGTGATGGCATCCTTCACGCCATTGAACAGCCAGATGGAGGCGCGGCTGGACCCGACATGCTCCACAATATCCTGACAGATGGCGCGATAAAGATCGTCCAGCGTGTCGGGGTTGGCACGAAAGGCGGTCAGGGCGGCGCGGGCGCGGTCCATGGTGCGTATCCTTGATTGCTGCTTTGCATTAAGGTTAACGCAGGAAAGGGTAAAATTCAGCCTATGCAGGCGGATAGGAACATACCAGTATTACACTTTACAGACTCGAACGTGAAAACCATCTTCCATCAATGCAAAATAAGCGTTAAAATAAGTAAAATTTATTTTGAGACGAGACATGGCATACCCTCCCCCTCCCAAATGGGGCCAAGATGGCCTGAGTAAATTTATTCAAATTCTCAGAGATAATCAGTTTTCTACATTTTACAACATGCGTGAAGATGTAGATAAAGTCATAAGCATAGACGCCATAATAGATAAATCATTGTCAGGCCATATTGATCCCAATCCCATTCATCCTATGACATTCCTCATAAGATCACATTCTGTTTTCAGGTCAGCAGTAAGCACAACACTATCTGGTCAACTTTATGAAGCACAACCTGCAATGCGAAACTGCTTGGAGCTTGCTGCATACGGTTTTTATATATGGAAGAAGCCAGAATTTTGGACAACTTGGACTGAAAGGGATCAGTCAAACGATCATCGGAAGTTGGCAGTAAAAAGTTTCCACAATGATAAAATCAAAGACTGCCTGAAGACTAACAGCAAACCAATGTGGGATGCATACACAAAGCTATATGAAAAATTTTGACACTTGGCGCGCACACCAACCCAGCAGGTATTCTGTCAGGATCAACAATTAAAAAGACAGAATCCCAAATAATGGTGGAGACTATTTACATTCAAGATGATGTCGATTTCATTAGGAGCGCACTCAAGTCAAATTTACAAGTAGGCATATTTATTTACGAATGCTTTTCCAAAATATACCCCATCTGCGCCTCCACTGACGGACTGACTTATATTGTAGAGCATCTGAAGAAAGCATGTTGACCCATTCACTGTGCAGCCACCAGCCCCACAATATCAATCGACAGCACAACCTCGCCCGCCTGGTTCCACATCTCCCGGCGGAATTTCACGATGCCCCGCCCGCCCTTGCGCGACGGCGTCAGTTCCAGGATCGTGTCGGTCAGGGTCAATGCGTCCCCTGCCCTGACCGGCTTCTGGAATTTCAGCATCCAGTCGAACCCGCCCAGGAAGGCCCAGGGCTTGCCATCCTTGGCCATGGTTTCATGACCCAGGATATAGGAAAGCGAGATCGTATAGCCGCCGCTGGCGATCAGGCCGCCGAAATGCGTCTGTGCCGCCGCGTCCTCATCCACATGGAAATCCCAGGGATCATAGCGCCGGGCGTAATCCAGCATCGCCGCGCGATCCACGGTCAGGGTCCTTGAGCGCTGCACGTCGCCCACGGCCAGATCATCAAAGTAAGTCCGTGCGGTCATCGGCAACTCTGTCGCAAGATCGGGCAATTGTCGTTCATAGGGGAAGTAAGCTTTGGACGACCATCGACGCAAGCCCTACGATCCCAGACTTCCGCCATAGACGGCATGTTAGCCATTGATAAACCGGTTTCGGCTGATTAGCCTTCGGCAAAAGGCAGTCTATGGAGAGTATTATGTCAAATACACAGAATTATTTTCTGAATTATCTTTGGCGAACGGATGAGAAACCCCTATACAAGATGTCACATTATGTTGACGTCTACGATACCAAGCTAGGTCCGTGGATGGGCAAAAAAGTCAATTTTCTCGAAATTGGCGTCTATAAAGGTGGCTCTCTTCGCATGTGGCGGGATTTCTTTTCGCCCCATTCGAAATTGACTTTCATTGATATGAATCCCGACTGCAAGTCCTTGGAAATTCCGGGTACAGAGATACGCATCGGTGATCAGTCCGACGTCCCGTTCCTGGTCAGCACCGCCAATGAACGCGGCCCGTTCGACATGATTGTCGATGATGGCAGCCATATGTGCGACCACCAGATCATCACTTTTCAAGCCCTCCGGCCCCACCTCAAGGATGGCGGTCTCTACATTGTAGAGGATGTCCACAGCAGCTACTGGCCCAGCTTCGGTGGCGGGTTCCGGGCACCGGGCAGTTTCATCGAGTTCGCCAAGGACCTGATCGACCGCATGCACAGTTGGTACACAGAGGATGATGTCGGCTTCCCGCTACACCAGATGGCCAGGGAAATGGGTTCCATCAGCTTCCATGACAGCCTGATCTTCTTTCAAAAGCAGATGAAAGAGCCGCCGTTCAGCCTAGTTTCCCAGAATGGGGAACTCAGCGGATCAAGGGAAATTCTTGAGATCCGTGGTCGCAAGTCAATCTTCAAACGGTAGAGTCCCTTTTGCCGGCCCCCTGTCCGGGAGATCGGTGGCTGTCTCAGTCGGCCACCGGCTCGCCCTTCTGATGCTTCATGATCACCGGGATCTGGGCCATGGAGAAGACCAGCGACAGCGGCATGATGCCGAAGACCTTGAAATTCACCCACATTTCCGTGCCGAAATTGCGCCAGACCACTTCGTTCAGCACGGCCAGCAACAAGAAGAACCAGGCCCAGCGGACCGTGAGGATGCGCCAGCCTTCATCCGTCAGGTCCAACGCCGCGCCCAGCACAACCTTCAACAGGTTACGCTTCATGGCCATGCCGGCGAACAGGCTGGCGGACAGCAGCAGATTGACCACCGTCGGCTTGATCTTGATGAACAGCTCATCATTCAGCCACAGCGTCAGGCCGCCAAACACCAGTACGAAGAAACAGCCCACCAGCGGCATCACCGGCAGGCGGCGTTCCAGCAGCCAGTTGACGGTCAGCGCCACCACGGTGGCGACCATGAACACACCCGTGCCGACCATCAGGCCGTAACGGGTGTTGATGACGAAGAACAGGGCCAGCGGCCCCGCTTCGAGGGCGAGTTTCAGCAGCGGATTCATAGCCGAAAGCATGTACCTGGAACCGCGCCGCCACGCCAGCCCCGGTTTCTGTTGCCCTGCGGCGAAACAGCGCTTTCCCCACGCCGCCGGAAAGGGTAAAGGCGAGGTGTCAGCAGCACATGGCGCGGGGGAGAAGGCCGATGATACGCGCCTACCGCATGATCGAGGGTCGTAATGAACCGCTGGACGGCGTGCCATCGGTGGAAGCCTTGCGACAGGCCTGCTGGATCGACCTGAACGCACCCAGCACCGCCGACCGGCAACTGGTGGAACAGACCTTCGGGATCGAGCTTCCGACGCGCGAAGAGATGCGGGAGATCGAGCTGTCCAGCCGCGTCTATCGCGAGGCGGGCGGCGCCTTCATGACGGCCACGGTCCTGTGCCGCGCCGATGCGCCCGTGCCGGAAACCATGGACATCACCTTCGTCCTGACGGGCGATACCCTGATCACCCTGCGCTTTGACGATCCCAAGCCCTTCTACGGCTTCCACAATCAGGTGACGAAGCAGGGAGTGCGGCTGGACAATGGCATCGCGGCCTTCCTGGCGCTGCTGGATGCCATCCTGGACCGCATCGCCGACGTTCTGGAAGGCGCGGGCCGGGATGTCACGGCGGTGGCCCGCGAACTGCTGATCGAGGGGCATCAGGGCCATCTGAATTCCGATCAGCAGCATCTGCTGCTGAAACGCATCGCGCGCGCCCATGATCTGACGGCCAAGGCGCGGGAAAGCCTGGTCACCCTGACCCGCATCATCGCCTTCACGGGCACGGTGCGCGAACTCGCCAATGAAAAGACCCTGCGGGCGCGCCTGAAAACGCTGAGCCAGGATGCACAGTCGCTGGCCGATTATACTGCCTTCCTGTCCTCCAACATCGCGTTTCAGCTGGATGCGCTGCTGGGCGTCGTGGGGATTGAGCAGAATAATATCGTGAAGATTTTCTCGGTCGCGGCGGTGGTGTTCCTGCCCCCGACCCTGGTGGCCAGCATCTATGGCATGAATTTCCATTTCATGCCGGAACTGGACTGGCCCTATGGCTATCCGCTGGCCATCGCCCTGATGATCATCTCGGTGATCGTGCCGTTCCTGTATTTCAAGCGGCGGGGCTGGCTGTAAGGGGTTGAGCCTTAACTCCTTACTTACCGTCATCCCGGCGCAAGCCGGGACCCAGGCGTAGAGCGGCGTCAGCCGCGACATGGGCTATATCGGCGCTGACCGCGCCTCACGCTGGGCCCCGGCTTCCGCCGGGGTGACGGTAAGAGAAAGAGAAGCGGAAAGGGCAATCCCCACCCCTATCTTAGCGCCTATGGGCGGAAGCCGGGATGACGAAGGATGTACGGATCAATAAACGGGCGCCTACGCCGCCGCCTGCTTGCCCAGGAACGCCTCATGCGTCGGCATGCTGTCGGCTGCCTGGCGGATACGCGCCCGCATGGTCGCCATCCGGTCGCGCACCGTCGGCAACGGGTGCAGATCGACCAGCGGGTCATAGGTTTCGGGCATGATCCCCTGCCCGATCATCACCGCGATCCAGCTTGTGTCGGTAAACAGGGCGCGGGCCCGCGTCGATACCCGGCCCCGCCGGCGGAACAGGTCGATCCGGCTTTTCAGGCTGTCGGGAATATCCATGGTTCGGCAATGGTTCCAGAAACTGCTGTCCGACCGTTCCGTCACATGATAGTGCAGGATCAGAAAGTCGCGCACCGCCTCGAATTCAGCCTGCGCCAGGGCGTTATATTCACGCACCTCCGCCCCGTCGATCTGACGACCGGGGAAGAAATCCAGCAGTTTGGTGATGCCCGTCTGGATCAGATGGATCGACGTGCTTTCCAGCGGCTCCAGGAACCCTGACGCCAGACCCAGCGACAGGCAGTTCTTGACCCAGGCCTGTTTGCGCCGCCCCGTGGCAAAGCGCAGCAGCTTCGGTTCGGCCAGTGCTTGACCGTCTATATTGGCCAGCAGTACCTCGCGCGCCTTTTCCTCGCTGACATGGGCGCTGCTGAAGACATGGCCGTTGCCGACCCGGTGGCGCAGGGGGATGCGCCATTGCCACCCGGCTTCCCGCGCGGTGGAACGGGTGAAGGGCGTGATGCGGCCATCGCCCGATGACGGCACCGCCCAGGCCCGGTCGCAGGGCAGCCAGTGCGTCCAATCCTCATACCCGGTCTTCAGCGCCTTTTCGATCAGCAGGCCGGTAAAGCCGGTGCAGTCGATGAAGAAATCGGCGGCTAGCCGCTCCCCGCCATCGCAGATCACGGCCTCGACAAACCCGTCTTCCCCGCGCAGGGCCACATCCACCACCTTGCGGTCCAGGCGAATAACGCCCAGGCGTTCGGCATAGCGGCGCAGATAGTCGGCATAGAGGCTGGCATCGAAATGATAGGCGGAACCGACCACCGACATGATGTTGCGCGGGTCGGTGACGGGCGCCATATAGCGCCCCTGCTCCGCCATGATGGTGCAGAGCGAGTAATCCTCCAGCCGCCCGCCCTCGCCCATGGCGTTCAGACGCAGCCAGTATTGATGGGTGTAATTGGCATCCAGACTGGCGCCATGCACCCCGAACGGGTGGAAATAGGAATGGTTCAGCCGGGTCCAGTCGCGAAATTCGATGCCCAGCTTATAGGTGCCCTTTGTATGGCGCAGGAAATCCGCCTCATCCAGGCCCAGCATATGGTTGAAGCCCCGGATGGCGGGGATCGTCGCCTCCCCCACGCCCACAGTGCCGATGACGCTGCTTTCCACCAGTTGAATGCGCGTATGGCGCCCCACGGCACGGGCCAGTGCGGCGGCGGCCATCCACCCGGCCGTACCACCCCCGACAATCAGGATGCTGCCCGGAAGATTGCCCGCCATGGTCGTTTCCTCCCTATACCACCCGTTTACCGGGCCTTGATTGATCATAGCGCGGATTAGGCGAAGCCGTAATCCGCGGAACAACGCAACCGCCGCTCCGCGGATTACGCTTCGCTAATCCGCGCTACGTCACGACACGCTTACTCAGCCCCCAGCTTGAACCGGACGCCCGCCATGATGCGCTGCGAACCGGAGCTGTAGGTGAAGGGCAGGTTACCGAACTGCAAATACTGGCTCTGGTCTTCCTTGGTCAGGTTGACCGCTTCCAGGGTCAGGCCGATCTGCTCGGTGACCTGATAGCCGATCTGCGCATCCAGCTGACCGTAGGAACGGTTCCAGATACCCAGCGTACGGGTGACCGCACCGTCCGAGAAGCCGAAATTGCCCGCGAACGACTTGTTACGCCAGGTGTAGGAGACGCGCGCCTCCAGACCCTCATACTCGTAATAGACCTGACCATTGAAGGCGTGCTTGGCCACGCCGGGGATGGGCAGACCCTTGTCGAAATCGTTGAGGATCGGCGACTTGCTGTCGGAGAACGTATAGTTCACGTTGAAACCGGCGCCGAAATCAAAGGCATACTGGGCAGCCAGTTCAAAGCCCTTGATGCGGCCACCCTCGCCATTGACCGGGCGGGCGATGGGGGTGTTACGCCCACCGGCCTGATCCATGACGAATTCCGGCTTGGTTTCGCTGCCGATGAAGCTGTCCACTTCCTTCCAGAAGCCGACGGCGGACACCAGACCCTGGCTGCCGAAGTAATATTCGTAGCCCAGGTCAAACTGCGAGGCGCGGAACGGGTCCAGATCGGGGTTGCCGGCGGAACCGTTGGTGGCTTCGAACAGGTTGGTGGTCGGGTTGCGGGTGAAGTCGACGCGGAAACCACGGCCCAGATCGAACAGGTTCTGGCGGGCAACGACGCGCGAGGCGGCGAAGCGCACCTTCTGGCCTTCATCCAGGTCGAAGACCATGTTCAGGCTGGGCAGGATGTCCGTGTAGGACCGCTCATTGGCAATAGTCTCGCTGTCACGCAGAACGCCGTTCCAGCTGTCGGTACCCAGATAGACCGGGTCCGGATCGGTGGCGCGGTTCTGATAGACGGTGAGGTTGGTGTGGATCAGGCGGGCACCGACATTGATGTGATAGCCCTCGCCCGGATCGCCGATATCGGCCATCGCATAGCCGGAATGGGTACTTTCCTTGACGCGGAAGCTTTCCAGCGGCTCCGCGTAGAAGGCGAACGGGGTGGACGGATACAGCGACTGGATCCATTCCGCGCCGTTCTTCATCTGGCTGCGATCCTGGACCTGGATCTTGCCGCCGACCATGTTGCCGGAGGAGAAGAAGTTGTTGATCGTCTCCACGCGACCCGACGAACCCGTGAAGGTCTGGAACGGGGTCAGGACCGGGGCGGAATTGCCGAAGCGGTTGTTACAGCCGTTGGGAATGCCCGGCGTGCCGGCGGGCAGTTCGCACGACTTGAAGCCGATGGCGCCATCCATGAAGTAACCATAGGGCGTCCATTTCTGGCCGAACTTGGTCCCATCCAGTTCACCCTTGCCGCTCAGGTTGGCCAGGTAACGGCCACGGGTGTAATCGACATCGCGTGAGGCATAGCGATAGCCGCCCGTCAGGGTCACATTGCCGGCGGGGATGAATTCCGGATCATATTCGCCGTCGGCGCGGACCGAATAATTCTCCAGATCGGCACGATCACCGAACACCCAGTGCGACTTGAAATAGCCATAGGCCGGGTTGGTGTAGAGATCCGGCGTGGTGGCCAGCGTCATCGACGGCAGCGTGCCGTTGCCATTGCTGTAGTTGAAGCGATAATTGGCCGGGGCCGCCGGATTGGCCGGCTTGTGGCTGAAACCAGTCGGGCTGGTCGGATCGGCCGTCGGCACGCTGTACTGCGTGTAGCGCACGTCATTGCTAGCGCTGTCAGAGAACAGATCAGCCTTGGCATAGGCACCGCGCAGAGAGCCGCGGAAATTGCCGCCGCCATCATATTTCAGCTTCAGGCCGAAATTGTCGCTGTCGATCTGGGAGTTCTGGACATAGGAGATGGCTTCCGCCGAATTGGCGATCAGGGTGCCGTTGATCAGCACGCCGTTCTCGTCAATCGTGTACGGCTTGGTGGTGTCCAGGCCGGGGCTTTCGATAGCGAACGGGAACTTCACCGACGCTTCCGACGTCAGGATGTCCAGTTCCGAATGGAACCACTCGCCCGACACTTCCACGCTGTCGGACAGCTGCACGGCACCGGCCAGCGAACCGCCGATACGCTTGCGGCTCTGCTCGCGGTCGGTGGCGTAGCGATATTCCGGCGCGTAATAATTCTTGGTGACGGTGGCCCTGTCACCACGGTCGGCGAAGCGCCAGTTGCCGCGGTTCTGACCGCCCAGAACGTCCGTCTGGCTGTTCTGCTTGTCATAGGACAGGGTAGCGATGAAGGCCGCCTTGTCGTCCCAGTTATACCCCAGCGCCAGCGCACCCAGCGGCTTCCAGCCGCCATCGGCACCCGTCGACTTGGCCCCACGCACGTTACCGGCGATGGTGTAGCCTGGGTCCAGGGCCAGCGGGTTGCGGGTCTTCAGGTTCACCGTACCGCCCAGGCCGCCTTCCAGCAGGCGGGCGTTCGGCGACTTGTAGACATCCACGCCACCCAGCAGCTCGGACGGCACACCTTCCAGGCTGTCATTGTTGCGGGTCTGGCCTTCACCCAGGGTGAAGATTTCCAGACCGGTCAGGAAAATCTCGTCGTTCAGCAGCGTGACATTCTGGTCCAGACCACGGATGCGGACCTTGGTGCCCTGGCCATTGTCACGGTCGATCTGCACGCCCGACAGGCGCTGCAGGCTTTCCGCGATGTTCTGGTCGGGGAACTTGCCCATGTCCTCGGCGGTGATGGACTCGATGATCTCGTTGGAATTGCGCTTGGTCTGCAGCGCATTGGCCAGCGAGGCACGGAAACCGGTAACGATGATCTCGTCCAGCGTGCCTTCGGCGGCGGGCGCCGACGGGGCCGGCGCCTGCTGCGCCATGGCCGGCATGGCGGTCGCCAGCGCGATGGCAGCAACAGAACCCAGATAGAATCCGGGCTTCGACTTGACTGACATTTTTTTACCTCCCGTAAGGATTTAGCCCAAATAAGGCATTTTGCTTTATTTAATGAGAACCCATGACCTGCGCCGCGACCGGGCCCATGTCAGTTTCCTCCCCCTCGGCATCGGGCGGACAAGCCTTCTTGGTGTGGTTCATCGCCCGGACCACACCTTGGACAATATTGACAGCGCAGTCAATAGGGTTTGATAACGCTGTCATGAAATTGGCAAGGATACCGACACCCCTGGAATCTACATATAATTGGCGGAATATATGGGTTTCCTTCGCAGGCGCAGCGAAACAAGACCCCAAAAAATCCGCCAAGAGGTTAATTGACATCGCTGCCAATTGCCGATACAAAAATTTCCCTGCCAGCCACTCCCGCGCCGCGTAAAGCTTTGCGGGGGATGGCAGAATCATGGTAGCGGTAACCATGCGGCCCACCGGAACGGAAGGCCGGATGACTTACAGACATCAAATCTGACAGCGTTGACAGAGACACCGGCAAGCCGCCCCCATCCCTCACAAGGTTTTTGGCCCGAGGGTTCGGGGGAATTGTGAGACTTGGGCGTTGACAGCCCGCCATGTTGGTGTCATTCCATCTGACAACGATGTCAGGACAAGGCTCGTCGGTGGGATCAAAAACCCCTGACGACAATGAACGAAAGCAGATTGGGAGGATGCAAGTGACGTCGAAGCGAACCACGCGGCTGGCCCGCGCCCTTGGTCTTGTCAGCGCGCTGGCCCTGGTGGCCGGCCTGGGCGGGGTATTGTCGGCCAATGTGGCCTTTTCCGCCGATGGCACGGCGTCCCCGGCACAGACCCTGCATCCCGAAAAATGGCCCGCTGCGAAGACCCAGCGCCTGATCGACCCCGCGATCGAAAAGAAGATCGATGCGCTGATGGCGCAGATGAGCGTGGAAGAGAAGGTTGGCCAGACCATCCAGGGCGACATTTCCACGATCAAGCCCGCCGACCTGCGCAAATATCCGCTGGGTTCGATCCTGGCGGGTGGCAATTCCGGTCCCGGCGGCGATGACCGCGCCCCGGCGCAGGCCTGGTTGGATCTGGCGGATGAATTCTACCGGGTTTCCATGGAAAAGAAGCCCGGTCGCGTGCAAATCCCCGTGATTTTCGGCGTTGATGCGGTTCACGGCCACGGCAATATCGGTGCGGCCACCATCTTCCCGCACAACATCGCCCTGGGCGCTACCCGCGACCGCGATCTGCTGCGCCGCACGGGTGAGGTGACGGCCCGTGAAATGGCTGCCACGGGCATCGACTGGACCTTTGCCCCTGCCCTCTCCGTGGTCCGCGATGACCGCTGGGGCCGCTCCTATGAGGGCTTCTCCGAAGATCCGGAGATTGTGGCTGCCTATGCCGGCGCCGTGGTGGAAGGCATCCAGGGCGTCATCGGCTCCAAGGATTTCATGAAGCCGGGCCGCACGGTGGCCACGGCCAAGCATTTCCTGGCCGATGGCGGCACCGATGGTGGCCGTGACCAGGGCGATGCCAAGATCACCGAGGAGGATCTGGTCCGCCTGCACAATGCCGGCTACCCGCCCGCCATTGATGCCGGCGTGCTGACCATCATGACCTCGTTCAGCTCCTGGCAGAACATCAAGCATCACGGCAACAAGCAGCTGATGACCGATGTCCTGAAGGGCCGGATGGGCTTCAACGGCTTCATCGTGGGCGACTGGAACGCCCATGATCAGGTGCCGGGCTGCACCAAGTATAATTGCCCGACCTCGCTGATCGCCGGTCTGGACATGTACATGGCGTCCGACAGCTGGGAACAGCTCTACAAGAACACGCTGGCGCAGGTGAAGGACGGGACCATCCCCATGGCCCGCCTGGATGATGCCGTGCGCCGCATCCTGCGCGTCAAGTTCCATGCCGGCCTGTTTGACAAGCCGGCGCCCAAGGACCGCAAGGACGTTCCCACCATTTCCAGCCTGGGCAGCCCGGAAAACCGCGCCGTCGGGCGGGAGGCGGTGCGCAAATCCCTGGTGCTGCTGAAGAATCAGGGCGGCGTCCTGCCCCTGTCGCCCAAGGCCAAGGTGCTGGTCGCCGGCGACGGTGCCGACAATATCGGCAAGCAGGCGGGCGGCTGGACCATTTCCTGGCAGGGCACGGGCAACCGCAACGACGAATTCCCCGGCGCCACCAGCATCCTGGACGGCATCAAGCAGACCGTGGGTGCCGCCGGCGGGGCCGTCACCTATGACAAGGCGGGCGCCTTCAAGGACAAGCCCGACGTCGCCATCGTGGTGTTCGGCGAGGAACCCTATGCCGAATTCCAGGGCGATGTGGAGACGCTGGAATTCCAGCCGGGCGACAAGGCCGATCTGGCCCTGCTGAAGAAGCTGAAGGCCCAGGGCATCCCCACCGTCGCAATCTTCCTGTCGGGCCGCCCCATGTGGGTAAACCCGGAGATCAACGCGTCCGACGCGTTCGTGGCCGCTTGGCTGCCGGGGACCGAGGGTAATGGCGTTGCCGACGTGCTGTTCAGGGGTGCGGACGGCAAGGTGAAGCATGACTTCAACGGCAAGCTGTCCTTCTCCTGGCCCAAGAATGCGGTGCAGACGCCGCTGAACCGGGGCGATGCCAATTACGACCCGCAATTCGCCTATGGCTATGGCCTGACCTACAAGGACAAGGGCGATCTGGCGGCTTTGTCGGAAGATAGCGGCGTGCCCGCCGGGTCGGGTTCTTCCACCGGCGTGTTCTTCCGCCGGGGCGGCGCGCCGGCCCCCTGGTCGCTGGCCATTGCCGACAAGGTGGGGGACCTGCGCGTCACCACCACCATGGGCACCAGCCCGGGCAAGGTTGTGGACCTGAAATCGGTGGACGTGGCCGCCCAGGAAGATGCCAAGCAGCTGACCTGGAACGGCACGGGCCTTGGCGGCTTCATCATCTCCGGTCGTGCCGTCGACCTGTCGCGGCAGTCGAACGGCGATGTCACCCTGTCGCTGCGCTATCGCGTCGATCAGGCACCGACGGGCAAGGCCCTGGTCTCCATGATGTGCGGCCCCGACTGCCGCGCCGATCTGGACCTGACCAAGATCCTGACCGATGCCAAGCCGGGCACGTTCCAGACCACCAAGATTTCCCTGAAATGTTTTGCCGCCGCCGGGGCACGGATGGCGGCCATCGAAGCACCCGTGGTGATCAGCACCGAGGGTCGGCTGGGCCTGACGGTCACCGACGCGAAGCTGGACGCCGATCCGGGCAACGCTGTCTGCCCGGCCAAGTAATATCACCGGCCATTCTGTATGGCCGGTGATATCCGCGCCGACTGGCGCGGCGGCGGCCCATGCCGCCGAAGCCTGAAATGCCGACCTGTCGGTATTTCAGGCCGCTGGTGTAACAGCCGGCGGACCCGTTTCGTCCCCGCCGGCACGGGTGGGGACGGCGACGGTTCTCTCTCTTCTTGTCACCCCACTTCGGGCCGCCCCTCAACCGGGCGGCCCATTTTTCTGTCAGATGCCTCCGCAACCGCATCGACGTAGGTCAGGTCGAGCGGAACGCGAGCCCTGACAGAGATGGATTGAAAGCCTTTGCTGTCAGGGCGAGGCTCCGCCGCGATCTGACCTACGTCAACCGTTTGCCAACCGCCTCAATCACCCGCACCGCAGCACCCAGCCCATCCTCGGTCCGGACCTCCACGCCAAGCGCCGCCGCCCGCGCCCGCATGCCCTGATCCTCCAGGCACCGGCGGATGGCATTGGCCAGTTGATCGGCATCCAGGTCACGATGGCGCAGCATGCCACCCCCCACACCCAGTTCCTCCAACCGCCAGGCCCAGAAGAACTGATCCCCCAGGAACGGCACGATCACCGCCGGCACACCGGCGCGCACCCCTGCCGCACTCGTGCCTGCTCCGCCATGATGAACCACGGCGGCCATATGCGGCAGCAGCCGGTCATGCGGTGCGGCCTCCAACGGGAAAATGTCGGGCGTCGGCCCCTCCGGCTTCAACCCGCCCCAGCCACCGGCCAGGACCGCGCGGCACCCAACCTTGCGCACCGCCTCCACAATGATGCGCGTGGTCCGCACCGGGTCGCCCGGCATCATGCTGCCGAATCCGATATAGACAGGCGCGGGACCGGCGGCCAGAAAGGCCGACAGATCATCCGGCATCACCCATTCCGGGTGGTCCAGGAACCAGGAGCCGGTAATGTGAACGGCTGGCGGCCAATCGTCAGGCCGGGGCACCAGCGCCGGGCTGTATCCCATCAACATCGGAAAGCCTTCCCGCTGCCACCGCCAATAGGGGCCGTAGAACGGGTAGGGCTTCAGACCCAGCAGTTCGGACCGGGCCCTGTTCACCATTGTGCGGAAAACCTGCCAGAAGACGATGGCAAGGGCCCAACCTTGCAGCCAGTTGCCAAGCCCCGGACGCTTACCCTGTGGCGGCACCATGGCGCTGGGAAAGGCGCGGGTCGGCAATGTCGGTTGCGGATAGGCATGGACATAGGGAATGCCCAGCGCCTCTGCCACCGACGCGCCGACAAACAAGGTGACCCCCGTGGGGATCAGCAGGTCCGCCGTCCGCGCCTCGGCCAGTAAGGTCCGTGTCCAGCTTTCCCCATGTCGCTGCGCAGCGGCGCGCATTGCCGCCATCACGAGGCGCGGCTTGGCCCCTTCTGCGAACATGGCCGTGGCTTCCGGCCCCTTCAGGTCGGCATGGATATCGCCCTCCAGCGGCACCAGCGTCACACCCCTGCCCGCCACCAGATCGGCAAAGCTGCCATAGGTCAGCAGCCGCACCGCGTGCCCCTGCGCCGCCAGCGCCACGCCCAGGGCCGCGAACGGCTGCACATCGCCGCGCGAGCCCAACGCCATCATCACGATCCGCACGTCAAAACCCCCGATGTTCCCCCTGCCCCAACCCCTGCCCTAACAATGTCACAGCCTCGCCGCCGGTCGGGCACCGGCCCGTTAAGAAGCCGGCAAAGATTGACTGGCATAGTTGATGCAAAGCCTGGGAGTACCAGGAGGTCACGGAGGCAAAAATGTCCAGCGTCACAGCCAGCAGCCCAAAAACTGGCGCCAATGGCAAGAAAATGGCGGATCGAGTCATGGTCGTGGCCCTATGGACGGGCCTTCTGGCCGCCGCCTGGTCCCTGCCCGTCATCGACCGCATCGCCGCCCAGGCCGAGCGGGAGAAGATGCAATCCGGCTATTACTACACACCCCAACGCCCCGCCGAGGCCTATGCCAGCGTCGATGCAGAACAGTAAGCGCTACGCCGCTGCTTCGACCCCGCCCGCAAACCCTTCGGGCGGCAGCCGCAGGGTGCGGCAGAACAGGGCGATGGTCCGGTAATATCCGGCCAGCGCGATCAGTTCCAATATCTGCGCCGCCGAAAACCCCGCCGACAGGGCCGCCCATTGCCCATCCGTCAGATCGCCCTGGGCATAAAGCGCGTCCGCCGTATCCATGATCAGCAGATCCTCATCTGACCAGTCCGGCCCCAGCGGATTATCCCGCCGCGTCGCCGCCACCTGATCGGCACTCAGCCCTGCCACGCCCGCAAACAGCGCCGCATGCACCCCCCATTCATAATCGGCCCCCGCCTGCCCACAGGTGCGCAGGATCATCAGCTCCCGCTGCCGCACCGTCATCGACCCCGCATCCAGAAGCCCGCCCGCAAACAGCCGCGACAGCACGCGCGGATTATGCGCCAAGGTCCTAAACAGGCTCAGCGGCGGGGCGCCCGGCGGCCGCAGCCGCTCAATCTGCGCGGCGACCAGCGGATCATAGGGGGCGGCAACAGGTGAAAGACGCGCCGGCATGATCATTCCTCCACGGCCATCGTTCGTGCTACAGAATTCGTAGCGCAATCGCATGCCGTTCGCTACGAAAATCGTAGCACACCAAGGACCCAGCCCACCATGTCCCTCAAGGCCCCCCGCTCCACCCGCCCCATCATGCGCCTGCTGGACCTGATGGGCCGCCGCTGGACCTTGCGCATCCTCTGGGAGCTGCATCAGCAGCCGGGCCAGACCTTCCGCAGCTTGCGCGAACGCTGCGCCGACATCTCCCCGTCTGTCCTCAACACCCGCCTCACCGAACTGCGCGAAGCCCGCCTGATCGCAGCGGAAGACGGCTACACCCTGACACCCGAAGGCCGCGAACTGGGCTGCCTGATGATGCCGCTCTACCATTGGGCGGAAGAGCATTTCGCAGGGGAGACTAAGCCGGATTAACAGAGCAGTTCAGTCAACCAACGACGCATACACTTGTTAATATTTAAGTAAAAATTCATTTTTAACAATTTGGCATTTGCAGACATATAATGATGGACGTACGTTAGAAGCATAATATTTGCTTTAATAGAGTATTCTCGGGAGCCCAAGGTGCAGTATGATGATTTAACACGGGAGCAGTTGCTTAATCTGCTCATTAAGCGCGACGCAGAGCGCAAGGTCGGGTTGGTTTGGGAAAGGAAGGAGCATTTACAGGACAATGCGCTTAACGACGACTTCGTCGTCATGGACCTTCAACATGAGGATGTTTGTGCGGGTGCTGGCCCGTACCGGAATCTCATCATTGAGGGGGATAATTATGACGCACTGCGTTGGCTACGCATGTCTCAGTCAGGAAAAATAAAAGCAATATTTATCGACCCGCCCTATAATACTGGAAAAAAGGACTGGGTATACAATGATCATTTTGGATGCCCCGATGACCGGTACCCACAATCCACATGGCTGGAATGGATTTATCAGCGCCTCCTGTTGGCCCGTGATTTGCTATCGGACGATGGTGTGATACTGGTTGCAATAAGCGATGAGAATCGATCAAAACTTGACCTCCTGATGGAGGATGTTTTTCCCGGCAAACGAAAGGGTAGCTTTGTCTGGCGATCCCGAATTGGCGGTAATGATGACGGTGATTGTTTCCTTTCCGTGAATCACGAACATATTCTGGTCTATGCCAATCACTCTTTCCGCTTTGGCGGAAATCGAAAGGTAACCGACCACTACATCAATCCCGACAATGATCTGCGGGGCGACTGGTTCGCCGACAACCTGACAGTCTCCGTGAAATACACGGATAAGCGGGCGGGCAATGCCTATTACCCGATCTATGATCCACTGGCGCGCATCTGGTATCCATGCAACCCCAATGGGGTTTGGCGGTTCGCAAGTCGCCAATATTTAAAGCCTGGCCAAAGGCTGAAAAAGGCTTGCATGGAGGACCTTGTCGCAAATAACAAGATAATATTCCCGCAAGACGAACGCGTTCATACCTGGAAAACACTTGATGAGTTGCTGGACGCCATCGACCAGCTCGATGTCCCTTTCAGAGGCGGCGTTCCAATCTTACGGCGGGGTTTACCAGATTTGGAATTCTGGGTGGGTAAACCCGTTGGCTGGGGAAGCCCCAAATATCGGCGCCATAAGAGCGAATTAAAATCTGAATTCAGCCCCGTATCAAGTTGGATAAAATCCAGCAAAGATGCGCACGACCTAGAGCAAAATCTTGTCGAACTATCTTCCCTAATGGGCGAGGAAGGCACCACATTACTGAACAAAATGTTTGGCGAAAAAGTATTTGATTATCCAAAGCCAATGTCACTAATGACAGACCTACTGCGACAGGTCAGTTCTGACGACGACATAGTCTTGGATTTCTTCGCTGGGTCCGGCACCACGGGCCACGCCGTTTTGACCTTGAACAACGAAGATGATGGCAACCGGCGTTTCATCCTGGTCTCGTCCAGGGAAAACACGGTGGATGCCCCTGACCGCAATGTTTGTCGTGATGTCTGCGCACAAAGACTACGTAAAGCCATCCAGGGCTACGGAACTGTCGAAGGCTTGGGGGGTGATTTTGCCTACCTGAGGGCGCGTAAGTTGGAGTACGACGCGATCAGCTATGAGTTGAGCCGCAACCGTGTGTGGGTGGGAGTGCAGGCGCTGCACGACATCCCAATTACCCGCTATGAACCCGAACGCCTCGTCCAGGCGTCCATTACGGATGAGGGGGTAGTCGTCGCTTATTGTGACCGCTTTACTTTGGAAGCGGAGGACATTCTCGGACAACTGACCAGCGGACGCCCGGCCTTCATTTACACATGGACTCCCGGAACGATCCGCGAGGCTTTCCGGGATCGGGACGGTATCGAGGTAAGGGCGGTTCCGGACGTATTCTTGAAGGGGTTTCGCTTATGAACGCTCCCGCGACCGATATCGTTACAGCGCGCCCGCTTCTGCCGCTGCGCCGTTTCCAGGAACGGGCATGCGATACGATCGTTAATGTTCTCCGTGATACGTCGGTCAAAATTGCAGCCGACCCAGATCGGCGATCCGCCATCGCACTTGCCCAGGGCGTTACGCTCTTTCGTTCGCCGACCGGCAGCGGAAAGACATTGACCGTTGGGCGCGCCCTGGAGAGGGCTACAGGCTCACTTACCCGCAGAACATGCTGGTTCTGGTTTACGCCCTACTCCGGCTTGGTATCGCAGACGCAAGATGCTTTGACGGTTCAATGCCCAGGTCTGCGCCTGCGGGACCTGCGCTCGGATCGCCATGTTGGCTTGGCCCGGGACGGCGATGTCTTCATCTCCACCTGGGCCAGTGTGGCATCAGCCAAGAAGGAAGCAAAAATTGCCAGACGAAATCAGGAGATGCTTCCTGGGCTTGACCTCTTCATCGCAGCCTTGCGGGCTGACGGTTGGCATATCGGAACGGTCATCGATGAGGCACATCTGAATTTCGGCAGCGCGGCACAACGGGCCGCGGAATTCTATTTGCAGGCCCTTCAACCTGACTTCACCATTCTCGTGACCGCGACCCCAAGAGATGGTGACCTGGCGTATTTTGAGCGGGCGGCTGGAATAGGAAGGGTGAACCGCATTGAAATTAGTCGACGCGACGTCGTTACGGCATGCCTGAACAAATCCGGGATCAAGGCTGTCCACTTCCGGCCCGATGATAAGGATGCAAAGCTTCTGGACATGTCTGAGGTGGCGCTGGTTGCCGGTTGGCAACGCCACATTATGGTGCGTGAGGCACTGGCGGCCCGAGCAATCGACCTTAAGCCCCTGCTCATGGTGCAGGTGGAGAATGAAGGAAAAGGCGGCCCGGACCCCATCGCACGCGCCGTGGACTTCTTGAAAAGTCAGGGGGTCCCGGAAGACATGATCGCCACGCATTCATCGGGTGACCCTGATCCCTACTTTCACACTCTTGCGTATGATGAGCGCAAGGAAGTCCTGGTGTTCAAGGTATCTGCCGCCACGGGCTTCGACGCCCCACGCGCCTGGACGCTTGTTTCTTTGCGACGCACGATTGATGCCGACTTTGGAATGCAGGTGCTGGGCCGCATCATGCGTGTCCACCCACGGACACAGCACCTCCACCCTTACGCCACGCACCCCGAGCGGCTTGAACCCGATATTCTGGACTTTGGTTACGTGTTTCTTGCAGACCCGGATGCATCAAGTGGATTGGTACGGGCAGCCTGTGATCTGCAGGCCATACAGGATAGTATCAAGACAGTAACTGATAATGTGAGGTTGGTTAACTTTGGTGGCCGCAGCGCCGCACTCCTGAACCCAGATACAGGCTTTGCAGAATTTCTTGTGCCAGAGCCGTCAACAACGGCCACACAGAGCATATCGCCTGTTCGAGCTGCTGCCCTTCGTGTTCAGGAAAGCCTTGGCTTCGTACTCTCCACGCCTCTTCCCCAGAATGTGCAGCCAGCCGGGGCCATGACAAAAGGGAGAAACACGGCAGCCAATCCGGGCGCCACTGCATATAAATTGCGTCAAGACATCGAATTCCCGCGCATACTCGCCAGAGAAGTAATGCCGCGCACCATGGAAGGGTTGGTAGATTGTATTGCCAAACGAATACGCATTGATGACAGCGTCTTGACCCTTGTTCACCGAACAATTGGTAAAGTCTATGTAACTGAGCAGGACATATTCGGCGAGCAAGGGCCTTCACATGAGACCCGGACGGTTCCTATTTCCAACGCACGAATCGCACAGGAAGCGCAGACTGCATTCCGCTTTAATGAAGGTATCGATGAACGTGACCTGAAACCGGCGCTGCTTGAGCAGTTACGACGTAAACTGACTGATCGGGGCATGACTATCCCCAACGACACCGAATTGAGACGGGCGGTCAACCTGCTGGCCATGGTTCGTCCCGAAATATTGCATGACGCATGCCGCGAATGCCTATCTTCGGTTGCAGAGATTCGGCAAGATGAAGAAATCCCTGGTCAGTATTATGGCCCTGTCGGCTTGGAGCGTGCCGAGAAATCGCTTTATGGTGTGTTCCCTGTTGAACTCAACTTGGAGGAACAGGCATTTGCACGAATGTTAGACAAAGACGATACCGGCACTGTGCTCTGGTGGCTACGCAACACGGAGAATGCCCGTTGGGCCGTTTCAATCGTCCTGCCCAACGGTCGGCGTCATTTCCCGGACTTCGTCATTGGGGTTAATCAACGCCGCAAGACTGAGAACCATATCGCATTGGCCGAAGTGAAGGATGATGGGGTCACCGGACGCCTTTTTAGCTCCTCAAACACCGATAAGGTTCGCTCCCAGCACACCCGATATGGTTCAGCGCTTATGGTCTGCCGAAATGACCAAGGGGATTGGTTGAAAATCGTCTATCGACCAGACATCCGCTCCCATCGGATCGGTGACATATTTGGAATTCAAGAGCTGGAGTTTGTCCAGTAAGGACCAACTGCTGACTTCCCACCCCCATTCCTGCTATCCTCTCCCCATCAACACCACCCCTGCGCCCACCCCGATCCGCCCCCCCCAAGGGCCGGAAGCGCCCGCTTTCTACCGCCTTTGTTGGAGCCGTCCGAATGAAACACGCACCCTTTCCATGTTTCACAGGGTTGCACAGCCCCCCACCGCACCGTCGCCCCCATCGCCCCACGGCCAGCGAAACATCACCGCTCCCCCTGTCTCACAATGTTTCACATCGCCGGGAGCCGCCCCACACCCAAGCCCATTTGATGCGTCGGGAAAGTTTTTTCCCCGTTGACAGAATCCTAACCATACCGCATCACTTCCGATATCGGATGTATTGTGCGGTGCGGGGATGGCCCTGGACCGGAGATGGGGTGGAAGATGTTTGCCGGCATGTTGCGCGCCGGGATGCGCGCGGTGCGTATTGATAGTCTGGAGCGTCAGGACCAGGATTTCGCCTGGGAGGATCAGGAGCAGCCAAAGCCCCTGTCGCCGAAGCCGTTCGCCTTCATGTGGGGCCTGATCCGGGAGAAATTCGCGGGCCGGCTGACCCTGATGATCCTGGCCGTCTCCATCGGTCAGGGGATTGAGGCGTTTGAGCCCTATGCCCTGAAGGCCGTGGTCGATGCCCTGACGCAGGTGACCGGGGGGGCCACCGGCGGCGCGCCCGCCGACGACGTGCTGGGCCTGGGCGTGATGGGCTGGTTCGTCATGCTGCTGGCCATCTGGCTGGGCAGCATGGGCATGTACCGCGTCTATCAGATTATCGATATCTACACCTCGCCCTCCATCCGGGCGCTGGCGCAGAAGCGGATGTTCGCTTGGTTGCTGGGGCACAGCCCCCGCTATTTCCAGGATAATTTCGCCGGCAAGCTGGGGCAGAAGATCAAGCAGGGGGCCAATGCCGTCCTGGGCCTGATCGAAATCCTGATGTGGGATGTGATCCGCGTCCTGGTGCTGCTGACCGTGGCGCTGGCCCTGCTCTGGACGGCATCGCCGGTCTTTTCCGCCGTGCTGGCAGTCTGGATGGTGGTCTATGTGGCCGTGTCCGGCTGGCTGGCCCGCCATTGCTTCTCCCTGTCGGAGAAGATGAGCGAGGCGATATCCAGCTCGTCCGGGCGGATCATCGACGCCATCACCAATGCCGACCTGATCCGCGGCTTTGCCCGCACCCTGTTCGAACGGTCCTTCCTGGGCCATTATGTGAATGAGGAACGGTTCCGCTCGCGCCGGCTGCGCTGGTTCCTGGTGGTCATGCGGCTGTTTCAGATGCTGTCCATCGTGGCGCTGCTGGGGGCCCTGGTCTGGGTCGCCATCCACCGCACCCTGTCGGGTGGCATGACGGTTGGCGAGTTCACGCTGGTCTTCACGTTGGCCTTCCAGATTTCCAATACCGTCTGGCACCTGTCCGACCGCATGCTGACCTTCTTTGAGGAACTGGGCACGCTGTCAGAGGCGCTGGATCTGGTGTCGGCCCCGCATGAGATCACCGATACGGTCGGCGCACCGCCCCTGCGGGTGCGGGCCGGTGGGATTGAGCTGCGGGAGGTGCATTTCAGCTTCGGTGACGGCACCAAGGTTTTCAACGGCCTGAACCTGACCGTCAAGCCCGGCGAGAAGGTGGGGCTGGTGGGACGGTCTGGGGCGGGGAAAAGCACGCTGGTCCGCCTGATCCGGCGTCAATATGACCCGCAATATGGCCGCGTGCTGATCGATGGTCAGGACATCGCCCATGTCACGCTGCAAAGCCTGAATGAAGCGGTGGCCGAGGTGCCGCAGCAGCCAGGCGTGTTCCACCGGACGGTGGGGGAGAACATCGCCTATGGCAAGCCGGGCGCCAGCCTGGAGGAAATCCGCGCCGCCGCCATGAAGGCCCATGCCGACGAGTTCATCATGAAGCGTCCGACAGGGTACGACACGATTGTCGGCGAACAGGGGGTGAAGCTGTCAGGTGGAGAGCGTCAACGGGTGGCCATCGCCCGCGCCCTGCTGAAAGACAGCCCCATCCTGGTGCTGGACGAAGCGACGAGTGCGCTGGACAGCGAGTCGGAGCATCTGATCCAGGGCGCGCTCTGGACCCTGATGGAAGGCCGTACGGTCATCGCCATCGCCCACCGCCTGTCCACCATCACCGGGATGGACCGCATCCTCTATCTGGAGGGCGGCAAGGTGGTGGAGGAAGGCAGCCATCACGAACTGCTGGCCCTGGGCGGGCGCTATGCCCAGCTCTGGCACCGGCAGTCGGGCGGCTTCCTGGCCGCGGCGGAGTAAGGGCAGCGGCACCGGTCAGGCAAAGCTGCTACGGCGGCGACCGCCGCCGCGCGGCACGTGCCGCGTAAGCCAAGCCGCGAATGCGGCGCCGGCGATTGAGGAACTGCAATGCTTACCCCGTGCTGAGGCGGGGTCACTCGGAGGGGGCGGATCGACCGGGTCCGCCCCCCTTTTTTCGTGTGCGCGCGGACAAGAAAAAAGCGCCTCGACCAAGTCGGGCGCTCTCGAAAGGTTGGCTGGGGGACTAGGAGACTAAGCCACCACCCCTTAAGTCACTGATATATAAGGTATCAGCCCAATAAACGTGTGACAGTGCACAGTATGTCACACGCCTTTGTCAAGCCGGTTTACGGCCTCCGGCGAAAAAAAGGGAGAGCACAGTCCCGACCCGAACCTTCCGGTTCCGATCAGGGAGCGCTCTCCCGAGATGCCTCAGTGGGTCAGGCGGATTTCACCTGCGATGATCTTCGCGGCCCGTTCCTCGGGATCGAGCGGGAAGCTCTCCCAGGTGACCTCCCGAGGCATGTAACCATCGTCCCCGGCTACTCCGATTGCCATAAGGTGGGGCACCAGACCGTCGAGTGAGGCCCAGTCGAAGTCGTGCTTCCGGCACCAGTCGGCAGCGGTCATTGCCTTGAACCCGGACAGCTTTGAGTGCGGGCTTTGAAGGCACAGAACGATGTGATGCTGTGGATTAGCCATCCGGGCGAAGATCAGCTTTGACCGCTCCTCAGCGTTCAGCCAGCCCTTCGCCTCCACGATGGTCAGGTTGTCATCAAGGACGAAGTCAGGGAGATAAGTTGCATCACACTGATTGTGGTCGGTGTAGCGGAGCCGTCTGTGCTCATAGAGGAAGGGGATGCTCGCTTCGGTTATGCGCTGAGCAACCCTGGCTTCAAACTCCGAACGGTATTGTCGCCCATTGTAGTAGGTGGGCTTGGGCAGCACCGCTCCGTTCTTCTTCAGGTGAGACATTGCGTTCATTGTACCTCTTTCAGAAACGAGAAAGGCCGCCCAAGGTCGATCCCTAGACGGCCCGTGATGGTGTCCGGTCTATGCTTGGACAAGGGTCCCGCATCCGCGCCTTGTCCGCGTCAAACCGGCTGAATTGCTGGAGTTCGGGCGGGATGGACAAGGTGGACAAGGTCAAATCCCCATCACCCCGTTAAGCTCGGTCAGAAGTCGTCCTCCCCTCCCGGCTGAACATCTGCATTTTCCCATTGCGTAACAAAGGCTTGGGCAGCCTCTCGGGACGGCCAGAAGAACAACGCCGCTGAAGCCTTGACGCCATTCACCGTGGGTCGCCGCGCGATCAACCCGGCACGTTCCAACGCCTTCTTGACCTGTGCGCGGTGCTTGGGGCTGTCGGGACGGTAACCATCGCAAGAGAGGTCATCGGGTGAGAAAGGACGGCATTGAACATCAAGCCCCTGTCGCATCGCTGTGCGGGTCTCGGTTGACAGCCATTCCCACGTCCCGCGCTCTAGGGGGTTCTCCTCAGCGAAGTCCCCCAAGGCTTCCCGCATAGCTGCCTGAAGCTCCGGGGTATCCATGAAGAGGGGCTCCCGGTTTGACCGACGAAAGCGGTTGACGGCTTCCGCCAGTAGTTGCGCTCGATCCCGCTGAAGGCCTTCAAGGTCCAACGCGTCACCGACAGTGACCACCCAGAAGCGGCGTTCGCCGTCTGCGTCCTTGATCCACGCCTTCTCGTTGGTTGTCCCAGCGAGTACCCAGGTCCTCGGAACGTCCCTCCAAGTGGCGGCATAGGGGGGCAGAATGCGGTCACTGGTCATGGCGATCCACGCCTTGAACGCCGCCGCGTCCCTGTCGCTCTGAACCAGCCGGTCCATCTCTGGAAACTCGCCCAACCATTTTCCCTGCATAGGGTGGTTGTTGCGTGTCCCCTGGAGTGGCAGGTTCGTGACCTCGGTGAAATACTCGCCACCAAGGATTCGCAGCGCGGTGCTTTTACCGCCACCCTTCCGCCCGTGCAGGATCAGTACGCTGTCGAACTTCAGGCCTGGTTCAATGGCGCGCCCCACAGCGGCGATAAGGAACCTTGCCCCAGCCGCCCTAACAAAGGGTTCATCCTGCGCCGCGCAATAGGACACAAGCCAACGATCCAGCCGTGGCGTCCCATCCCATTCCAGACTCAGCAGATGATCCCTGACGGGGTTCTGCTTGTCGCGGCGGGCGATGGTTTCGATGGCCCCTTTGACAACCGACAGGCTGACCATGGTGAAGCCAAAGCAACGCAGGGCCATTAGGACGGCTTGAATGAACGCTTCGTCAACAACATGCCCGGCGGGGAAGTAAACGCCGTCGATGTCGATGGCTGTCTTGATCCGCGCGTTATCCTGCATCTCGTCCCAATACAGTTCCGTACACCCGAACCGGGGCATGGTCCGAAGGGCGATAATGTGATTGGTCTCAATATCCGTGCGGATCGTTCCCGGCTTCAGCCCCCTCGGCTTGGTACGCCTCATCGTGTATGTGATGTGTGAATACCGCTCCGGTTCGCGGGTCAGGTCACAGACGGTGGCCGGTTCTTCAGAGGGTCCGAGGGGACCGATCAACACTGGCGTTGCGCCCATCTTCAAACTCTTCGTGCTGGTTGCTGTCGGCGTCTTCGAGGATGCGACCGTTGCCAACGGCCCACTTCATCTGTCGAAATGCTCGGTTAAGGCTGCCCCGGAAGCTGTTGCGGGGAAGCAGTGGGTAAAGGGAGCGGTAAGCCTCCTCCACCCCGCGAAAGGCACCCTGGATTTGATCTAGGCGTGCGCCATCGCTCGCACCCGTTGTCCGGGCACGCGTCAAGACATTCATGTCGGGGGTATCCTCTGATACGACTTCGGATTTTACCGAAGCTCACCAAGGGGTTGCAGAAAGTGTAGGCTGAAGAACGGGCTTGCAACCCGCGACCTCAGCCTATTACCGGAGCCGCAAGCGTCCACCATGTCGGATGATCTTGGGCAATGGTGTCCCCTATGTGAAACCCCTGGTCGCTGCCTGTTTATTCTCCGGGTCATCTACAGGCCGCTCAAAGCCGCACAAGGCAGGGCGTGACGGGGCAGCATCGTTCCTGCTACCCCTCCAAGCGAACCATCACATTCTTCACCGCCTGTGCGGTCCAAGCGCCACCGCGCGCCGTCCTGACGTTCATCTCGGTCAGACGCTTGGCAACACCCCCGAGTGACAAGCCATGTTCATTCATGAGCCGTTTGATGGTCGCCCCAAGGCGTTTGGCAAAGTCGTCAGCGCGCTCCTTGGCGGCTTGTCCTCCCGCACGGTATACGCGTCCGTTGAATGCATTCGGGTTGCCCAGCCGTTGTCCCCGTGCCTTGGCAACCTGTAGAGCCGCTTTGGTGCGGGCGCTAATCATCTCCCGCTCTTCCTGAGCGATGACCGCCATGATGCCAACGGTCAGGCGGTTGGCGTCCCGCATGTCCACAGCGACGAAGTCAACACCCTCATCCCGGAGTTTCAGCAGGAAGGCCGCGTTGCGCGACAGCCGATCCAACTTGGCGATGACCAAGGTTGCCCCTGTCAGACGGCACATATCAAGCGCACGGTCGAGTTCTGGCCGGTCATTCCGTTTACCGGTCTCAACCTCGGTGAACTCCGCGAGGAGCGACCACTGGCCCCCGTTCAGATACGCGCGAACGGCGTCCCGCTGCGCCTCCAGCCCAAGACCACTGCGGCCCTGCTTCGCCGTGCTCACCCGGAAATAGGCGACGAACTTCCCCTGCGCCATTGCCTAAGCCCATCCATCTAAAACAGCCAAACGGACGTTACGGTGTTTTAGATGGCATGGTCGCGAGTCGCTGTCAACGTCATTCGGTCGCACCGTGCTGGGGAGGATGGGTGGGGTTCCCTGGTCCGAAGGCCCCCTGAGATGGGACCCAAATCGACCCCAGGGGGAGTGCCACCCCACCCACCTCGCAAAGAGGCTCCAGGGTTGTTGTTTATTGCTGATGATTGAGGAGAACTGAGCGGTCTCCCGGCCCCTCCCGTTCTGACTGGAATGGCTGCGCTTCACCTTGCCGGACAGTTAACCCAGCGCACTCAAGCCACGCGGCAACGGACAGGGCCGGGTAGTGTCTCAGTTTGAATTTTGTTCACGGGTGCGACGACGCTTTACTTCGCGGGCAACGCCAACGGCAACATCAACGCCATGGAACCAAAGTCCGTCTATATAGGCGAACACCTCTTCGAAACGTACAAACACGGAAATCTCTGAGATGTTGTGCATAGGTTCGTTCGGGCCAGAACGTTGGCGTGGCTCGTACTTTGCAACAGATTTTGTATTCTGATAGCCCTCAATAGCCCCATCGTAACATGCAACAATTGCCTTTAAAAATTCTTTAAGATACGGATAGTCGTCTTCAGCCTTCACCATCTGTTGGTGAAGTAAATCTGAGGCGCGAACGGCAAATCTACGTTTTAAGCCGTCGCCCATTCTGGGAACTCTTCTTTATCGTAAAAAGTTATATTCTTATTCTTCGGCTGAACCGAGTCCAGCCATTTGGCCTTGAACCAATTCGAAATAAGTTCGATATCTATGGGCTCCTCTGAAGGGTCGCCTTTTTCAGCGCCAATCCGTTGCCGCACCACTTGCCAAGGTGCCCCAGGAAGGTGCGTCAGCCGAACAAGCCCCGGCCCATCAAAATTGGCGAAAACCTCAAATACAAGATCAATCAGCGCCAACACCGATTCGGAAAGGCTTCCGCCGGCCTTGGTATCGATTACGGCAGGGCTCAATTTGCTGCCTTCGAACTTTTTAAGGCGGCGGTAAACGCTTGGTAATGCTGGACCAAACGTCCATGCTTGGAAATTCTCGTCAAATAGGGGGGTATCTACCAAAGCAAGATGGAGCCCTTCCAGAAAATACAGCATCTTCTGGATTTCAAGAGGTGTCAGGGGGTGCCCCGCTTCGGCGCCCAAGCTGATTAGCCGATCGGTTGCTTCGCGTGCCGTGTTTGCCATGGGGAGAAGAATCCCATTTTTGTTCCGCCGTGGCAACCAAAATGAGTATGCGGTATTCCTTAAACAGAGGTCCGCTTCTTGCGCAGCCTCCTGTTCGTTGGCGGTTCGAGGCGCGCGTCGATGGCAGCGAGGATGTCCTCCATGGACCACAGTCGATTGGCGACACCGGCAGCAATGGCAGGGTACATGCGCGGGCTCTTGCGAACTCGGCAGAAGTTGTAGTGCATGTAGTTTGGGACCACCGCGGCAATGTGGTTGTCCAGCTTTTTGGAGAAGCCCTTCGTAAGACGAGTGCACCGCCGCACGCTCATACGCATTGTTAGGTTATGCCGCTCCATATCGAATGCGGTATTTGCCTTCGGATCGGGGCTGCCTTCCACCTTAACCTTGTTGTTACCAGTGCACTGGGCGGGGCTGTAACGGTCCTTGTGGGCTTCTGTATCGTTACCATACCGCTTGTGATACGTGGGCATAGTAAACGCTACTTCTACGGCTTCAAGGTAAGCCTTGTGCCCGTCCGTGATGAACTGCACCCAGTTCGCCAGATGGGAGCGGAAATCGTCCATCAAGGCAATGGCAGGCTGTCTGGAGCGGTCCCCGACGAGGTAGAATACGATCATCTTCGGGTCCGTATGCAGGGCCGTCCTCGTCCACACGCCCCGGCACCGTCCGCGCCAACCTTGGCATTGGACGCGTTCTTTTCCTTTGCGCAGCAGAACGACCAAATCTCTCCGGACTGGGTGCGACTGGTACGGGCGCTTCACATATGTTCGTCATACAGGACCAAGCAGGCTTCAATAGCATCGTCCAAGATGCTTCGTCACCGTGTTTATGGATACGTCCACCACTTGGGAAATGGGCCGTATGGGGCTTCCTCACGCAGTATGCCGAGGATTTGGACGCGCTTCGTAAGGGGAAGCTTGTCATGGCAACGGCACACTGTTTTGAGCGCCGATCCGATACGCATCTAAAGCGACCTTTCATGCCCAGCTTCAAGCGGAAAGCAAGCACCTGGGAAAATATGCTTGCATAGTCGTCAGGGGCTGATAACATGCAAGCATAAGCTAAGAGGTGCTTGCATGACAAATGAAAGCGATCTGATCGGAAGGGCGAAAGGCGGCCGCGCAAGGGCGGAGAAGCTTACGCCTGAGCGGCGTTCAACCATCGCAAAGGAGGCGGCCGAAAAGCGGTGGGCGGTACAGAGGCCTGTTGAGCTAACTATGCCCCGCGTCCTCGAGGGATACTCCAACGTCCTTGATCTCGCAGGAACGAAATTGCCCTGCGCAGTGATTCAGGGACCTGATGGTGTGCAACGGGTGTTAAGCGAGAACGGGATCACTCAAGCAATCCTTGGAACCCGAAGCGGCGCCTCGAAACGCTTGAAGAAGGCCGCCTCTGAGGATGGGGCCCTTCTGCCGCTTTTCGTGGCCCCTAGCCAGCTAAAGCCCTTTATCACCAGAGAGATAGTGGATGGCCCCCTGAAGCCAATCGACTACTTAGATGGTGAACGTGTGGTTCGAGGTTATAATGCATCAGTGCTAGTTGCTGTCTGCAACGTGTGGCTCAAAGCGCGTGAGAAGGGTGTCCTTCAGATGCAGCAGCTTCCAAAGGCGCAGAAAGCCGAAATCCTAACGCTGGCCTTGGCCGAGACAGGTATCGTTGCGCTGATTGACGAAGCGACTGGATACCAGAAGGTTCGGCCACAGAATGCCCTACAGGCATATCTGGAAATGGTTGTTCGCCGTGAACTGGCGGCATGGGCCAAGCGCTTTCCTGACGAGTTCTATGAAAACATTTATAAACTCAAAGGGTGGCCCTGGCCCGGCATGGGAAAGAATAGATTCAGTGTGGTCGCACACTACACAAATGATCTAGTATATCAAAGGTTGGGCCCCGGTGTTTTAGACGAACTTCGCACCAAAGAGCCCAAGAATGATAAAGGATACCGTCCCAACCGTCTGCATCAATGGCTGACCGAAGATGTCGGCCATCCGATGTTAGCGCAGCATCTTCATTCAGTGATGATGTTCCAGCGACTAGCTATTGCCAACGGTTACGGATGGAAGCGCTTCTTACTTATGGTTGATCAGGTTCTTCCTAAGAAAGGCAACACCCTAGAACTGCCTTTTACTTTCAGCGACCCCACCGCTTAGCTGCTACTTTGCGGGCAATCTCCGCCCGCCTTTCCGGGTCCAGCTTAGCCGCGCGGGCTTTCCCGCCCCGTGCGCGAAGAGCCTTGGCTGCGGTGTCCTTGCCGTCGTCACCCTCGGATGCGGCCAACTCGGAGTTTCCCCGTGGCGATCCGAGCGACCATCACAGCCGCTCCGATCACATCACCGGAGCTCTTCTGGCCCTGCGGTCCATTAGGCATGGTTAATCCCTTCCATACATTTCGGTAAGCATATAGGAACCGGGCGGTGGGCGTGAAACCCGTCAAGGGGCATTAGATTTCAAACTTAGACACCATCAGGGCCGGGGGACTCCTGCTGCACAAGGCGTAATACGTCTGGCTCAATCACACTTGTCATCGCACTGAGCGCCTGTCTGTGCTCAGACAGACGAAGGCCACTGCTATACCCGTCAAGTGCCAAGGTCCCTTTCGCATGTCCCATCAACTCAGCGATGACACTGGCGTTCACAGCGCGGGAGACGGTACTCGCTCGTTCCAGGTAGGTCGCAAAGCAACGTCTGAAGCTGTGGAAGTCCAGTTCCGTCCCGGTGTCACCCAGGACCCGACGACGGAACGCGGTGAAACGCTTCGTCGTGGTCCATCCCCGCTTCTTATCCGGCCCACCGGGCGGTAGCTGCCAGAAGAGGAAGCCGTCCTTCGCTTCGCCTACCCGCCGCTCGATAATCGGCCAGATTGGGTCCAGTACGGGTATCGTCCGCTGTGCGTTCTCCGTCTTCCCATCGCGTATGCGGATCGTGCGTTCCTTCGTGTCAATGTCCTCCACTCGACGCGAACACAGTTCGTCCAGGCGCGCGCCTGTGAGAAGCCCAAGCCGCATGAGGTCCCACAGGGCGGGGGCGTAGGTGTCTGAGGCATAGACGTCCCGAGGGTCGGCACTCAGCAACTTGACAAGTTCGTCTGCCGTGTACGCTCGTTTCTCTGCCTTCCGTGCCTTCGTCCGCCGGGTGTAGTCGCCTTGCCCTTCCCAGGGGTTCTCCTTGTTGACAAGGCCGCGCTTCCTGAGCCACTTCCACAGTGCGCTCAGGCTACTCAGCTTCTTGTTGATGGTTTTGGGGCTGGCTTGGCCGCCCGCCTTCAGCACGTCTGTCGTGAAGCGGCCCGCGTCGATCCGCTCCACATCCTCAACGCACATATCCCCCGAAAACTCGACAAACAGGCTGACGGCGTGGCGGTGATCCGCGACGGTTCCGTTCTTGATGGTGCCAGCGATGTCCTTCAGCCAGCGCTCAAGGGCAACCGACGTGGGCAGCCCTTTGCCGGTGGCGATTTGGTAGACCTTGCGGGCAGTCGCCTCCCCATGCACCGCTTCGACCTCTTCGGCCATGGTCTCTGCGACAAACTCCAGGGTGTCCCGGTCGCTATGGCGGGTGGAATCCAGTTCCCGATGGTCGGCCCGCAGGATTGCTTCCCGCAGCTTCAGGGCCTCCTCCAGCACTGCCTCAGGCGGCTTGCCGGTGCGCTTGACGCGGAACTCCCGTTGAATCTCAGCGACGGCTTCGTGACGGAGGTATCGCGCCTCGGTCAGGTCGCGCGTCTTCAGCGACCGGATAAGGCATTCCTTGCCACCGTAAAGGGGCCGCAGAGTCGGGGGGATGGGGACGCGGACGTACCAAGTCTGTCGGCGTCTCTGAAGGTACTGATTACCCGCCATATCGAGCATCGTTGGTTTCATGGCGTGGTACACAGTGTCACACGCCCCAGATTGTCACCGGGGCTGAAAGTCCTTCAAAATCAATGACTTGGAGAGGTTGGCTGGGGGACTAGGATTCGAACCTAGACTGGCGGAGTCAGAGTCCGCTGTCCTACCGTTAGACGATCCCCCATCCGATTAGGCGTTTCGCGATGTTGTGCGCGTCTCGCCGTCGGGGTGGGCGGGCTTATAGCATCGGGTTTTGGGGTTGTGAACCCCTTTCTTCACATAAAAATGCATAAGGGGTAAACGCTGGGTGCCGACCCGCCTGTTCATCACCGGTCAAGGAAGGGCTGCTTGAACGGCGCTTGCGGGCGGGCAGGCATCGGTTACGATAGGGTGGCAGAGTTTTGAACATCACCCATATCCGTTGCAGGACGGAAAGCGGCAAGCAAAGGGATCAGGCAAAGTGGATAATGGTGCGGCAGGCAGAACCGGGATGGACCCGGTGCCAGGTGGGGCGGAAATCCCCACGGCCGACACTGCCTGCGCCAACCGCGCGCCGGTTCTGGCCGCGCTCGACCTGGGCACCAATAATTGCCGCCTGCTGATCGCCCGGCCCTGCCGCGAGGGGTTCCGCGTCATCGATGCCTTTTCCCGCATCGTGCGCCTGGGTGAGGGGCTGACCCGCAGCGACCGGCTGTGCGATGACGCCATGTCCCGCACGGTGCAGGCGCTGAAGGTCTGCCGGTCGAAGATGGAGCGGCGGGGCGTCAGCCATCTGCGCGCCGTCGGGACCGAGGCCTGCCGCCGCGCCGACAATTGCGATGAGTTCCTGACCCGCGTGCAGGACGAGACGGGGCTGGATATTGAGATCATCAGCCCCAAGGAGGAGGCGCGGCTGGCCCTGGCCGGTGTCGCCCCCCTGCTGGATCCCAACATCCAATATGCCATGGTCTTCGATATTGGCGGCGGATCGACGGAAATGATCTGGACGGAGTTGGTCCGGGGCCGTCCGCGCGTGATCGACCAGATTTCCGTGCCCCTGGGCGTCGTCAATCTGACGGAAACCTATGGCGGCGACCGGGTCTGTCCGCATGATTACCGCCGCATGATGGACCGGGTGGCCGAGGGGCTAGGCGATTTCGACGCCCGCAATGGCATCTCCAAGGCCGTGGCCGAGGGGCGGGTACAGATGCTGGGCGCATCGGGCACCGTCACCACGCTGGCCGGCATCCAGATGGGGCTGGCCCGGTACGACCGTTCCCGCGTCGATGGCGCCTTCCTGGATCGGGACAAGGCGCGGTCGATTTCGGAGACGCTGCTGGGCCTGGATTATATGGGTCGGGCCGGTCAGCCCTGTGTGGGCCGTGACCGCGCCGATCTGGTGGTGGCCGGCTGCGCCATCCTGGACGCGATCTGGCGGCAATGGCCGGTGCCGCAATTGCGCATCGCCGACCGGGGCGTGCGGGAGGGCATCCTGTGCGAACTGGCCGCCGCCGCCCGCCACCGGCGCCGGCGCGGCTAGGCAGGGTTGACCAGCCGCCGCTTGTCAGGGCGGACGGTTCCGGCAATGGTGCCTGCTTGATCTTCCTTATCGTTTGATGGCGCTTTCCCCATGACCAAGTCCTCCGGCAACGTCCCCACCGGTCGCAATCAGGCCGTGCGCGTGAAAACCGCCAAGCGGCGGTCGGTGTCGTCGGCCCGCTGGCTGGAACGGCAGCTGAACGACCCCTATGTGGCCGAGGCCAAGAAGCGCGGCTTCCGCAGCCGGGCCGCCTTCAAGCTGTTGCAGCTGGATGAGAAGTTCAGCTTCCTGAAGCGTGGGCAGCGCATCGTCGATCTGGGTGCGGCCCCCGGCGGCTGGACCCAGATCGCGGTTGAAAAGTCGAAGTCGGACAAGGGCGGCACCGGTCAGGTGATCGGCATCGATCTGTTGGAGATGGAGCCTGTGCCCGGCGCCACCACCTTCCAGATGGATTTCACCATTCCGGAGGCGCCGGCCCGCCTGAAGGCACTGCTGCAAGGCCCCGCCGATATCGTGATGTCGGACATGGCGGCCAACACCACGGGCCATACCCAGACCGACCATCTGCGCATCGCCGGCCTTGCGGAGATGGCCTATCAGTTCGCGGTCGAGGTGCTGGCCCCGGGCGGCACCTTCATCTGCAAGCTGTTCCAGGGCGGGGCGGAGCGGGAGCTTCTGGCCCAGATGAAGAAGGATTTCGCCACCGTCCGCCACGCCAAGCCCGCCGCTAGCCGGCAGGACAGCAGCGAGACCTATCTGGTGGCCATGGGCTTCCGCAACGTCGCAACCCCTTCCTCGCCGGACGAAGAATAACGCTCAGGCGCGCAGTACCGACACGCCCGCATTCTGGAAGGGGGCCAACACCCCCTCCCCCACCTCACCTGCCACCAGCAGCGTCTGCATCAGGCTGGCAGGACCGATAATGTGCGGGGATGCGGCACCGATCTTTTCGGGTGTGGCAAGGACCAGCGTTTCGGCAGCGGCATTGGCAAAGGCGCGTTTCACATCCGCCTCCTCCATATCGCCCGTGGTCAGGCCGATGCCGGCATGTACGCCGGTAACACCCATGACATAGAGATCGGCCTGAAAACGGCGGATGCCGTCCAGCACCTGCGCGCCGACGCAGACACCGGAATGTTTGAACAGCCGCCCGCCGATCAGCGCCACCTCCACCGCCGGATGGTCGATCAGGGCGGCGGCGATCACGGGGCTGTGCGTGACCACCATGGCCCGCAGGGCACGCGGCAAAGCCTGCGCCATGGCAAGGCAGGTGGTGCCGCCATCAACGAAGATCAGTTGACCGGGCCGGATCATCTGCGCCGCCGCCAGACCCAGCGCCCGCTTGGCATCGGGTGACTGCGCCGCCTTGACCGCCAGGTCGGCGACCGCGGGCGAGGCCGGCAATGCCCCGCCATGCACCCGCTGCAACAGACCGTCGGCCGCCATCTCCCGCAGGTCACGGCGGATCGTATCCTCCGACAGGCCGAGGCTGGCCGCGAAATCCTTGGCCACCACCTGCCCGTCCCGCTTCAAGGCCGACAGGATCATCGCCTTGCGCTGCTGCGTCAGCATCTCACGCCCCATCATGATTTTCCATGACTCTACACGAATTTTCACGATAATACGCGAAATCAGTTGAGGGAGCCTACCCCATGTCCATTGCCGACCGTATCCGCATCCAGGAAGTGACCCTGCTATCCGACGACTGGTACGTGCTGAAGAAAACCCGCTTTGATTACCGCCGCGCCGACGGCACCTGGCAGAGTTTGAGCCGGGAGACCTATGACCGGGGGAATGGGGCCACCATCCTGCTGTACGATCCCGACCGCCGCACCGTCGTGCTAACCCGGCAGTTCCGGTTTCCGGCCTTCGTCAATGGTCATAATGATCTGCTGACGGAGGCACCAGCCGGGCTGCTGGACGGCGCCGATCCCGCCGACCGTATCCGCCAGGAACTAATGGAGGAGACGGGTTATGTCATCGGTCAGCCACAGAAACTGTTCGAAGCCTTCATGAGCCCCGGATCAGTGACGGAAAAGCTGCATTTTTTTGCTGCTCCCTACCATCCGGCGGACAGGGTGGGGGCCGGTGGCGGCAATGTCGAGGAGGGCGAGGATATCAGCGTTCTGGAGATCAGCATTGACGATGCACTGGCCCGGATTCGCGATGGCGGCATTCAGGATGGGAAGACCATCTGCCTTCTGCTGTATGCAGCTCTATATATTCTGAGAAAATCAGACCAGGGGTAATATGAACTTTTGGTCATGACAACCTGTTTGAACCGATAATAGAAGCAAGATAAAGTCGTTAATGAATGACGCGATGCCCGCCCGGGTCGACGGTGAGTCTCCTTAAGTTGACTGGCATTATTGAATACCAGCAATAGGGCGTATGGACATTGACGCTCCATGTCTTTCTTCGAAGGCGGAGTCGATGGGATGGGGCATTATGGCGTTTTAACAGGAGAAAATGTCCTACAGTCGGCACGAATTCTTGTGATCGACGACATGCAAGTTAGCGTTGACTATCTTGTTTGCACCCTGCGTCGCGCGGGCCTTGCCCATATATCAGCAACTACTAACCCACATGAGGGGTTGGAACTTTGCCGCGTTGCACCACCCGACCTGATCCTGCTGGATTATTGCATGCCCGGCCTGGACGGGCCGGGCTTCATGGCAGAGCTTGTTGCCCTGCTGGGGGATGAGGTTCCGCCGATCCTGATCATTACTGCCCATGACATTGCCGCCAATCGTCGGCGGGCACTGGAACTGGGTGCCATCGACTATGTGCTGAAGCCGTTCACCGACTGGGAACTGCTGATCCGGGCCCGCAACCTGTTGCGCCTGCATATGATGCACCAGAGTCAACGGGCCTTGGCACGCCGCCTGGAACAACTGGTCAGTGAGCGGACGGCGGAACTGGAGCGGACGCGGGCGGAGATTATTCACCGTCTGTGCAATGCCGGGGAGTTCAGGGACGAGGATACGGGCCGGCACGTCGCCCGCATCGGTCGGCTGTCGTCACGGCTGGCGGAACTGGCAGGTGCCGACCGGGATTTTGTCAGTCAGTTGGCCGCCGCCGCCGCCCTGCATGATATCGGCAAGATCGGTATTCCCGACCGTGTTCTGTTGAAGCCTGGGAAGCTGGATGCCGACGAATGGGCCGTCATGAAGACCCATTGCACCCTCGGGGCACAGATCCTGGCGGATAGCGGTCTGCCCATGCTGAACCTGGCTTCGGAGATCGCCCTATCCCATCATGAGAAATGGGATGGTAGCGGCTATCCCAACGGATTGGCGGGGGAAAAAATCCCCCTGTCCGGGCGGTTGGTGGCCGTTTGCGACGTGTTCGACGCCCTGCTGTCGCACCGACCCTATAAGGAGCCATGGCCAATGGACAGGGCGCTGGACTACATCGCCAACATCAAGGGCAACCACCTTGACCCGGCCCTTGCCGCCCTGTTCCTGGATAACAAGGCGGAAATGGTGGCGATCAGGGTGGAGATGGCGGACTGACCAAAAGGCTGCATTACCGCCAGATCGGCTTGCCTGAACCGGGCAGGCCCAAGCGGTCCCACATGTCCGTGACCTTGTCCACCACACCTTTTTCCATGAACAGCTTTTCCCCCCATTCGCGGTGGGTCTCCGGCGGAAGCTTGTTGGTGGCATCCATCCCGACCTTGCCGCCCAGGCCCGATTCCGGGCTGGCGAAATCCAGATAGTCGATGGGCGTACCCTCGATCATGGTGATATCGCGGACGGGGTCCATGCGGGTGCTGATGGCCCACATCACATCCTTCCAGTCACGCGCATTGATGTCATCATCCACGACGATGACCCATTTCGTGTACATGAACTGGCGCAGGAAGGACCAGACGCCCATCATCACGCGCTTGGCGTGACCGGGATAGGCCTTCTTCATGGAGACAACCGCGATCCGGTAGGAACAGCCCTCCGGCGGCAGCCAGAAATCCACGATCTCGGGGAATTGCTGCTGCAATAGCGGGATGAACACTTCGTTCAGGCCTTCGCCCAGCACGCTGGGCTCATCCGGTGGGCGACCCGTGAAGGTGGAGAGGTAGATCGGGTCGCGACGCATGGTCATGGCAGTGACCGTGAAGACGGGAAACGGCTCGACCGAGTTATAATAGCCGGTATGGTCGCCATACGGCCCCTCATCGGCATACTCATCCAGGCTGACATAGCCCTCCAGCACGATTTCCGCCGTGGCCGGCACCTTCAACGGCACCGTCTTGCAATCGACAAGGTCCACCTTCTTGCCACGCAGCAGGCCCGCGAACTGATATTCGGACAATGTCTCCGGCACGGGCGTGACGGCGGCCAGGATGGTGCCGGGATCGGCACCCAGCACGGCGGCGGCGGGCAGCGGCTCGTGCTTGCCGGATTGCTTCCAGCGCTGATGATGCTGCGCGCCGCCGCGATGCTTCAGCCAGCGCATGATGGTCTTGTTCCGACCCAGCCGCTGCATGCGGTAAATGCCGAGATTGAAATTATCCTCCCGGCTGTCAGACGGGCCCTTGGTGACGATCAGGGGCCAGGTGATCAAGGGGGCCGGCTCCCCCGGCCAGCAGGATTGAATGGGCAGCAGCGACAAGTCCACCTCGTCCCCTGTCAGCACCACCTCCTGACAGGGCGCCTTGGAAACGGTGCCGGGCCGCATGGCCATGACCTGCTTGGCCAGCGGCAAAAGCTGAAACGCTTCTTTCAGGCCGCGCGGCGGTTCGGGCTGCTTCAGGAAGGCCAGCGTTTCCCCCACCTGACGCAGTTCATGCGGTTCGCGGTCCATGCCCCAGGCCACGCGCTCCACCGTGCCGAACAGGTTGATCAGGACGGGCATGGGGCTGCGCGTCCCATCCTCCCGGATCACATTTTCGAACAGGACAGCCGGCCCCTTCTCCGCCAGCAGGCGGGTATGGATCTCCGTCATTTCCAGAACGGTGGAGACGGGTTCCGTCACGCGGACCAGGCGGCCTTCCTTTTCCAGGCGGGCCATGAAGTCGCGCAGTGAGGCATAGGGCATGATGGGCCTTCGGGGGTTCCGGGTAACGGGTCGCGGCGTAAGATCGGTGGCAGGAGCGGTCTGGTCAAGCGGGCAGCCCGTCGCGGGCCGAAAAGTACGTCGTCATCGCCCTGCCCTTTACCATTCGGGCCGGCGGTCCAGTTTATCTCATCATTTGCCGTCTCCTGAATGGATAGGCCTATGCCCACGCCCTTGCCCCCGTTCGACCTGGACCTGCTGCGCAGCTTTATCACCATTGTGGAATCGGGCGGCTTTACCCGCGCTGCCGAACGGCTGGGCCGCACACAATCCACCGTCAGCCTGCAGATCAAGCGGCTGGAGGAAGGTCTGGGCCGGCGCCTTTTCCAGCGGGAGGGACGGTCGTTCGAGGTGACGCCGGAAGGCGAGCAGCTGTTGATCTATGCGCGGCGTCTGCTGAGCCTGGCGGGCGAGGCCTGCGCGGCCCTGATGGAGCCGGCGGTGGAGGGCGATGTACGCCTGGGCACACCGGAAGATTTCGCCACGGCCCACCTGTCCGACATTCTTTTCCGCTTCGCACGCGCCCATCCGCAGGTGGCGCTGGAGGTGCGATGCGATTTCACGGCCAACCTTCTGGATGGCTTTGCCCAGGGGGATCTGGATCTGGTCCTGTGCAAGCGGGACGCGCAGGGGGGCGGTGACGGGCTGCGGGTCTGGCGGGAACCGCTGGTCTGGGTGGCATCGCCCCGGCTTCTGCATCTGGCGGGGCAACCGCTGCCCCTGGTCCTGGCACCCGCCCCTGATTTTTACCGCCATCGGGCGCTGGAGATGCTGGAGAAAGCCGGCCTGCCCTGGCGCATCGTCTATACCAGCGCCAGTCTGGCCGGCCTTCAGGCCGCCGTGAATGCCGGATTGGGGGTCACCATCTTGTCGCGCGACATGCTGGGGCCGGGCCTGCAGGTGGTGGATGCCGGCCTGGGGCTTCCCCCGCCCGGCGATGTCGAGATCGCGCTTCACCGGCCAACCGGAACCGTACCAAAGGCGACGGAACTGCTGGCGGACCATATCGCGCGGTCCCTGGAACAGCGTTAGCAGGTGGGCACCCGCCAGACATCGGTGACCCGCACGGCCCGATCCTCCAATTCCAGCGTTGTCGGCACATTGAAGGTGGCGACTTTGTCCAGCCCCTGCGACGGCAGATAGGCGCGGCCAGGGTCGCCGACCAGGACGGTGATGCCGGCGCGGGCCAAATCGCGGAACCAGGCCAGCGCGGCTTCGGCGAATGACCGCTCATAACAGACATCGCCGGCCAGCAGGATATCGATGCCGGACAGGGGCTGGCCGATAATGTCCTGGGTCAGGCCGGTGATCGCGACACCATTCAGGTCGGCATTCAGACCGGTGGCGGTGATGGCGAAGGGGTCAATCTCCACCGCCGTGACCGATGCCGCACCTGCCTTCATGGCGGCGATGGCGATCAGGCCCGATCCGGCGGCGAAATCCATCACCCGTTTTCCGGCCACCAGCGACGGATCATCGGTGATCAGCCGCGCCACCGCCTGCCCACCCGCCCAGGGGAAGGCCCAGAAGGGCGGCGGGACGCCATTTTTCTGCAACCAATCCTCGGTCGCGTGCCAGATGGGCGTGATTTCCGTCGCCTGCCAGAGACGGATGTCGGGGCAGAGCGGCACGGGGGCCGGGGCGGTATGCAGGCGGATGAAGGCGGCGGGATCAGCGGAGGCTGGGGACAGTGACAAGATCAGCCATCTGCAGCATCGGCTGCTGCATGTAGGGTTTGGGCAGGCCGCGATTGCCGCCCGGTGCGAAGCCGCCACCACCCTGCGGGGCGGGCGGCAGACTGGCAATGCCGACAATGATGGCCACCAGCAAAGCCATGCCGATGAAGCGCGCCGCCTTGAAGGTGGCCAGACTGTCGGCGGGGTCGTTCATGTCCCAGCCCCGCACCTGCATGACCATCAAGGCACCGGTGGCGGCCAGGGGCACGAAGATGCCCCAGAACATGCCCATCGGTTCCAGCGCCAGCAGCCAGAGGATGAAGGCGCCAGCATAGAAACCACCCACCCAGCGCCGCGAATCATTGCCGAACAGCAGGGCCGTGGACTTGATCCCGACATGGGCATCATCTTCCCGATCCTGATGGGCGTAGACCGTGTCATAGCCGAGCGTCCAGAGGATGCCCCCGGCATAGAGCAGCACCGCCGGCCAGCCGATATCACCGCGCACCGCCGCCCAGCCCATCAGGGCGCCCCAGTTGAAGGTCAGGCCCAGAAAAGCCTGCGGCCACCAGGTGATCCGCTTCATCAAGGGATAGGTGCCGCCCAGCAGCAGCGAGGCAACGCCCATGGCGATGGCGAACAGGTTCAACTGCATCAGAATCAGCAGACCCACCAGCAACTGCGCCACCAGAAAGGCAATGGCCTGACGCACCGTGACCTGGCCCGAGGGGATGGGGCGGACCTTGGTGCGTTCGACCCGGGCATCCAGATGCCGGTCCAGGATGTCATTGATGGTGCAGCCGGCCCCGCGCATGACCACGGCACCGACGCCGAACAGGAACATCAGCCAGAGATTGGGCCAGCCTCCCGCCGGCGCCGCCAGCGCGATGGACCACCAGCAGGGCAGCAGCAGCAGCCAGGTGCCGATGGGCCGGTCCAGCCGGGCCAGACGCGCATAGGGGCGCCACGCCACCGGCAGGTAGCGGTCGATCCAATCGCCGGGCCGTATGTCGGTATGCCCGGCGGTCGTGTCGGTGGCGTGCGTCATGATGCGCGCATCTTATCTTTTCCCCCGCCGGACGCAAAGAGACGGTTTGTCACCGCCACAGGTTCCGGGTCCCGCGTGGCAGGATGGCATCGGTCGGCCGCCGTTTCCGTGACGGCGCGCACAGGGTGCCCTGTGAAACATGACGCACCCTTGTCTGTTCCCGCGTTTCGCAGGCAATGGATTATGCCATGGCGTTAACCCTGTGAAACATTGTGCACCCTCCTTTTCTTGCCCCTCAATCGCCGGCGCCCACATCCGTGGGCTTGGCTACGCGCCACGTGGCGCGCGGCGGCGGTCGCCGCCGTACCGACGGTCAAGAGTTTTGACCATCGGTATCGGTCCGGTTTCACAGGAAGCCGGGCTTGGGTGCCCAGGTCAGCCAGCGGGGACGTTCGGGCCAAACAATGTTGGTCAGGCCGGGTGCGGTGGGCAGGTTGTCCAGCACGGTTTGGGTTTCAAAGAGAATCCGGACCAGCAGGCGTGGGGCCGACCGGCGGCGGCGCGCGGCGGGGCTGAAGGGTGGCGCCGGGTTGCGCGGGATGGGCGGGGATGCGGCCTTGACGCGGGCCGGCGGTCTGGGCGGGGCGAAGCGGAGTTCGGGGGGGTAGTCAGGCGGGTAGTCGCCCGACTGGCCCATGACGTCGGCGGGGGGTGGGGGCAGCTCGGGGATCGGGTCTTCGGGGGCGTCCTGGGTGGGAACCGGCGTGGTGGAGAGGTCGGGCGTTTGGCCCCTGGGTCCCGGCGTTCGCCGGGATGACGAGGGGAGTGGGTCGGTGTGAGCCGACAGGTCGGGCAGGTCGGTGGCGAGGTCGGGGGCTTCGGCGGTGGGGGCGGTCAGGGGGTCCAGGCGGATGGCGTCGGCACCATCCGGGGAAAACCAGTCCGAGGGGACGCGGGCGTGGCCGGGCTTGGGCTTTTTTTCCGACGGTTGCAGCAGGTCCCCGCCCAGGCCCAGACGGTCGGCGGCCCACAGGGTGGCGCGCATGTCGCCGCTGGCCACGGCATGGTAGAGGCTGTCAACCACCAGGGTGCGCAGGGAGACGAAGCGGCTTTCCGCCTCCCGCCGCAGCAGGGCGCGTTCTTCGGCGACGCGGCGGCGCAGATTGTGGGACCGCTGCAGGGCGCGCCAGATGGTGGTGCGCGACACGCCATATTCCGCCGTGATCTCCTTGATCTTGCGGCCCGCCGCGATGTGGAAGGCGATCTTGGCCCAGGCGACATCCGTCACCTTGCGGGACACGTAACCCTCCGTCAGATGCTCATCAGGGGCGAAGCCCACATCCTCGGTAAAGGGCTTGGTATGAAGGTCGGAGGACCCGCGCCACCAGGCCTCCGACTGTTCCTGCGGCGTCAGGGTGGGGTGGTCGGTGTCGTAGGGGTTATGGGACAGGGACATGGGCCAGCGCTCCCGAAGGCAAGGGATGGGTCCATGATCCTAGCAGGTTTTGGGAATTTATTCCATTAATAGCGTTTGGAGCGCATTGCTTCAATTGCCCTCCCCTTCGTCATCCCGGCTTCCGCCGGGATGACGAAGGGGAGCGCGATGATGAAGGATAGGGTGGGGTAAGGGAAGGCGCCCGCCTTACCGCTTGCCGCCCATGACGATGTCGCCCAGGGGACCCAGCACGCTGCCTTCGCCCTTGCCGGCACCCGGCATGGCGGCGGACAGCATACGGCCGGCCAGACGGGAGAAGGGCAAGGATTGTATCCAGACGCGGCCAGGGCCGCGCAGGGTGGCGAAGAACAGGCCCTCGCCGCCGAACAGCACGGATTTCACGCCACCGACCTGCACCAGATCGAAATCGATATCGGGGGTGAAGGCGGCCACACAGCCGGTATCGACATGTAGCACCTCCCCCGGTGCCAGTTGCCGTTCCATGACGGTGCCGCCGACATGGGCGAAGACCCAGCCATCGCCCGTCAGGCGCTGCATGATGAAGCCTTCACCACCGAACAGGCCCGTCAGGATGCGGCGCTGAAAATGGATGCCGATGGACACGCCCTTGGCCGCCGCCAGGAAACTGTCCTTCTGACAGATCAGGCCACCGCCGAGATCGGCAAGGTTGAGCGGCAGGATGGTGCCGGGAAACGGGGCCGCGAAGGCGACACGGGCCTTGCCGCGCCCCTGTTGGGTAAAGACGGTGGTGAACAGGCTTTCGCCGGTCAGCACCCGCTTGCCGGCCCCGATCAGCTTGTCCAGGAAACCAGCCGATTCGTTGCCATCGCCGAAGATGGTGTTCATTTCAACGGTCTGGTCCTTGTAGACCATGGCCCCGGCCTCGGCGATCGCACTTTCGCCGGGGTCCAGCTCGACCTCCACGAACTGCATCTCCTGACCGTGGATCTTGAAATCAATCTGGTCGGCGCGCGAGTAGCGGCCCCCGCCACGCGGTGGGGGTGGGGGAGCACCGGCGCTGCCCCAGGGGCTGTCCTGTGGCGTCAGTTCGGCCACGGCGCGCACGGGCAGCCATTCGGCCATGCCATTGCGCCAGCAGAAGGCATCCGGGTGGTCGCGCACATAATCCAGCGCCGCCTGCCCGTCCAGCGGGCCGACCCGGTCGTCATCATCGTGGAAGAACCATTGCGTCATGATGTGTCATCCCCCCGTTTGCCGCGCCGCCGGTGCGGCGCGTCATCATGCATATCGGGATGAAGGCGGACAAGAAAAAGGCCGGCTGCGCGTGGCGAGCCGGCCAATTTCAAATATGCCAAAGGTGCCGATTGAAGCCGGTCAGGCTTCTGTGGCTTTACCCCATCTCGTCATCCCGGCGACAAGCCGGGACCCAGGAGCCAAGCGCCCAACCTATCGGTTGCGTCTATCAAGGCAGCGTCAAGCTTTGCTCCTGTGGCCCCTGGGTCCCGGCTTTCGCCGGGATGACGGGGGAGAGAGCTTTGATGTTGACGCTGAGAGACCTTAATCCTCGGCGTCAGCCGCATCCATATCCTCATCCACCGCGTCCATATCGGGCGTTTCCGGTTCCGGACGGCCACGGCGGGCGCGTTCCAGGGAAGCGTCCAACTCACGCTGGCTGCACAGGCCCAGCAGGACCGGGTTGCGCGCCTTGATGTTGGCGGCGTTCCAGTGGGTCTTGTCGCGCACGGCGGCGATGGTCGGCTTGGTGGTGCCGATCAGCTTGCAGATCTGCGCATCCGACAGTTCCGGATGGGCCTTCAGCAGGTGGGCGATGGCGTCGGGCTTGTCGCCGCGCTTGGTCACCGGGGTGTAGCGTGGGCCCTTGGAGCGGGCCACCGGCTGCGGCAGGTCCTGCACGCGCATGCGCAGCTTCAGGTTGGGGTTGGCTTCGACGCGGGCAATCTCTTCCGCCGTCAGTTCGCCGCCGGCCACAGGGTCGCGGCCAACCATGCCCACCGCCACTTCGCCATCGGCGATGGCCTGCACTTCAAGCTCATGCATGCCGCAGAATTCCGCAACCTGCTCGAAGGTGAGACTGGTGTTCTCGACCAGCCAAACGGCGGTGGCCTTCGGCATCAGGGGCTGTGCCATGCTTCCTCCTCAAACGCTTCGCCGGCACCCGGCCAGCAGAAAATCAATCCGTTAACGCAAAAGCCGCCCGTCGCGCGCGGGAGGGGCCCCGCGCAGCCAACCGGACGGACAAGTCAACGACCCGTTCACCTATAGCGTTCCGAGACGGGACAAGCCACGGGATTTTTTAGGGGAATGGTGTAACGGGATTACAGAACCAGCATGATCTTACCGATATGGGTGGAGCTTTCCATGAGGCGGTGGGCGCCCGCCGCACCGTCCAGCGGAAAGGTCTGGGCAATCACGGGCCGCACTTGCCCCCCCGTGACCAGGGGCCAGACCTTTGCCCGGACGGTCGCCGCCAAGGCCGCCTTCTGTGCGGTTGTACGGGCGCGCAGGGTGGAACCGGTCAGGGTAAGGCGCTTCATCATGATCGGCGCCAGGTTCACCTCCGCCTTCGGCCCGCGCAGGAAGGCGATGGAGACATGGCGGCCCTCCAAGGCCAGACAGTCGATATTGCGGGGCAGATAATCGCCGCCCACCATGTCCAGCACGACATTGACGCCCTTGCCGCCTGTGGCTTCTTTCACCACCGAAACGAAATCCTGGGCCTTGTAGTCGATGGCGTGATCGGCCCCCAGGGCGCGGCAGGCCTCCACCTTGTCGGCCCCGCCGGCGGTGGCGAAGACGGTGGCGCCCAGGGCCTTGGCAACCTGGATGGCGATGGTGCCGATCCCCGACGTGCCGCCATGCACCAGGAAGCTCTCACCCGCGATCAGGCCGGCGCGTTCGACCACGTTGGTCCAGACGGTGAAGACGGTTTCCGGCAAGGCGGCGGCCTGCACCATGTCCAGGCCCTCGGGCACGGGCAGCACCTGTCCCGCCGGGGCCGTGGCATATTCGGCATAGCCACCGCCGCCCAAGAGCGCGCAGACCTTGTCGCCCACCTGCCAACCCGTGACGCCATCGCCCAGGGCCGCGATGGTGCCGGACACTTCCAGGCCCGGCAGGTCCGATGCACCGGGCGGCGGGGGATACAAGCCCTGACGCTGCACCACATCGGGCCGGTTGACGCCGGCGACAGCCACCTTGATCAGCACCTCGCCTGCCGCCGGGACCGGGACAGGACGCGTGGTGGGCACCAGGACCTCCGGCCCACCGGGCTGCGAGATCTCTATGGCGCGCATGCTTGTGGGCAGGGTGGTCATCGGGGCGGTTCCTTCATGCTTCGGGGTGGCGGCCAATCGCGTGATACCGCAGAATGGGGCCAAGACTAGAGCGTATTTCCGTTGACCGGAAACACGCTCTAGCAGTTCGTAGTCCTCAGTCGCCGGCGCTGCATCCGCAGCTTGGCTTTCGCCGCACGAGCGGCGCGGCGACAGTCGCCGCCGGTGCGGTTTTCCAGTCAAAGGAAAACCGCCCTAAAGATAGGGATGGAACCGATGGCTTTCGACCTGGATGAGTTGCTGCCCACCAAGAAAGTGTCCAAGCCCGTGGAACTGGCCAGCCTGTCGGTCGGCGACCTGGAGGACTATATCCTGGCGCTGGAGGCGGAGATCGTGCGGGTGAAAGCCGCCATCAAGGACAAGCAGGAGGTCGCGGCGGCGGCACAGGCGTTTTTCAAGAAGTAGGGCGGTGGAATGAGCGATCTGAAGGTTCATATCGGGGACAGCGCCAGCTTGGCTGCCATGGGCGACCGCTTCATCGCCGCCTGGAACCGGGCCGCGACCGGCGACACGGTCCATGAACGCCATCTCAGCTTTGGCACATTGCAGGAAGCGGCGACAGTCCTGACCCCGCGCCGGATGGAGTTGCTGCGCACCATTCATGAAGAACCGGCGGCCAGCATAAGCACTCCGAAATCGTATTTTCTCCGTCACCCCGGCGGAAGCCGGGACCCAGCGTAAGGCGCGGTCAGCGCCGATATGAGTCATGTCGCAGCTATCGCTGCTCTCGCTGGGTCCCCGCTTTCGCGGGGATGACGATGAGGGGTGCTTCCAGTCAATGTAAACCCGTTCTACCTGCGAAACGCTGCCAGGACATGGACCCGCAAGGCGCTGGACAGGTTGCCGGTGCGGGTGGCGTCGATGCGTTCGATAAGGGCGTTGACGGAGATGCCTTCCGCCGCCGCCAGTTCCTTCAGCGCGTCCCAGAAGGGTTCTTCCAGCGTGACGCTGGTGGGGTGGCCGGCGACCATGACGGAGCGTTTGCGGATGGTGGTCATATTTCACGCTCCCTCAAGCGCCGGGCGGGCGCATCCGCGCCTTTGGCTTACGCCGCACGAGCGGCGGGCCGGCGGTCGCCGGCCTGGGCTGTGCCCGGTCACGTCAGATGCTCGCGCGCGAGGTATTCCTGGCTCTGCATTTCCATCAGGCGGCTGATGGTGCGCTGGAATTCGAAGGCGTGGGTGCCTTCGGCATAGATGCGTTCGGGGGCCACCTCGGCGGCGATGATGGTGTTGACCTTATGCTCATACAGCGCGTCGATCAGGGTCATGAAGCGCTTGGCCTCATTGCGCAGCGCCTCCGGCAGGCGGGGCACGTGATCGATCAAGACGGTGTGGTAATGGGTGGCGATGGCGAGGTAATCGCCCGCACCCAGCGGCCGCGCGCAGAGTTCATCGAAGGTGAACCAGGCCACGCCCTTGGCACAGCGCGGCACATCCACGCGGCGGCCCTGGACCGTCAGATGGGTGGCGGCGGGAGTGGCAGCGTCGGTCAGGTCAGCGAAGGTCTGGGCCATCGCCGCTGCCGTGCCGGCGGTCAGGGGATAGTGATAGACCTTGGCCCCCATCAGCCGGGCCAGACGGTAATCCCGCGCCGAGGCCAGATGCAGCACGTCCAGCCGGTCCTTCAACAGAGCGATGAAGGGCAGGAACAGCTGCCGGTTCAGGCCATCCTTGTACAGGTCATCGGGCGGCCAGTTGCTGGTCGCCACCACAACCACGCCCAGATCGAACAGGGCCGTGAACAGCCGGCCCAGGATCATGGCGTTGGTAATGTCGGTGACATGGAATTCGTCAAAGCAGAGCAGCCAGCCTTCAGCGGCGATCTCCTTGGCGACCTCCACCACCTCGTCACCCTTGGCGCGACCTTCGCCGCGGATGGCGTGCAGCCGTTCATGGACGCGCAGCATGAAGGCGTGGAAATGCACCCGCACCTTCTCCTCAACCGGGGCGGTTTCGAAGAACAGGTCCATCAGCATGGATTTGCCGCGCCCGACATCGCCATAAATGTAGAGGCCCTGCGGGGCGGGATCGGGACGGCGCGTCAGGCCCAGGCGGGCGCGCCAGCCGGTCTGGCCGGTCGCGGGCCGATAGCCCTTCAGGGCGTGCCACAGGCTTTCCAGCTTCTCCGCCGCCAGTTCCTGGGCCGGATCGGCCTTCAGCGTGCCGGTGCCGCGACGGGCGCGGTAGACGGAAAGGGGGCCGTCGGTCATGGCGTGTTCATGAGCAAGGTCAAGGATTTGCACGCCAACAGGTAAAGCCCGCCCGGCCCCTTCGCAAGCGCGGCATGGACGACCCTGCCCTGTGGCATCATCGGGTATGCCGAAATTGGTCGTTACATTTTAAACAAATTCGTGTGAAATATTTGCAGCCATGAATATGTCCATCCGCCCCACGCTGGCCGCCATCGCGGCCCTTTTCGTGTTTCTGGTCGCCTTGCCGGCGGCCAGCGCAGACACGGCGTGCCATCTGCGTATCGTGTGGACGGAGCTGCCGCCCTATCAGACGGTGGGCGCGGATGGAAAGCCATCGGGCATCGATATCGAGCTGGTGACCGAGGCCAGCCGGCGTATGCCGTGCGCCATCGACTGGGAATTCGCACCGCGCCCGCGCGCCTTGCTGCTGGTGCAGGAGGGCAAGGCCGATGCGGTGGTGGGCGTGGGCCGCACCGTGGAGCGGGAGGCGTTCGGCATCTTCTCCCAGCCCATCCGCGAGGGGCGCAATGTCCTGATCGTGCGCAAGGGCTATGCCGCGAAATTCCCCTATCAGAACCTGACGGCCCTGGCGGCCAGCCCGTTCCGGCTGGGTGTCGTGTCGGGGTCCCGGTACAGCCAGGAATTCGAGGATCTGACGCGCAGCGGCGCCCTGGCCGACAATATCATCCCGGTCCAGAACGGGGAGAGCGCCATGGCCATGCTGATGCGCGACCGCATCGACGGGTTCATTGATGGCTATCGCATCGCGCTGAACCGCGCCACGCAGCTGGGTCTGGCGGACGATATCGATGTCCATCCGATGTTTGTCAATGAACACAAGGCCTTCGCCCTGTTCAGCCAGGCGGCCAATATCGATCCCGCCGTCATCACCCGCTTCAATGCCGTGATCATGGGGATGGAGGCCGATGGCACCATTACCCGCATCATCAGCAATTACGGCAGTTGACCTTAGCGGGCATTAGCCATGACCGGTGCCCAGTCGCCGAGACCGTACCGCCCCAGCATGCGCGCCAGATCCCCTGAACGCCGCAAGGCGGCGATTCCCGCATCGAGTTTCGCTGCTTTCTCGGCGCCGTCCGGGCCGGGTGCAAAGGCGATGTAGAGCGGGGTACCGGTATCGATGGCCTGCATCTCAACCAACCCATCCATGGCCTGGGCCGCCAGCGTGAATTCGGTGACATTCATGTCCTCGATGACAGCATCGACGCGGCCAGCGAGCAGCTTCTTAAGATTCTGGTCCGTCACATTGTCGCCCGACGCCAGTTCCAGCCTGTCGGTATCGCCAACATGTGCTTGGACATAGGTGTCGATGACATCGCCGTATGAGTAATCCTTCACAACAGCCAGCCTTTTACCTTCCAGGCTCTTTAAACCTTCATAGCGCCATTTTTCGCCACGGCGGGTGATGACCACGTTGGTGGTGACACCGACACTCTCCCTGCCAAAGACAAGCCCCTCACCATCGGCAGCCGTGGCGCCGGCCACAGCGTCAATCCGCCGTGCCCGCGCCTCTTCCACTGCCCGTGACCAGGGCATCAACTGGTAATTTACGCCCTGATCAGCAAAAACGACACGCATGATCTCCACCATATAGCCGGGCTTTTCCGCTGCGGGCTCACAGTTATAGGGACACCATGCATCCGCACGCAGGCGCACCGGCTCCCCGGCATCGGCAGCCGGGCCGGACATCAGCGCAGGCAGCAGGAGCAGCATCATTGTCAGGAATACACGCATCGCCATTTCCCTCGCTCAACCGAAGCTCATACAAAGCGCGCTCTGCACGTCAAAAGAAGAGTACCAAAAGAATGTTGCGGCTTTTCGCGCGGGTCCCGTCCGCAAGTGAGTTGAAACCAGCGCACGGATAGAGGATCGTGGCGACATGCTGACCACCCTCATGCCCCGCCCCCATCCCTGATGACCGACCGGCCCGACAAAGCGCTGCCGGTTGAAGCCTATGAGCGGGCCAAGGAACTGGCGCGTATCGGCGCCCCGGCTCAGCGCGCCGAACTGGCGCTGCAATCCGATACGCCGCCGGAACTGCTCTATTATCTGGCCGATGATGATGACCCGCTGGTCCGCCGCGCCGTCGCCTTTCGCACCGAAACGCCGGTACAGGCGGCCCCCAGGCTGGCGCGTGATCTGGATACGGAAGTCCGCGTGCTGCTGTCGCGCAAGCTGGCGCGGGCCTTGCCGCACCTGACAGGAGCCGAACATGCCGCCATCCGCGACCTGGCCCACCATGCCCTGACCATGCTGGCCGCCGATCAGGTGGTGCGGGTGCGCGCCGCCCTGGCCGGCGCCCTGCGCGATGTCGCGTCCGCCCCGCCCGGCCTGATCGCCGGCCTTGCCCGCGACGTGGCGCGGGAGGTGGCGGAACCGATCCTGCGCGGCTGCGTCAACCTGGGGGATGAGGAGCTGGTGTCCATCATCGCGGCCCAGCCCGTGCCCTGGGTTCTGGAAGCCATCGCCCGGCGCGACCATGTCTCCGCCCCCGTGGCAGAGGCAGTGGCGGCGACGGGCGACCCGGTGGCCACCGCCAGCCTTCTGGCCAATCCCGGTGCCGCCCTGTCTGACCGGGCCATGTCGCGGCTGGTGGAAAAGCCGCTGTCCGCCATGGACATGACCAAGAGCACGGCCAAGCCGCTGCTGCCGCCATCGCTGCTGGGCAAGCTGGCCCGGATTGTCGAGGACAGTATCAAGGGCGAACTGGCGGGCCAGGGGTTCGACCGGCAGGAACGGCAGGAGGTGGTGGAGGTTACCCAGCGCCGCCTGGACTGGGCCCGCGATTACGTGAAGCGGGAGCCGCCCGACGCCAAGGCCGCCCGCCTGAAGGCCGAGGGCAAGCTGGACGAGGCGTCCGTCTGGGATGCCCTATCCTGGGGCGACAAGCCGTTCGTGCGCGAGGCCCTGGCCCTGCGCGCCGATCTCCCGGCGGAACTGGTGCAGCGGATCATAGACACGCAGAGCGCCAGGGCCATCACCGCGCTCGCCTGGCGCGCGGGGCTGTCCATGCGCTGCGCCCGGCTGTTGCAGCTCAAGTCCGGCCTGCCGCCGCCCAAGCTGCTGAATGCCCGGCATGGGGTGGATTACCCGATGAATGAGGCGGAGATGCGCTGGCAGCTGGGGCTGTTCGGGGTGGAATGAGTGTAGCGCGGATTAGCCAAGCGTAATCCGCGGAAAGCCCGTCAGCGTTGGCCCGCGGATTACGCTTCGCTAATCCGCGCTACGGTATAACCGCGCCATTACTCAAACGTGCGCAAGGCTGCCGGGGCGCCTTTCAGGTGCTTGACCAGCAGGCTGACGATTTCCTCCATCTGCGTGCGGACCTTGTCCAGTTCCATGGAGGTCTTGTCGTCGAGCGCTGCTTCCATCAGCATCATGTCGAAATCATTCAGCAGGCTTTGCAGGCTTTCACGCTCCGCCTCCAGAATATCGTAGGCGCCAAGCGCATGGATCAGCAGTTCGGGCGGATCACGGAAGAAAGCCAGGCTCATGCGCGTAAAGCTGGTAATGGAGCGCAGGCGCATGCGGATCAACCAGCCGCGCAGATCGGCGGGCACCCCCCGATTGGGGGCTTCTTCGGCCTTGTCGGTGATGGTGAAGATCAGGGCCTGGATTTCAAGATAGCGGGCGCGCGCCTTCTTGAAATCGGGAAATGTCGCCAGCTTCACGCTTTCCTGCTTTTCAAACAGGCTGACGGCACCGGCCAGCGACTGCGACAGATGCCGCAATACCGTCGCCCGCTGTGCCGCATCCTGTTCGTAACGCATGAATATCCCCGTGTGCCTCAATCTTATATAATGTCGCGCACTCTATCCGTGGAAGGCAAGCAGCACCACCATGCCTTAAGGATGGCATCAAAAGGCCGCCCCTGCCGAAAGCGGAGGGGCAGCCCCCGCATCCCCGTCGCTTGTCCCCGCCCCGGCCCGATGGTAGAGCAGCAGGCATGATGCAGCCCCTGGCCCGCCCCCTTCCCCACATCCTGCCCGACGCGCCGCCGCGTGATACGGGACAGGTAGTGCTGGTCGTGCGCGATCTGGTGGTGACGACGCTGATCGGCATCTATGACTATGAATATGTAAAACCGCAGCGCCTGCGCCTGAACCTGGAACTGGCGCTGACGGCGGACACCGATCAGCCCTGGACCCATGCCGATCTGGTGGCCACGGCCAGCCAGATTGTCACCGAGGGCCATACCAACCTGCTGGAATGCCTGGCCGAACGGCTGGCCACTGCCCTGCTGTGCGACGGACGCGCCGCCATGGCCCTGATCCGTCTGGAGAAGCTGGACGCGTTTGCGGAATGCGAAGCGGTGGGCGTGGAGATCGTGCGGGCGGCGTGAAAAAGCAAAACGCCGCGCCCAGTATATGAGCGCGGCGTCTGCTGTCGATCAGGTGGCTAGAGCGTGTTTCCGTTGACCGGAATCACGCTCTAGCTTTTCGTTTCCTCAATCGCCAGCGCTGCATCCGCAGCTTGGCTTACGCGGCACGTGCCGCGCGGCGGCGGTCGCCGCCGGAGCTGTTTGCGGTCAACCGAAAACAGCTCTAGATCAATAATCCTTGCCGTGATTGGCGTCGTAGGGACCCGTCGGCATGCCATGACCCGGTGCGTACAGGGCCATGCTGTTGGCCTGATTGGCGAGGGGGAGATAGCTTGGCTTCGCCCGCTCCACTGCTGCGACAATGGCTTGGGCAATCAGGCCGGCCAACAGGTTGCCACCGCTGTTCTGTGCCTGCGGGGAATAAGCCAGGGTGACCTCATCCGTCCAGATCGTGTTGCCGGTCTTGCCATGCTTGAGCACATAGGACAGGGAGACGGTCGTGGTGGTGGCGAGGACGGCGTAGGCCGAATCCCACTTCTCCAGCGACACGAACATCACCGCATCGGCGCCGAACAGATTGGCAACCCGCGCCGGATCGGCGGAATGGACAAGATTGGCATCGGCCAGCCCCTCATCCTCCATGAACCGCTTCACCATATGGACGGGGAAGACGTAATAGCCCTTTTCCGCCAAGGCACCCGGCAGGGTGACCAGGAAATTGTCAGCCGCATCGACCTGCGTGCTTTTGTTGACCACGGGCACGACGACGATGGAGCGTGGGTGCTGGTCACGGAACGCGCTGAAATCCTTCTTGGGGATTTCCGGCGTTGCACAGGCGGACAGGCCCAGAAGCAGCAGGCCCGCCGAGAGGAGTTTGATCATCCGCATCGGTCTATCCTCAACTGGTCTTGGGGGCGGCATTGCCATTGCGGGCAGCCGTGATGGCCTTGTCCATGAAGACGGCCGATTCCGGCCAAGCCGTCTTCTCCCGTTCAAACATGGCGACAGCGCCGGGGACATCCCCCTTGGCCAGCCGCACATACCCCAATTCGGCGAAGACGCCAGGGGCGATCTTCTGCGTCTTGGGATCGGTGACCGCCAGCCGTTCCAGTTCTTCCTGATACTGCGCCAGCTTGGTGGCATCCTGCTGATAGTCGTAGAGGGTCAGGGCATAGTTGCCCCACATGTACTTGCCGGTCGGCGGCTGGGCGCAACCCGCCAGGGCCGCGACCATCGCCGCGGCCAGCAACATTCTGTTCTTCATGGTCAGGGCACCGTGATGGTCTTGGTCACCTCGTCACCGAGATAGACCGTGGTTTCGTAAACGACGCGCCCCATATCCTGGATAGTCACCTTGTGGGTGCCACGATCCAGCTGAAGCTTGGCCTTGATCCCGTCATAGGCGGCGGCGGGGCCGATCTGCACGCCATTCACCAACAGCACAGCCGTGGGAGAGGCGTTGGCGATGGCGATGGCCGGACGCGAATCAACGGTACGGACACTCGAATCCGGATAGGAACATCCGGCAAGTACAAGAGTGAAGAGCGCGAATATTGTCCGCTTCATCTTAAATCTCCTACTGGCTTTCGCCGACGATGAGAGCGGCCTGACCAGCGGCGGCCAGCGAACCGGAGAGAACGCGGGCCACGGCCCCTTCATTCACTTCACTGTCGCCGAAGGTGGATTCCACCTCGATATCCACCAGCTTGGTGGGCGGCAGCTCAATCTCAAAGCCCGTCTGCGGGCTTTTCACCCGTTCACCGGGCTTCAACACGGCCAGACGGTCACCCGCCTTGACACCCTGACGGGCACCACCGCTGATGAAGACACGAGCGCCGTCAACCTTCAGGACATCCGCACGCCAGGGGCGGGATTCCAGCTTGGTCACCAGACCGTTCATCATGTCGGAAATGGCGGCGCCGATTGCCTTGTCATTCAAGGTCGCATCATAGGCGGCCTGACTGCCGAACCCCATGACAGTGCCGTTTTCCACCGCAGCCTCACCCACGCCGGAAGTGGTGAAAAAGGCCACGCCCGTACGCACATCGACGACGCGCACTTCGACCTTGGCGCGCGCAACCTGCTTCTTGGTGTTGCTGAGGAAGCCGGACTGCCCCTCGGTCTGGCGGCCAAATTCCGTCAGGGAACCGATGATCAGAACATCCGCGCCGACGATGTTGCCGGCCCCGCCGCCCAGCTTCTGCTCGCCCTTGATAATGTCGAGGTCAGAGCGTTCCAGCACCACGAACTTGCCGGAATCGACCAGACGCGCGGACAACATGTCAGAGGTCTGCCGGCCCAGCGGATCGATCTGATCCGCCGTCAGCAGCGCCTTGCCATAGCGGGTTTCGTTGGTGAAGCGCCCAATGGCGATCTTGCGCTTCAACGCCTTCACCGCCGGCGGTGCCTGCTGTGCCGCCTGTTGGGCCTGAGCAACCTGTTGCGGTGCCTGCACAACAGCCGGCGGCTTGGCCGGCGTTGCACAGCCAGCCAGCAGGGCAACCGCCGCCACCAATGATATCGATGCCGCACTTCGCGACAACCCTTGAATAGAACAATCCCTCAAAACGACCTCCCCCACAAATGATGTGGACAAGGTTATCAAACCGCAAATTATACAAGAATGCCGATTTTACATAATATTGAATATATTAATATTGACAAGTTTAAATGAAAAATCCCAAAATCAAAAATATAAACAAACAATAACACCCCGCTTCATTTGAGAAAAAGCTCGATTGCGGATGTATGTGTGCTGAAAGCGCACCTCCGACAACCGGAAGCACACTTTCTAGATCGGGTTTACGTTGACTGGAAGCACCCCCTATCGTCATCCTGGTGAAAGCCGGGACCCAACGTAAAGCGGCATCTGCCGCGACATGAGTCATATCGGCGCTAACCGCGCCTCACGCTGGGTCCCGGCTTGTCGCCGGGATGACGAAGAAAACGCGTTTCCAGTCAAAAGAAGTCCGCTCCAACAGATCAACCCTACTCCACCCCACCCGCCAGCACCTGTACCGTCAGGCCGCCCGTGGTACGCAGGGTTTCGACCACGCGTTGGGCGTGGCGTTTGGACCGGCATTCGATGGTCAGGTCGATGTCGGTGGCCTTCACCGTCGTGGTGGTGAACAGGCGCTGGTGCGAGGCCTCGATGATGTTGCCGCCGGCTTCGCCCACCAGACCGGTGATGCGGGACAGGGCGCCCGGACGGTCGGGGATGGCGATGCGGACCGCGATCAGGCGGCTTTCACGCACCAACTGACGCATGATCACCTGGGCCAGCAGGCGGCTGTCGATATTGCCGCCACACAGGACCAGCCCGACCTTCGATCCCTGGAACAGGTGGGGATGGGTGAGCAGGGCCGCCAGACCCGCCGCACCGGCCCCTTCGGCCACGGTCTTTTCGATGTTGAGGAACAGGGCCACCGCCTCTTCCACCGCGACATCGGGGACCAGGACCACCTGATCCACCAGGGCGCGGCAGATATCCAGGGTCAGGGCGCCAACATTCTTCACCGCGATGCCTTCGGCGATGGTGTCGCCGCCCACCTCGATCGGCTCGCCCTTCAGGGCCTGGGCCATGGCCGGATAGGCTTCCACCTCCACCCCGATGATGCGGATGGCGGGGTTCAGGGCCTTGGCCGCGACCGCAATGCCGCTGATCAGGCCGCCGCCGCCGACGGGGACCACCAGCGTGTCCAGATGCGGGACGGCGTCCAGCATTTCCAAACCGATGGTGCCCTGGCCCGCGATCACGTCGGGATCGTCATAGGGATGGACGAAGACCAGCCCCTCCTCCTGCGACAGGCGTTCCGCCTCTGCCGCCGCTTCGGCCAGGACCGTGCCTTTCAGCACGACGCGGGCGCCATGTTCCTCGGTCCGTTCCACCTTGGTGAAGGGTGTGCCTTCGGGCATGACGATGGTGGCGGGAATGCCCAGACGGCCGGCATGATAGGCCACACCCTGGGCGTGATTGCCGGCCGACATGGCGATGACGCCGCGCCGCCGCTCCTCCTCCGTCAGCTTGCGCAGCTTGTTCAGGGCGCCGCGTTCCTTGAAGGCGGCGGTGAACTGCAAATTCTCGAACTTCACCCAAACCTCGGCCCCGGTCAGTTGCGACAGGGTGCGCGACGGGACGCAGGGCGTGTCCATGATGTGGCCGGACAGGGCCTTCGCGGCCTCCTTCACATCGGCCAAAGTCACGGAAAGGGGGGCGGTGGACGCGGCGGTCATGGATTGCGGTCTCCTTGGACGCAAGGACACGGCATCCCACCCACCGCGACAGGGCGGGCGGGGCCGGTGGGTGCGCGTTCAGGTCCGCGCACTTCTCACGCTTTCTTGAGTCTCACGCCCCATCGTTGCTGACGAGACGATTTTTCACAGCGCTGGTAGACCGGGTCACGTTTGACGGGAAAGCCGGTGCGGCGGCAACTAAGGCAACGGTTGGATCGGCTTTACGTTGCGTCATCCCGGTGACAAGCCGGGACCCAGCGTGAGGCGCGGCCAGCGCCGATATGAGTCATGTCGCAGCTATCGCTGCTTACGCTGGGTCCCGGCTTTCGCCGGGATGACGAATAAAACGCGCTTCCCGTCAAAAGAAATGCACTCTGACTCAGCGCGGGCAGCCGGGGGTGCCGCAGCGCGCGGTTCCTGCGGCCACATAGACGCCGCAGACCGTGCATTTGGCCATTTCCTGCGTATCGGTCGACGGCGTCTTGCGGTCAGTGCCGCGCGGCGTCTTTGCCCGGTCGCCGCCATTGCGGCGCAGGGCCGCCTGCCGTTCCCGCTGGACCTTGCCCAGCAGGCGGAATGCGAACCAGACGATGGCCAGAAGGCCCACCAGGGTGATGATCTTGGACAAGGACAGCATGGCTGCAAAGTGTGGGAAGCCGGAAACGGGAGCAAGTGAAATCATATAAATCTCAGTCGCCGGGCGGCGGCATCCGCCGCCTTGGCTACGGCGCACGAGCGCCGGGCTGGCCGTCGCCAGCCTCCAGTCTGCCGAGGGTAAACCCTCAGCAGACTGGTATCAGAGCCCAAAGCGCGCGAAGGCGGCGCGTTCGGATGCCGCATCCGCCACCCCATCGGCCAGCGACCGCGCATGCAGCCCGATGAAGCGGCCAAGACCGGCCCGGCGCGGCGGGTTGATCAGGCGGATATCCACCTTCTCCCCAAACCGTTCGCGCAAGGTGGCGCGCATGTCGCCGGTGCGGTCGATCAGGCCAAGCTCCAGCGCCCTGGCCCCGGTCCAGAAGGCGCCCGTGAACAGGTCATCCTCCGCCGCCTTCAGCCGCGACCCGCGGCGGTCGCGGATCCAGGCCTTGAACGTCTCATGCATTTCCGCCTGGATGGATTTCAGATGGGCCACATCCTCGGCCTTTTCCGGCTGGAACGGGTCCAGCATGGCCTTGGCCGTGCCGGCGGTATGGACGCGGCGGTCCACGCCCAGCCGGTCGATCAGGCCCGTGAAGCCGAAGCCGGCAGAGACAACGCCGATGGAGCCGACGATGGAACAGGCATCCGCCGTGATCTCATCCGCCGCACAGGCCAGCCAATAGCCGCCGGACGCGGCCACATCCTCCACAAAGGCCAGGACGGGCACATTCTTTTCCGCCGCCAATGCCCGGATTCGGCGCCCGATCAGGGCCGATTGCACCGGAGAGCCACCGGGAGAGTTGATGGCGAGCGCCACCGCCGCCAGCCCGTTCGGGGCGAAGGCCCGGTCGATATCATCGGCCAACCCCTCCAGCGACAGGCCCCGCCGCCCCATGCCAATGGCGCCCGACAGGCGCAGCACAGTGACAAGCGGCGACAGGGAGAGGCCGGCAAGCTTTCTGAGGCGGCGGATCATGGGCGATGGCTTTCCAAAGCGAAGGTGATGGTGAAGAGATGAGGGTGGCATGCGCGCAACGGTAGCCCCGTTCCATACGAAAGAGCGCGGAGAAGGTTTGACCGCGCCCCGGTCGCGGGGCACCCTGTCACTTATGACGAAGGTTCGAGCCAACACCACCTCTTTTGTATATATCATGCTGGCATTCTGCATCCTTTTATTGGTGCAGCTGGCCACACCACTCGCCTATGCGGAGCAGACGGTCGTAGAACTGATGGCCGTGCAGAGCCCGCCCATGGCGATGGCGGATGGGGAGGAGCCGGGGGCCGTTCTGGAACTGGCCACCGCAGCGGTGGAACGGGCGGGGCTGAAGCCCAAGGTCACCTTCATCCCCTGGCGCCGGGCGCAGGAAATGGTGTCGGGGGGTAAGGACCTGCTGATCACCCCGCTGACCTGGCTGCCGTCACGCGCCGATAAATTCACCTGGATCGGGCCGATCTGCCGCATGGAACGGTCCATCGCCAGCATCAAGGACCGTATCGACAACCTGGATCAGGCCAAGCGGGAACGGCGTATCCTGGTGGTGGGGGCCGGCAGTGCCCAGGAAATCCAGCTGCGCGACTGGGGTTATCCGCCCGACCTGATCGTCGCCACGCCGCTGGGCACGCGGGAGGCGGAGATGCTGGCCAGCGGGCGGGTCGATGGCTGGTATAGCGGGACCGCACAGATCCGCTGGCGCTGGAACCGGGAGGGGCGGAAGGAACGGCTGATCATCGGCAATGCGATCATCGTGGATCAGATCCAGCTCGCCTGTTCACGCGATTGCGACCCGACGCTGGCCGCCACCCTGCGCGGCGCGCTGCAAAGCCTGCGTGATGATGGAACGACGGACCGCATCCTGGCGCGGTACGACCTTTACTATTGAAGGGGCAGCGGGGCCGCATCGCGCAGCATGGCCTCCACCGGCGCGGTGTAGCCCTGGCCCTCCCCATGCAGGACAAGGCCGGGCAGCAGGGACAAAGGGCCGCGCGCGTCGCGCCGCGCGCTGACGATCACACGCTTGGCGGGCACGCCGGCGCGGGGCCAGAGCGGCAGGACGCGGATATCCCCGAACCGGCCCGACAGCAGCGACAGCAGATGATCCAGCCGTTCCGCCGGATAGATCAGGGTCAGCGTCCCCCGGCTTTTGCCCAGGCGCAGGGCGGCCTGCACGAATCCCGCCAGATCGCCCACCCCTTCCCCGTGGCTGTTGGCCTTGTGCCCGCTGGGTGACGGGGTATGGCGGCCCGTGGGCCAGAAGGGCGGGTTGGCCAGGATATGATCGAAACTGTTGGGGCGCAGGCCGTCCGGCGGGGCGGATACATCGCCGTCCAGGACGGTGACACGGTCGGCAAGACCGCTTTCGGCGGCCCCGCGCCGGGCCAGACCGGCGGCGAGGTCCTGTATCTCCAGCCCCGTCACCGCCAGACCCGGCACACGGGCCGCCAGACATAGCAGGGCCGCGCCTGTGCCGCAGCCCAGTTCCAGCACGGCCTGTCCCGCCACCGCCGGCACGGCGGCAGCCAGCAGGACCGGGTCGATGGCGGCGCGGTAGCCGTCCGCCGGCTGGAACAAAGTGACGCGGCCACCCAGCAATTTGGTGGCATCGATATCGCCGCAACCGGTCACGCCGATGCCCCCGGCACCACGGACAAGCCTGCCTCCACCAGCAGGGCGCGGGCATCCTCCAGATCATCATCGGCCACGCAGAGACGGCGGGGAATAGCCCCGATGCTGCCTTCCAGCACAGAAGTGTGCTGGTCCAGCAGGACAGACGGGATGCCGGCATCGGACAGGAGCGATTGTGCGAAACTCAGCTCCACCGGGTCGTTGCTGCGGATCAGCGGCTGCATGCGGGTCCATCCCCTTCGGAGTTTCAAGGCGGACATGCCGCGTATAAACGCCGGCAGGTCTTGACCCGCCGGGCTTCCCCGCTATGCTCCCCCGCAATCCCTCGGCCCGTCAACCGGGCTTGTTGTCTGCTGCCTTCTCGCGATGGAGCCTTGACCCGTGGCCACCGTGACCACCCTTGATCCCAAGCGCCGGAAGCCGGACACCAACGCGCTCGACAATCTGGTCGCCCTCGTGGCCCAGGATCTGGCCGATGTGAACGAGATCATCGTCAACCGCATGCAGTCGCCCGTGGCGCTGATCCCGCAGCTGGCAGGCTACCTGATCGCCAGCGGCGGCAAGCGGTTGCGCCCGGTCCTGACGCTGGCCGCCGCCAAGCTGTGCGGGTATCAGGGGGAGACTCACAAGCCACTGGCGGCGTGTGTGGAGTTCATCCATACGGCCACCCTGCTGCATGATGACGTGGTTGATGAAAGCGACCTGCGGCGCGGGCAGGCCAGCGCCAATGCCGTCTATGGCAACAAATCCTCCGTGCTAGTCGGTGATTTCCTGTTCTCCCGCGCCTTTCAGGTGATGGTGGAGGCAGGCTCGCTGGACGTGCTGCGCATCCTGTCGAACGCGTCCGCCGTCATCTCCGAGGGCGAGGTTCTGCAGCTGATCACGCAGAACGACACCGAGACCAGCGAGGAAGCCTATCTGGAGGTCATCAAGGCCAAGACGGCGGAACTGTTCGCCGCCGCCTGCCGCATCGGCGCCGTCGTCGCGGGTCGCCCCACGGCAGAGGAAGATGCGCTGCGTTCCTACGGCATGAATCTGGGCATCGCCTTCCAGCTGGTCGATGACGTGCTGGATTATTCGGCGGCGCAGGCCAAGCTGGGCAAGAATATCGGCGACGATTTCCGCGAGGGCAAGATCACCCTGCCCATCGTCCTGGCCTTCCGCCGGGGCGATGACGAGGAACGGACCTTCTGGCGCCGGACCATGGAAGATCTGGACCAGGGCGAAGGCGACCTGGACCGTGCCATCGCCCTGATGGCCAAGCATAATGCCCTGCATGACAGTGTGGAACGCGCCCGCCATTATGTGTCGGTGGCCCGCGACGCGCTGGGCCTGTTCCCGGCCAGCCCCGTGAAGCGGGCGCTGCTGGACGTGCTGGAATTCGTGGTCGACCGCGACTACTGACGCCTGTCACAACAAGATAATGAAAAGGCCGGGAGGGATCACCCCCCGGCCTTTTTTATTCATGCTCCCTCAATCGCCGGGCAGGCGCGTCCGCGCCCTTGGCTACGCGCCACGTGGCGCGCGGCGGCAGTCGCCGCCGACCATCGGGCGGAGCGGTGAGTGGGCGCGAGGCTGCCATGCGGGCAGACGGGGATGGGAAAATGTCATCTAGGGCTTGCATGGGCCGTTCGATGACGCTATACAGCCGCCCACGCAAACGACGGCCTCGGCCACCGGGTGCGGAACAAGTGACGGAGTATAGCTCAGCCTGGTAGAGCGCTGCTTTCGGGAGGCAGAGGCCGGAGGTTCGAATCCTCTTACTCCGACCAGTAAAAACCCCGGTTCGACATCGTCGGACCGGGGTTTTTTGCATTTGAGGCCAGGGTCAGGGGTGAGCCTTGCCGATATGGCGATGCGTCCTAACTCTCTTGCCATGCAAGAGATGCCATCCCTTCCCACGCTCGTGCGCCTGCCGGGCCTCTCCGGGGTTCTGCCGCAGGTGCTTTGCTTAAGCGCTGCCCTGCTTGTCCCCTTGCCCCCGGAAAACGATGCCCCCGCAGCGCTGGGCCTCGCCTATGCCGCGCTGATCCTGTCCTTTCTGGGCGGGTTGTGGTGGATGGCGGCGTTGCAGCGGGGGGTGAGGCGGGCGGGGCCGTATGTGGTGGCGATAATGCCCAGCCTTCTGGCATGGGTCGCCTTGTTCCCGGTCGCCCTTGGCTTTGACAATGTTCATTCCGCCCTGGGTTTTGTCGGGGTTCTGCTGTTGTTGAGCCCGCTGGTGGACCGGTATCTGGGGCGCACCATTCCCTTGCCCCATGGCTGGGTCCGGTTGCGGGTGATGATGGCCGGCGGGTTGGGCCTGCTGACCATCGCCCTGGCCCTGGTGTGAGATCCGCGATGGCGATGCGGCGCGCAGCGGTCACCGTTTGGTATGACGGGGCCTGTCCGCTGTGCCGGCGAGAGATTGCGCTGATGCGGCGGCTGGACCGGCGGCGGGCCATCCGGTTCATTGATGCCGGCGATCCGGGTACGGCCTGCCCGCTGGATCGCGCCGACATCCTGTCACGGTTTCATGTGCGCGAGGGGGAGCGGATGCTGTCCGGTGCGGCGGCATTTGCGGCCATGTGGCGGGCCATTCCGATGCTGCGGCCACTGGGCATCCTGGCCGGATGGCGGCCCGTCACGCCATTGTTTGAGGCGGGGTACCGCGTTTTCCTGCGGCTGCGGCCGCGATTGCAAAGGTTGTTGCGATGAATGACCGTTCCCACCCCGTGCCGCAGGCGGGGTTGGGCGAGAAGGTGGAGGCCATCCGCCGCCATTTGCTGGGTAATGGCCTGTACAGTCCCGCGTTCTGTCAGGCCCCTTGCCAGGAAGCGTCGAACAATGGTCCTGTGATTGTCTGTTCCAACCCCGGCCACAGACCCAGGAGACAAAAGAGTGACGGATCAGTCCCAACGCGAGCCGACGCTGGCCCGCAATGTGAACCTGCCGCAGCTGGCGCTTTATGGTCTGGGCAGCATGCTGGGGGCCGGCATCTATGGGTTGATCGGCAAGGCGGCGGGGGAGATGGGCAATGCCGTCTGGCTGGCCTTTCTGGTCTCCATGGTCGCGGCCTTGCTGACGGGTCTGTCCTATGCCTCGCTCGGGTCGCGCTATCCGCGTGCGGGTGGTGCCGCCTATGTCACACAGCGCGCCTATGGCTGGCCCTTGCTGACATATCTGGTGGGGCTGACGGTGATGGCATCGGGCCTTACGTCGGTGGCGACGCAGAGCCGGGTGGTGGCAGAGGCGCTGACGCGGCTGCCCATGCTGGAAGGGGTGCCGGTACTGGCACTGGCGCTGGGCTTCCTGCTGCTGATCGCCGGCATCGTGTTCCGGGGCATCAAGGAAAGCATGTGGGTCAACATGGCCTGCACATTCATGGAGGCGGGCGGTTTGCTGGTCGTCATCGCGGTCGGCATTCCGTACTGGGGCGGGGTTGACCTGCTGGAGGTGCCGCCGACATCCGGCGGGATCGATACGGCCATGATCCTGCAAGGCGCCGTGCTGACCTTCTTCAGCTTCATCGGGTTCGAGGACACGTTCAACGTGGCCGAGGAAGTAAAGGACCCGCAACGTACCCTGCCCTGGGCCATCATCATCGCCATGGCATCGGCCACGGTGATTTATCTGGCCGTCGCCATCACGGCGGTGTCGGTGGTGCCGTGGCAGGAACTGGCCGCCGCGTCGGGACCGCTGGTGGAGGTGGTGAACCGTGCCGCGCCCTGGATCCCGCCCGTCGTGTTCGTGGTGATCACGGTGTTCGCGGTGTCGAATACGGCGCTGCTGAACTACATCATGGCCTCTCGCCTGGCCTATGGCATGGCGCGGCTGGAACTGCTGCCGCGTGCGCTGGGCCGGGTGCATGCGGGCCGGCGCACGCCGCATGTGGCCATCGCCACCCTGCTGCTGATCGTTACCGCCCTGATGCTGTCGGGCGACATCGCGCAGCTGGCATCGGCCACGGTGCTGCTGCTTCTGGCGGTATTCACCATCATCAATATCGCCCTGCTGATCCTGCAGCGCCGCCCGACAGAGGCGAAGGGCGTGTTCGAGGTGCCGTCCTTTGTACCGGTCGGGGGCGCGATGATCTGCGCCCTGCTGTTCGTCAACCGGCTGACCACCGGCGACTGGAAGGCCCCGGCGCTGGCCGTGGGCATGCTGGCCGGGATTGTCGTGCTGTATCTGATCATGCGGCCCAAATGCGTGGACAATCTGGACAATGCCGACGAGGTGGCGGTGGATTGAAAAGAAACCCCGCCGGCAGGGAATGCCGGCGGGGTTGCAAGTTAAGGCGCGCCGGAAGGCAGGACGCGCCACCAGGAAAGCGTGACGATCAGAAGCGGTAGGCGGCGCGCACGCCCCAGGTGCGGGGCGCGTCATAGAAGGCGCGGGCCACGCCGGCGAAGCCGGGGATGGTGCCCGTGGACGCCGCCTGCTGCCCACGGATGTCGATATTGTTCTTCACCGCCTTGTCCTCCAGATTCTGGACAAAGGCTTCCAGTTGCCAGTTGGCGGGGGATTCATAGCGCAGCGACAGGTCGGTGCGGGTATAGGCGCCCTGACGGTCGGTGGCGCGATTGAAGTCGGTCAGGAACATTTCCGACTGATATTTGCTCTGGATGCGCGGCACGATCACGCCGCCATCGGGCAGGTCAAAGAAATGCTCATAAACGACGGTCACCGCGATTTCCGGCGCAAAGGGCAGCTTGTTGCCCTTCAGGTTGATGGCGCCGTTGGGGTTGGACGCCGTGAAGATGTTGGTGTCCACGGTCTTGAAATCATCATATTCGGCGGACAGCAAGGCCGCCGACACCTGCAGCCGGTCATTGGCGGAGACGCGCCAGCTTGCCTCTGATTCCAGGCCATAGATGCTGGCCTTGGTGGCGTTCACCGTCACCAGCTGCTGGATGCCGTTGGCGCCGATCACGGTGTTGGCGCGCAGGATGTCGCTATAGTCGGAATAGAAGGCGACATTGTTCAAGGTCAGGTCGCCACCCAGCAGGGTGGCCTTCAAACCCAGCTCATAATTGGTGACGTTCTCCGGGTTGGCCGCACTGCCCCCATCCTGGATCACGCCCGACTTGAAGCCGGTATTGACCATGGCATAGGCCAGCAGGTCGGCGGATACGTCATATTCGCCGCGCGCCATCCAGGTCATCTTGGACCAGTTCTTGTCGGCATCGTTGCGGGCGGTCACCACGCACAGGCTGGGGATCTGGCTGGTTGGCACGCCGATGACATTGATGCCGCCCGTGGCGGGCGTGGAATTGTTGCGGTTGCAGACATAGTTGCGCCCGCCCGTGTCCTTCTTGGTGTCCTTGGTATAGCGCAGGCCGCCAGTGACCCGCGCCGCATCGGTCACATGGAAGGTTTCCTGCGTGAACAAGGCCCAAGAGGACAGGTCGCGGCGCGGCTGGATGAAGGTCTGGGCGTCGCGGCGGTCATTGGGATCGAACTGTCCGGGCACGGTGCCGGTATCGTCGCGGAAATCGATATCGAAGCGGATATCGTTGTCTTCCTTGTAGTAGAAGGCACCGAACAGCCAGTCCAGCCGCTCCGCACCCACCGATTTCACCTGCAATTCATGCTGATGGCTGTCGAACACGCCACGTTCGAACCGCCGCTCCTCGGCAAAGGCCGCCGATACGGGCGGGCGCGGCAGGGCGCGCAGGACCGGGTCAAGCTGATAGCCCACGTCATTGTCATTCACATTCTGCCGCGTCATGTGGGCCCAGCCGAACAGGTAGCTGACCTCCACGCTATCCACGGGCTGGTAATCGGCGCGCAGGCGTACCGTGTCATTGACCTGATCCAGCATGCCGGGACTGTCGATCACCGCCGACCGGCGCTTGGTGCCCGGCAGCGGCGTGACATTGACCGGCACGGTGCCGGCCCCCTGGTCGGAGAAGCGCTCTGCCGACACGAACAGCTTGAAATTCTCCGCCGGGGTCCATTGCGCGCTGACGCGGCCGGAATAGCGGTCGGCATTGTCATACTTGTCGGCGCCGGGCGGCACCTTCGACCCGGCGGCGAAATCGATGAAGCCGTCGCGCTGCTCCACATATCCCGCGGCGCGGATGGCCAACGTGTCAGTGATGGGCAGGTTCAAATGGCCCTTCACCCGGAACAGGCTGTAATTGCCCGCCGTCAGGTCGACGGAGCCGGACGCCTTTTCCGTGTTGGGTTTGGCGGTGATGATATTGACCACGCCGGCATTGGAATTGCGACCGAACAGCGTGCCCTGCGGCCCGCGCAGCACCTCCACCCGCTCCACATCATAAAGTAGCGCCGTAGCGCCCTGGGGTCGGGGCGAATAGATGCCATCGACATGGAAGGCCACGGCGGGGTCGCCCACCTCCGTGCGGTTGGTGGAAACGATGCCACGGATGGCCACGTCCACGGCGGCCTGGTTGCTGCTCTGCCCGATCTGCAGGCCGGGGACCAGGGAAACGATGCTTTTCAGGTCGGAAACCTGAAGCTGGTCGAGCGCCTGCTGGCTCAGCGCCGTCACGGCCACGGGCGTATCCTGCAAGGACACGGCGCGTTTTTCGGCGGTGACGATGATCTCTTCCAGCATGGCGCTGGAGGTCTGGGCCAGGACCGGCGCAGTGCTGATCCCCAGCGCGGTGGCGGCAAGCAGGAAACTCTTGATGGTACGGGTCTTGGTCGACATGGGTTCTCTCCCTCCCTGTTCCGGGCAAAATTCTCCCCTGACCGGAACGGGGCACCCGTCCGGTTGGGCATGTTGCGGGCAATGGGGACCCGTTACCGCGCGGGGGGTGAGCCTGTGCGGGGATCGGGTTTTCTTGGGTGTGGTTGGGTTGGGCGCGGCGGTGACGGAACGGAAACACTGCTCCCGTCCCCCCCGTCTATAGCTTCAAGTGCCGCCTTTCTTCGTCATCCCGGCGAAAGCCGGGACCCAGGAGCCAAATGCCTGACCTTGCGGGCAGCTTTGATCGACGCCGCGTCACGGTTTGATCCTGTGGCTCTGGGTCCCGGCTTTCGCCGGGATGACGAGGGAAGCGGCTTGGCTCGCCCCTACGCCGTCAGGTCTTTTCTGCTTTCATGAGCTGTCCTCTCTCCCTCTTGTCTGCGGCCGGGCCTTTCAGGCGCCTTGTCCCGCTTGGTGTTGGTTGTCCCGGGCCGTGGCCTGGGCGCGCAGTTCCATGCGGAACCGTTGCAGATCGTCGATGCGCTGATAGGGCAGCACGGTTTGCAGGCTCTCCGCCGGCTCCCCGCCCAGCAGGGCCAGCATATGGCGGGCCAGCTCCTCGCCATCGCGGCGCTGCGGCTGGTAGTAATAGGTCACGCCCTGTTCGAACGGCATGCGGAAGGGCATGCCGCCGAAGCCGACGATGCGCAGCCCGTCGCGCGCCGGGTCCATGCCCTGTTCCAGGGCCGCCTCCATGGCGCCGAACATGGACAACTGGTTGGCGCAGACGATGGCCGTCACGCTGCTGTCGCGTACCAAGAGGTCACGCACGGCGTCCTGACTGGCCCAGACCGACAGGTTGGACGTGACCAGCAGCGACTTGTCCCAGGGGATGCCCAGTTCGGCCAGCGCGCGTTGATATCCCCGCAGCCGGAACCCGGCATAGGTCATGTTGCCCGTCGGGTTGAACAGGGCGATGCGCCGGTGCCCATCCGCCGCCAGACGGATCACCGCGTCATAAATCCCACCCTCATCATCATGATCGACAAAGGCGTGGGGGCTGTGCAGTTCGGTGCGGCCAAAGCTGACGAACGGGAACTTGAATTCCAGGCAGAAGCGCGCCCGTTCATCCATAGGCGTGGTGCGGGAAAAGATGATGCCGTCGGCCAGACGCTGCTGAAACACCCGCCGCACGGTTTCCAACGGCGACTGGCTGGCCGTCTGCGCCAGGACGATCAGGTTGTAACTGTCGGTCTCAAGCGTGCGCGACACGCCTTCCACCTGCGCCAGGAAGCCGGCATCGCCGTAATCGGCCACCTCGGGCGCGAAGAAGACCGAACAGATCTTCATCGTGCGCCCGGTGCGCAGATAGACGCCGCCGGCATCGGGCAGGTAACCCAGGGTCGCCGCCGCCTGCTTCACCCGCGCCACCGTGTCCGGTTTCACCTCCGGCCCGTCCTTCAGCGCCCGCGACACGGTCGTGATCGACAGGCCCAGATGCTCGGCAAGGGTTTTCAGGTTGGTGCGCTGGCTTTGTTGCATGGCGGTCGGCTCGTTCAGATCACCTTCAGGGGGTTGCGGAGATTAGGGGTAATTGCCTTGCATGGGCACTTCATTCTCATGCATCACGCGGCGCATGAAATCGAACGATGCCTTGGGCGTGCGCTCAAGCGTCTGGTAATCGACATGCACGAGGCCGAAGCGCTTGTTGTATCCGTGCGCCCATTCGAAATTGTCCAGCAGCGACCAGGGCATATAACCCCTGATATCCGCCCCTTCCGAAATCGCCCGGTGCATGCCGGCCAGATAATCGCGGTAATAGGCGATGCGGTCCTGGTCATTGATGCGGCCATCGGGGCCGGGAATATCCAGGAAGGCGGCCCCGTTCTCCGTCACGAAGACGGGCGGGTTGCCATAATCGCGGCGCAACCCATCCAGCGCCTGATAGAAGGCGTGGCCATCGATGCCCCAGTTCATCTCCGTCCGGCGCAGATATTTCGGCGGCTCGACAATCCGGAACGGCCACGCCGTCCCCTCCACCGGCGACAGATATGTCGGGAAATAATGGTTCACCCCCTGGTAATCCACGGGCCGGTGGATCTCCGCCATGTCGCCCGCCTGGATATGCGGTGCGAACCGGTCCAGCACGCTGTCGGGATAGCGGCCCAGATGCACGGGACCTAGGAACACACCGTTCCATTTATCCTCAAACAGTTTCACCAGATGCGCGTCACGCTCAGCAAATTGCGGCAGGGGGCGGCCCGTATGGACCGGCAGGACGAAGCCTACGGGAATGCCGGGCGCCAGATCGCGCACCACCCCCACCGCCCGTCCATGGGCCAGGTTCAGGTGATGGGCCACGCGCACGGCGGCACGCGGGTCGGCGAGGCCGGGGGCGTGCCGCCCCTCCTCATTCCCGACCCAGGCGCAGACCGATGGTTCGTTGAAGGTGACCCAGGTTTTCGCCCGGTCGCCCAGGCGGCGCACCATCAGGGCGGCATAATCGGCAAACCACGCCGCACTGTCGCGGTTGACCCAGCCGCCCCGGTCCTGCAACGCCTGCGGCAGGTCCCAATGGTACAGGCAGGGCCAGGGTTCCAGCCCGCGTTCCAGCATGCCATCGACCAGCCGGTCATAGAAATCCAGACCCTTCTGGTTGGGGGCCCCCGTCCCGTCCGGCTGCACCCGCCCCCACATGATGGAGAAACGGTATTGCTGCGCGCCCAGGTCCCGGATCAGGTCCAGATCTTCGGCCCAGCGGCGATAATGGTCGCAGGCGACGGTGCCGGTATCGCCATTGGCCACCCGGCCGGGGGTGGCGCAATAGGTGTCCCAGATGCTGGGGCCACGCCCGTCATCGGGCGCCCCGCCTTCGATCTGATAGCTGGAGGTGGAGACACCCCACCTGAACCCATCGGGAAACCGCATCATCGCCGTCATTCGTTGCCTGTCGGAAAAAGTGGCCAGCCAAAAGCGCCCTGAAAGGCCGTGAAGCCCAGCAGGCGGAAAGCGGCCGGCGTGGGACCGTCCATGTCAAAAATCGTAACGTTTCGAAAAATCCCTGTCCAGGCGGATTCTGCAGTCTTCTCAATTTTTCTGCGCTTATTTTCTGCATTTGACATTCACCACCACCTGCCCATACTTCACCAAAATCGAAACGTTTTGGATTGTGCGGCGCGATGATGATCACGCTCAAAAAATGCTGCACCGCCACAAAGATCACGGCCATCGCCTGTCTGGCCCTTATGGGCACTGCATCAGGGGCGCAGGAACTGGAGGTGATGCATTGGCTGACCTCGGGCGGGGAATCCGCGTCGCTGTCGGTGGTGCGTCAGGCGTTCCGGGACCAGGGCGGGGTGTGGCGCGACGCGCCGGTGCCGGGCGGGTCGGCGGCGCGGGCCGCCGCCGTCAACCGCATCCTGGGCGGCAACCCGCCGCCGGTGTTTCTGTTTTCGCTGGGTGCGCAGCTGACGGAACTGTCGGCCCATGGGCTGGTGGTGCCGGCACCGGGGGCGGACGATGAATGGGACCGGGTGTTGCCACCGCTGCTGACCCGGTCGGCCCGGCATCAGGGCCGGTACATGGCCGCCCCCCTGAATATCCATGGCGAGAACTGGATGTTCTACAACAGTGCCCTGCTGCAACAGGCGGGGCTGGAGGTGCCGCGCACGTGGGAGGCCTTCATCGCGGCGGCGGCAAAACTGAAATCCATGGGCAAGACCCCCATCGCGCTGGGCGGGCAGCCCTGGCAGGAACGGTTGCTGTTCAACGCCGTCCTGCTGGGTGTCGGTGGGCGGGATTTCTACCGCCGGGTCTATGAGGGGTTGGACCCCGACGCCCTCTCCTCCCCCACCATGCTGTCGGTCTTCCGCACCTTCGCCATGCTGCGCCCGTTTGTGGATGAGGGCAGCCCCGGTCGCCGCTGGAACCAGGCCACGGCCATGCTGATGCGCGGCGATGCGGCGTTTCAGTTCATGGGCGATTGGGCCAAGGGCGATATCAAGGCAGCAGGGATGGAGCCGGGGGTGCAGATCGGCTGCGCCCTGGCCCCCGCGCCGGACCCTGCCTACATCATGGTGGTGGACGCCTTCGCCTTTACACAAGCACGCGACGCAGGCACGGCAGAGGCGCAGAAACGCTTCGTATCGGTGATGATGGACCCCGCGGTACAGGCCGGGCTGAACCAGGCCAAGGGATCGATCCCGGTGCGTACCGATGTGCCCGACGATGGTTTCGATGCTTGCGCGAAACAGGCCATGGCCCTGATCCGCGACCCGCAAACCAACCTCGCCTCTACCGGCATGGGCCTGTCGGGCGGCATGGCGGGGGCGCTGGACGATGCCATTTCGCATTTCTGGAACGACCCGCGCCTGACGCCCGAACAGGGTCAGGAATTGCTGCGCAAATCCATCCTGGCCTTCCGCTGACCCGGACCGCCAGCAACGATAATGACAAAGGGAGGACGGGATGAAGCCATCGCACCGGGCACCCACCATCGCCCTGCTGCCGGCGGGGATGATCACCTTCGTCTGCTTCTATCTGTTCATCGCCTGGACCTTCGCCATCTCCCTGACCGGCTCGCAATTGCTGCCAAGCTGGGATTTCGTCGGCTTGCTTCAGTATGAACGGCTGTTCGCGTCGGCCCGCTGGTGGACGGCGATGGGCAATATGGCGCTGTATGGTGCGCTGTTCATCACGGGCTGCCTGACGGTGGGCTATCTGCTGGCCATCCTGATCGACCGGGGCGTGCGGGCGGAGGGGGTGTACCGCACCATCTTCATGCTGCCGCTGTCCATGTCCTTCGTGGTCACGGGCATCATCTGGCAATGGATGCTGAACCCCGGCCTGGGCATCCAGCAGGCGGTGCGCGGTCTGGGGTGGGAGGAGTTTGCCTTCAACTGGCTGGTCCGCGCCGACCGCTCCATCTACACGGTCGCACTGGCCGGCATCTGGCAGCAATCGGGCCTGTGCATGGCCCTGTTCCTGGCGGGGCTGCGCGGGGTTGATCCCAATATCTGGAAGGCGGCGAAGGTGGATGGCATTCCCACCTGGCGCGTCTATGCCGCCATCGTCACGCCCATGCTGCGGCCCGTGTTCTTCACCGCCGGCATCCTGCTGTTCTCCCTGGTCGTGAAATCCTTCGATCTGGTGGTGGCGCTGACGGGCGGCGGTCCGGGCTTCTCCTCCGACCTGCCGGCGCGGTTCGTGATGGAGCATATATTGAACCGGCAGGAACTGGGCCTGGGCGCGGCGGGTGCCTGCATGATGCTGGCCACCATCGCCGCCGTGGTCGGCCCCTATCTCTATGCCGAAATCCGGCAGAAGAAGGGGGGCTGAACCATGCGGCGTTTTCCGCTTTACCTGATGCTGACCATCGCGGCGCTGATGGTGCTGTTCCCGCTGCTGGTCATGCTGTCGACCTCTCTGAAACCCTTGGACGAGATCAATAATGGCAGCCTGTTCGCGCTGCCCCAGGATCCGACCATCGGCGCCTGGGCCAAGGCCTGGGGTGGGGCCTGCATTTCCGGCACCTGCCGGGGCCTGTCGGTGTGGTTCGGCAATTCCTTTGCCATCGTGCTGCCGGCTTTGTTCTGCTCCCTGGCCCTGGGCGCGCTGACCGGTTACGCGCTCAGCCTGCGCACGGCCAGATGGGTGGACATGCTGTTCGCGGCCTTGCTGATCGGCCTGTTCATCCCGCCGCAGGTGACGCTTTATCCGATGATCGTGCTGGTGCGGGAGATGGGCCTGTTCGGGACGCTGGGCGGGCTGGTCTTCGCGCATACGGTCTGGGGGCTGGCCTTTGTCACGCTGTTGTTCCGCAATTTCTTCCTGTCGGTGCCGCGTGACCTTTTGAAGGCGGCGCGCATCGATGGGGCAGGCTTCCTGGCCACCTTCTGGCATGTGATGCTGCCCTTGTCGCTGCCGGTCTGTGCCGTCGCCCTGGTGCTGCAATTCACCTATATCTGGAACGATTTCATCCTGGGCCTGACCTTTGCGGGGCCGGGGCAGCAGCCGGTGACGGTGGCGCTGAACGTGCTGGCCGGGTCGCAGTTCGGGCCGCAGGAATACAATGTCAACATGGCGGCGACCATGATCGCCGCCTTACCCACCATCCTGGTCTATCTCCTGTCCGGACGCCTGTTCGTGCGCGGGATCGCGGCCGGGGCCGTGAAGGGATAAGAGGATGCAACGCGTACATCTGCAGGGCATCGCCAAAAGCTTTGGGCCCACAAATGTCCTGGAACGGATCGACCTGGATATCGAGCCGGGTGAGTTCCTGGTGCTGCTGGGCCCGTCGGGCTGTGGCAAGTCCACGCTGCTGAACATCGTGGCGGGGCTGGAGGAACCGACGGGCGGGCGCATCCATTTCGGCGACCGCGACGTAACGGATCTGGAACCCGATCAGCGCGACATCGCCATGGTGTTCCAGTCCTATGCGCTGTACCCCACCATGTCGGTGCGCCGGAATATCGGCTTTGGCCTGACCATGCGCGGGCTGGACCGGGCGGCGGTGGCGGGCAAGGTGGCGGACGTGGCCAAACTGCTGCAGATCGAACATCTGCTGGACCGCAAGCCGTCGCAACTGTCGGGCGGGCAGCAGCAGCGGGTGGCCATTGGCCGCGCCCTGGTGCGGGAGCCACAGGTGTTCCTGCTGGATGAACCCTTGTCCAACCTGGATGCCAAGCTGCGCGCCGACATGCGGGTGGAACTGAAACGCCTGCATGAACGGGGACGCCGCACCACGCTGTATGTCACCCATGATCAGGTGGAGGCCATGACACTGGCCAGCCGCATCGTGGTGATGAACAAGGGAAGGGTGCAGCAATGCGATCGGCCGGAAATGGTCTATGCCAAACCGGCCAACCGATTCGTGGCCGGTTTCGTGGGCGCGCCCACCATGAACTTCCTGGAAGGGGAATTGGCGCTGGTCGATGACGGCCCCGCGCTGCGCCTGGATCAGCAGATATTGCCGCTGCCGGGGCTGCGGGCCGGAACGGGGTTGCAGGTGGGGCAGAGGCTGGTGCTGGGCCTGCGACCGGAACATCTGTCCCTGGCACCAGCGGGAGAGAGCGGGACCTGTCAGGCCCAGGTGATGATGACGGAGCCGACGGGGCCGGACACCTTTGTCCTGCTGCGGCTGGCCGGGCGGGAGGTGACGGCCCGCATGGCGCCGGGCGTGGCCCTGTCGGCGGGACAGATGGTCGGCCTGCACCTGAACGGGGCCGCAGCCAGCCTTTTCGATACCGGTGAGGGGGTGCGGTTGAACTGAGGCACCCCCGCCCGATACGCGTAATAAGGGTAATTAACCAGAACCTGTTCTCGATATCGTCTTGAACAGCCTCCCCCAGGCGGGTTAATCAGAAGGGGGCTGCGCGCCTGCAGCCGGGAGACGCCACACGCCCGGACACGGGTTATCGGAGAGGTGCTGCATGTACGGTTATCCCCAGACCATTTCCTTCCCGCAGACGATTTCCTTCCCGCAAACCATTTCGTATCCGCAGACGATCTCCTATCCCCAGACCATCTCCTGCGCCCCGGCCAACTGCGCCTATCCGCAGACGATCAGTTTTGCGCAGCCGCAGACGATTAGCTTCTCACAGCCGCAGACGATAAGCTTTGCGCAGCCGCAGACGATCAGCTTCGCCCAGCCCCAGACGATCAGCTTCGCTCAGCCGCAGACGATCAGTTTCGCCCAGCCCCAGACGATCAGTTTCGCCCAGCCCCAGACGATCAGCTTCTCACAGCCGCAGACGATCAGCTTCGCCCAGCCCCAGACCATCAGCTTCTCACAGCCGCAGACGATTAGCTTCGCCCAGCCGCAGACGATCAGCTTCGCTCAGCCACAGACGATCAGCTTTGCGCAGCCGCAGACCATTAGCTTCGCTCAGCCACAGACGATCAGCTTCGCCCAGCCCCAGACGATTAGCTTCGCCCAGCCGCAGACCATTAGCTTCGCTCAGCCACAGACGATCAGCTTTGCGCAGCCGCAGACGATCAGCTTCGCCCAGCCGGGCACCATCAGCTTCCCGCAACAGGCGGCGGCTGGGGCGCAGGCACCGGCGGCACCGCCGCAGACGGGTGTGGCCGGCAATCCCTGGGTGACGCAGACGACCTACTGCCCGCCGGCGGCCTGACATCCGCCTGTAACAGGCCGGCGGGGATGCGACCCTGCCGGCCCCGTTGCCCAGCCCTTGCGAAGGCGGCCCCATGTTCCTGCTGGCCAGTGATGTTGCGCCCTTTCTGCTGTCACGCGATCTGCTGACACAGCGCGATGTCGCTGGTGATCAGTTGCGGGTGCGGGAGGTGCGGCGGCGTAACCGCAGCTTCCGCGTGTCCGGCATTGATGGGCCGGGCCTGTTCATCAAGCAGGTGGCGGCATCCGCCCCCGATCTGGCCGGGTCGATCGGGCGGGAGGCGGCCTTGCATCGGCTGGCGGAAACGGTGCCGGCCCTGGCCGCCCTGCGGGGCGCCACGGTGCGTTTGCGCCGGTTTGAGGAGGGGCGTCAGGCCCTGATCTTCGATCTGTTTGCCGATGCGGAGACGCTGGACGCCCATTACCGCCGCACAGGGCGGATGGATGTGGATATCCTGTCGCTGCTGGGTGCCGGTCTGGCCGGCATCCATGCGGAGGCGACGCCGGCGGCGGAGATGATCGGCACGCAGATCGGGGCGCAGCGCGTGGCCCCCTGGATCCTGACCATCGGGCGACGGGATGTGCCCCTGTTCGGGGCGGGGGGCGCGCAACTGGTCGCCATGATCCGCGCCACGCCCAGCGTCCTCCAGGGTCTGGAGGGGGCGCTGTCGCGCTGGCAGCCGCGCACCCTGATCCAGGGTGACATGAAGTGGGACAATATCCTGGTGCGGGGCGTGCCGGCGGGGGCGCCGGAGCTGCGCATCGTGGATTGGGAACTGGCCGATATCGGCGATCCGCTGTGGGATGTGGCGGGGGTCCTGTCCGGCTTTTATGCCTCCTGGCTGGTGGAGGACGGGCGCATGCCCTGGCTGGCCGATCCCACGGCCCCGCCCCGCGCGCCGGAACCGGTGCCGATGGAACCGCTGACCGCCATGTTCCCCGCCATGGCCGGGTTCTGGCAGGCGGCGACGGGCGGAGATTGGCAGGCCGATGATGTCGCGATGCGCGCCGTGGTGCCCTATCTGGGGGCAAGGCTGCTGCAAAGCGCCATGGAAAGCACCTTTACCTCCGCCACCGTGCCGCCGCTGGCCGCAGAATTGACCAATCTGGCCGGTCTGGCCTTCAGTGATGCAGACCGGTTCATGGCGGAATTCATGGGGGTCGGCACGGTCACGCCGGGCACGGCACCCGTGGCGGTGACGCGCGCGATGCAGGCACCAGCCCCCCGCCCCCACGGCCTGTGGGCCGACCCTACCCTGATCGCCATTGCGGAGGCGGTGCGGATCGTGCCGCCGCAATCGGTGCAGCTGCCGGGCCTGCCGCCCGTGCCGGTATCGGTGCAGCCGGGGCAGGATGTGCGGGTGGCGATGGTGGAGGCGATCTGGCCCCTGCTGTATGAGCAGGCCTATACAAAGCCCTGGACCGGTACGGCGATGGAGGCGACAGCCCGCGACCTGACGCCCGATCCCGCCCTGATCGCGGCCCTGTCGGCGGCCAATGCCGGACAGAATGTGCTGGACCGGGGCTGGCAGGTCTATCAGGTGACGCCGGACGGGCGGCTGCATGTTGAAAAGGGCGGCAGCTACCGCGTGGTGACGGCGGCCCAGGCGGGATTGCCGCCCGGATACACGCCGCCGCCGGGCCAGCGCATCGATATCCCCATGCCGAACCAGTCGCAGACGGCACAGGCCGGATATTTCCACGCGTTCGGCGAAACTCCGGCCAGTGCGGCGGATGAGGGGGAGTTGGCGCGACTTTATTTCAATGTCGCCACCGAACAGGCACCGGCCCTGCTGCACCTGCTGACCCTGGGCCTGAACCGCTATTTCATCCCGTTCAGCCTGAAATGCCCATCATCGCCGGCGCTTTATGACCGGGTGGACACGCTGGTCCTGTACCCGCCGCGCCGGTACCTGCCGCTGGTGCTGGAGGTGCTGGACGAAGCCGTGCCCGTGCTGTTGCCCCTGCTGCGTCCGGGGGAACCGCTATTCACGCGCCGGTTGCTGCCGGGGCTGGGCGGGGCGGATGATCCGGGGACGGGCGAAAGCTTCGGCCAGTCGCGGTGCCGGCAGGTGGCGGCGGGGATCATCGATGCCTGGACGGGCGGTGGGGCGCTGATGGATTGCATCGCGGCGCGGCTGACGGGGGCGGGCCTGCGGCTGGATGCGCTGCACCTGTCGCCGGGCATGGCCGATCTGTACCGGCCCTTGGCGGGTGCGGCATGAACCAGATGCTGGCGAGTGCGCCCCTAGTGGAAGGACGCGGACATTTCCTGCGCTGCGCGGATGAGATCGGCCGCCGCCTGTGCCGCGACGCGCTGCGCACCGGCGACGGCACGCTGAACTGGCTGCGGACCCAGACGGAGCGGCGGGAGAACCTGACGCAGTTCCTGCTGCGGCCTGTGGGTGGTGACCTGTATCAGGGGGCCGCGGGCATCGCGCTGTTCTTGTGGCTGCTGCATCAGCGCACGGGCGACCGGGTGGTGGCGCGCACCGCCGAACAGGCGCTGACCCTGGCCGAACAGCAGGCCGGGGGACCGGGTTTCTATACCGGTGCCGCCGGCACGGGCGGCGTGATGATCAGCATCGGTCTGGCGCAGGGGCGGCAGGACCGGGTGGAACGCGGGCTGGATCTGGTGGCACGCGCGGCGGCGGCGGTGACGGGGGTGGACCTGCTGTCGGGGGCCGCCGGTCTGGTGCCCGTCCTGTTGACCCTGGCTCGTACGCAGGCGCGGGCCGACTTCATCGACATGGCCGTCAAGGCCGGGGAGATGATGCTGGCCGCCGCACAGGCGGGGCCGGACGGTCTGTCCTGGCCGGCGGCGGATGCATCGGGGCCGGCCCCGACAGGACTTGCCCATGGCGGCAGCGGCATGTTGCCGGCCCTGGCCAGCCTGCATCTGGCCACGGGTGAGGCGCGCTGGGCAGAGGCGCTGACGGCGGCCCTGCGGTATGAACGGGCGCGGTTCGATCCGGTGCAGGGCAACTGGCCCGATTTCCGCGATGCCGGCGGAAACCCATCCACGACCCCGGCCTTTGGCGCCTCCTGGTGCCATGGCGCGGCGGGGATCGGACGGTCGCGCCTGTGGCTGCTGATGGCCGGCGCGCAGGACCCGCTGCTGGAACAGGAACTGGAGGCGGCGATGGCCGCACTGGTTGCCTTCCTGTCGCGGCCCATGGGGGCAGAGGCGCCGGACCAGAGCTATTGCCACGGGCTGGCCGGGATGGGCGATCTGCTGCTGGATGCCGGTCTGTGGCGCAACCGCGCCGATTGGACGGCGCTGGCCGCCGGCATCGGCTATCGCGGGATCGAACGGCACGGGCTGCCGCGCACCCCCTGGCCCTGCGGCGTGCGGGACGTGGGCGAGGTGCCGGGCCTGATGACGGGTCTGGCCGGGATCGGCCATTATCATCTGCGCCTGCATGACCCGATGGCGGCGGGCAGCATCCTGCTGCCCGATCCGTTCCTGGGCACACGCAACATTCCAACGGGAGGAACCACACCATGAACGCCCCCAGACATGGCGCCCGCTTTCCCGGTTCCCCGACAGAAGGCGGCGGCACGGCACGGCTGGTCGTGTCGCACCGCACGGCGCATGTGCAGGATGATGATCAGCGCAAACGGGCGCGGGAGCAGTTCGATACCTATGTCGACAAGGTGCTGTCCCCCATCACCAACCTGAAACGTCAGAAGCAGGCGCCGGGCGACCATGGCCGCCGCATCCTGGTGGTGGAGGGCGATGCCGGGGAGTTGGAAGCCAAACTGACGGAACGGCCCGACCATCTTCTGGTGGAGCGGGAGCTGCCGCGCGATATTCCGCGCCCCCTGCCCCCCGTGCTGCGCGACCTGCACCGCCGGGTAACGCCGGAACCCGCCCCCCGGACGGCGGCGGAGAAGAAGGCGCAGACGGCCCTGCGCCTGACCGTGATGGCCGATGGGCACCCGGCGGAGGGGGCACAGGTCGGCGTCTGGTTCGAAACGGGGGGTGAGGATACCAAGCTGGTGCAGGTGGTGGCCGACGCCAAGGGTGTCGCCGTGCTGCCCTATAAGCAGGGCTGGACCCCGTCCAAGGGCCTGATCCTGCCCTATGGCAGGGCGTGGAGCATGCTGGTCCCCGCCCCCCATGACGGGCAGGTGGTGCATCTGCCGGCCCTGCCGCAGGGGCCGGTCGGATGGTGGCAGGCACTGACCGGCCATCCCAGCTATGATCCGCATCGCGGTGCGGGGCTGCGCATCGGGGTGATCGATACCGGCGTGGGGCCGACCCCGCTTCTGTCGCATGTGCAGGGGCTGGGCGCCTTCATCAATGGCGAATTCATTGCAGGGACCGCCGCCGCCCATGATGTGCAGGATCATGGTACCGCCACGGTCGGCCTGCTGGGGGCCCGTCCGCCGGTGGACAGCCGGGATTTCTGCGGGCTGGTGCCCGGTGCCGATATCGGCGTCGTCCGCGTCTATCCGGAAAATGGCGGGGCCAGCCAGGTGGATATCGCGTCCGCCATCGACCTGCTGTCGCTGGATTTCAAGGCCGACCTGATCAATCTCAGCCTGGGCGGGGCGGCGTCGGCAATCGAACATGACGCCATCATCGCGGCCCGCCTACACGGCACGCTGTGTCTGGCATCGGCGGGCAATGGGGAGGGCGGGGCCGTCACCTATCCCGCCGCCTATCCCGAATGTGTGGCCGTATCGGCGCTGGGCCTGCTGGGCACCCTGCCCGTGGGCAGTTTTGCGGCCAGTTGGATCCCCGATACGCCCGACCGGTTCACGGCCAGCGGCCTCTTTGTGCCGGATTTCATCAGCGTCGGCTGGCAGATCGATGCCATCGCGCCGGGAACGGGCCTGATCTCCACGATCCCGTCGCGCTATGGTCAGGCCACACCCTATGCCGATATGAGCGGAACCTCGCTGGCGGCCCCGCTGACCACGGGGGTTCTGGCCTCCATCCTGTCGCGCGACCCGGTTTACGGCACCCTGCCGCGCGGCATGAGCCGGGCCGATTACGCGCGCTATGCCCTGACCCGACAGCTGGTCAATCTCGGCCTTGCCCCCTGGTATCAGGGTTGCGGCGCCGCGCACGCGCATCCGGTGTTATGAGGGGGGGCGGCCTGCGCCACCACCTGGGACAGGGCCTTGTGGCCCTGCTGTTCCTGCTGACCTTGACGCAAGGGGTGGGCGCGCAGGGGGCCGGAATGCCGGACGCGCGCAGCCATCGCCTGCTGGAGGAAAAGCGGGTGGTGATGGCCGCCGACAATATCTATCCCCGCACCCATTTCGCACAGATCATCACCCAGCCGCAGGCCACCCTGTTCCGCCTGACCCAGGGGGTGATCGGGCGCATGCATGGCGAATTGATCGCCTGTTCGCTCTGTACCCAGTTGCCCAACGCGCTGGACGGGTCGCTGGTCACCTATACGGATGAGGCGGGGCGGCTGGTGACGCGGGCCGTGTTCGACCTGCTGCCCAACCTGCGCTGGGGCGATGGCACGCCATTGGAACTGGGCGATCTGGAATTCGGGCTGACGGTGGCCAAGCGCTACCCACCTCTGATCCTGGACCCGACGGGCATTACCTCGCGCATCCGGTCGATGCGGATGACGGGGGAACGCCGGCTGGAAGTGGTCTATGACGGGGTGCTGTGCAAGGAACAGCTTTTCGTGCCCCCGCCCCTGCCCCGCCGGCTGGAGGAACCGCTCTACACTGCCGATCCGGCCACCTATTTCCAGCGCACGCTCTATTACACCCAACGCACGCATCCGGGCCTGTATCTGGGGCCCTATGTCATTGAGGCCGAAACGGCACCCAGCGTGATCAAGCTGCGCCGCAACCATTACTATGCCGGCCCGGCCCCGTATTTTGAGCATATCGACATGCTGTTCGGTGACCCCGCCGCCGCCGAACAGGGGCTGCTGGACGGGACCATCGATATCCTGCTGCCTAAAAGCGTGCGGGAGGATGCGCTGATCCGGTTCACCAAGGAACGGCGTGACAGTTTCAAGGTGATCTGGTCGCCCTCCTCCACCCTGACCTGGCTGACCCCCAATTTCGACCATGCGGCCCTGGGCGACCGGCAGGTGCGTGAGGCGCTGTATCTGGCGCTGGACCGCGAGGCCATGGTCCGCGACCTGACGCTGGGTACCTCGCTAGTGGCGCCGGGCTATCTGCATCCGGGTCTGCCGGCCTATACGGCGGGGTTCCCGCGCTATGGCCATGATCCGACACGGGCGGCCTATCTGCTGGACATGGCGGGATGGCGCCGGGACAAGGCTGGACAGCGCCGCAATGCCGCCGGACAGCCGCTGGAAATGACCGTATCCTATCGCGCCGGCGACCGCAGCGTGGGTCAGGCACTGGCCACCGCCTGGCGCGCCGCCGGATTTGCCATCACGCTGAAGGAAGAGACGGACATTATCGGCACCTTCCGGGCGCGCACGTTCGACATGGTGTTGAGCAGCATCACCTATGTCGCCAACTCCCCCTCCATGCCGCTCTATTTCCTGGCCAGCAGCATTCCGACGGCGGAGAACGGCATGCAGGGCCTGAATTTTGCCGGCAACCGCACCCCCAGCCTGGACCATGCGATTGCGCAGATCGACCGCGCCGGATGCACGCGGGAGGACCAGCGGGAGGCGTGGCTGGGCTTTCAGAAGGAATTGATGACCGAATTGCCGCGCATGCCGATGTGGTTCAACAGCGTCGGCACCGTCTTCACCAACCGCCTGGAGGGGGTGGGCAACCCGCCCTTTGGCGATCCCGTGCTGACCGTGCAGCGCTGGCGGCCCAAAATGGCACCCGCGCCGGCGCGGCCATGAACAGGCCGTAAGTACATGTGGTTGAATATCTGCAAAGTTTGAGCAATCCTGCATAATGATGGCGTGTGGTGGATGGAAGACCAGGGAATGAGGGATCAGGACTGGTCCGGATCGGGCAAGGATAACCCGTCCCGGCGATGGGTCAGATGGTGAGCATGATTGATGCCCGGCGCCAGGGACTGACGTTGCGTTGGCAGGGCCGTCGCCTGGGCCCGATCCTGCGCGCGCTGATCCCGACCCTGGTCGTCGTCATCCTGATGGCCGGCCTGTACAGCCGTGGCGGACAGACCGTGCAGGATCTGTCGGGCGACAATGCCCTGATCCTGCGCAATATGGAGGCCAGTGTGCGGCTGGCCGATATCGGCAACCGCATGCAGGGGTTGAGCGCGCGGTTCAACTGGATTTTGGTACTGAAGGCCGCCGAGCGTGAAGGCATTGATGTCCGCGCCGAGCTGGAGAATGCCACCTCTGCGCTGGACAGCGTCATCACCGATATGGAGGCCTATCGTCGCAATGATGCGCGGCCAGAGCAGATCCCCGCCATCAACGACATGCTGAACGAGCTGTCGGATTACCGCAGCGCCGTGACCTGGGTCGGGTCCATGGTCGATCTGGATTATCCCAGCGCGGTCGCGTACCTGGAATCCTTCGGCCAGATGTTCAACCGGGTGCAGAGCCAGTTGGACCGCATGGTCAGCGAACATGGCAATCAGGCGCGCGAACTGGCCGCCGCCGCCGCGCACCGCGCCGACAATACCATCCAGACCTTCCTGTATTTCGCCGTCGCCATGTCGGCGGGCGTGGCGCTGGTTTCCTGGCTGATCGGCCGGTATCAGCAGCGGCTGCGCATCGATACCGAGATTTTGCAGGAGAAGGTGGATGCCCGGACCGCCGACCTGCGCCACGCCAATGCAGAGCTGGAGGCGTCGGCCACGACCTTGAGCCGGCTGGGCCATGTCGGGCGCGACCTGACGGCCACGCTGGACCCGGCGGCGGTCTATGCCGCCCTGGCGCAGAGTGCCGCCGATCTGCTGCCCACCGATGCATTCGGCATCGCCCTGCTGAACGAGGCGGCGGACGAGGTGGGCTATGTGCTGTTCACGCTGGATGGCGTGGACAAGCCGGACCTGCCCCGCTATCCGCTGAGCCACCCCACCTCGCTGACCGTCAAGGCGCTGACCAATGGCGCCGATGTACTGGTGCTGGACAGCACGGCGGCGGCAACGGCGCCCACCTTGCAGGAAGGCGGGGATGCGCGCATGGCCTCGCTGGCCTTCTGCACCCTGGCCTTTTCGGAAAAGGTTCTGGGCGTGCTGACGGTGCAGACGCGGCGGCATGGCGCCTATGGCCCGCGCGAACAGGATATCCTGCGCACCCTGGCCGCCAGTGCCGCCATCGCCATCGCCAATGCCCAGGCCTATCGCCGGCTGGACACCACCCTGACCGAACTGCGCGCCACGCAGGCGCGGCTGGTGCAGCAGGAGAAGCTGGCCTCCCTGGGCGGGCTGGTGGCCGGTGTCGCGCATGAGATCAACACGCCGCTGGGCGTGGCCCTGACGGGCGCCAGCTTCATCGGCACTCAATGCGAGGAATTGAAGGAACGGGTCGATGGCCGCACCCTGAAACGCAGCGATCTGGAAGAATTCATCACGATCACCAGCGAAGGCATGCATGTGGTCCTGACCAACCTGACCCGTGCCGCCGATCTGGTTCAAAGCTTCAAGCGCGTGGCCGCCGACCAGTCCAGCGAGGATGCGCAGCTAATCGATCTGGGCCAGTATCTGCGCGAAACGGTGCGCAGCCTGGAACCGCTGCTGCGGCGCAGCCGGATCGGCGTGGTGCTGGATCTGGCCGACGGCGTCACACTGCTGGTGGCGCCGGGGCCGGTGGCACAGCTGGTCACCAATCTGGTGCAGAATGCCGCCGTACACGCCTTTGCCGACATCGCCGAACCGGTGATCACCATCCGCCTGGACCCCGTGCAGGGCCGCGACGAGCCCGTGCGGTTCAGCGTCAGCGACAATGGCGTGGGCATGACGGCGGAGGTGGCGGCCCGTGCCTTTGACCCGTTCTTCACAACCCGGCGCGGCAGCGGCGGTACCGGTCTGGGCCTGCATATCGTCCATAATCTGGCACAGGCCGCCCTGGGCGGGGATGTGGAGCTGTCCACGGCGCCGGGGGCCGGCACCCGTTTCACCATCACCCTGCCCCGCACTCCGCCCGCCCGCGCCACCGCAGCGGAATAGCCAAGGGCGCGGATGCGCCCGCCCGGCGATTGAGGGCGGAACGTTACCCTTCCGTGTACAACCCGCACGATGGCTTGCCGGAAACTCCCTCTTCTGTTTGGATGTGATCCCTTGTTCACGGGGCAACGTGACGGGAAACCCAATCAGAAGAAGGACGAGCGTACGTGACCACACGGAAACTGCCCGCGCTGCTTGGCAGCAGCCTCCTGGCCATCACCCTGGCCACCACCCTGTCGGCCTGTGGCAAGAAGGAAGAGGCCGCGACCGCGCCCGCCGCCACGCCGGCCCCGGCCGAACTGATCGCGCGCAAGGACCTGTTCGGCAATCCCAGCCGTACCGGCGCCAGCATCAGCCCCGACGGCCAGTCCATTGCCTTTCTGGCCCCGCGCGACGGGGTGCTGAATATCTGGGTCGCCCCCATCGGGCAGATCGACGCCGCCAAGCCCCTGACCGCCGACAAGGAACGCCCCATCCGCCGCTTCTTCTGGGCGCCCGCCGGTGACCAGATTCTGTATTTGCAGGACAAGGGCGGAAACGAGGATTTCCTGCTCTATGGCGTCAACATCGCCACGGCGGAAACCAAGCTGCTGACCCCGTTCGAGAAGACGACGGTGGAAATCGCCGCCATCTCCACCCAGGTGCCGGACGCCATCCTGATCGGCGTCAACAACCGCAACCCGAAATGGCATGACATCCATAAGCTGGATCTGAAGACCGGCACGCTGGAACTGGTCATGAAGAATGAGGGCTATGGCGGGTTCGAGGCCGACCGCAGCCTGACACTGCGCCTGGCGTCCAAGCCACTGCCCGATGGCAGCCTGCAGATCGAGCCGATCAAGGATGGCAAGATCGGCAAGCCCATCCTGACCATCGCCGCCGAAGACGTGCTGACCAGCGGCGTCACCGGTATCCCGCTGGACGGCAATGTCGCCTATCTGCAATCCACCGCCGGGCGCGACAAGTCGGCCATCTATACCCTGGACCTGGACAGCGGCGAAACCAAGCTGCTGGCCGAAAGCGACAAGGCGGATATCGGCGGGGCCATGACTAACCCGGTCACCGGCGCGCTGGAGGCCTATAATGTCGATTATCTGAAGGATGAATGGCTGCCCGTGGGTGACGCCGTCGCCGCCGATATCGCGTTCCTGAACCAGGAGGCCAAGGGCAGTTGGAACATCACCAGCCGGTCGCGTGACGATAATCTGTGGACGGTCATCATCGACCGGGTCACCGAACCGGCGGCCTTCTGGCTGTATGACCGCAAGGCCAAAAGCCTGACGCGCCTGTTCACCGTGCGCCCGAACCTGGAGGGCAAGACCCTGGCCCCCATGCAGGCGCTGGAAATCCCGTCGCGCGATGGCAAGGTGCTGGTCAGCTACCTGTCGCTGCCGCCGGGGGCCGATGCCAATGGCGACGGCAAGCCGGATCAGCCCGTGCCGATGGTCCTGAATGTCCATGGCGGCCCCTGGGCGCGCGATGGCTTCGGCTATAACAGCGAGCATCAGTGGCTGGCCAACCGTGGCTATGCGGTGCTGTCGGTGAATTTCCGGGGGTCGACCGGGTTCGGCAAGGGCTTTACCAATGCCGGTGACCAGCAATGGGGCCGGACCATGCATGACGACCTGATCGACGCTGTCGACTGGGCCGTCAAGAATGGCATTACGCCCACCGACAAGGTCGCCATCTATGGCGGGTCCTATGGCGGCTATGCCACCCTGTGGGGCATGACCAACACGCCCGACCGCTTTGCCTGCGGCGTTGATATTGTCGGCCCGTCCAACCTGAACACGCTGCTGGCCAGCGTGCCGGAATATTGGGCCGCCTTCTTTGAACAGTTGGCCCGCCGCGTGGGCGACCCACGTACAGACGAAGGCAAGGCCCTGCTGACCGAACGCTCACCGCTGACCCATGTCGACAAGATCGCCAAGCCGCTGCTGATCGCCCAGGGGGCCAATGACCCGCGCGTGAAGCAGGCGGAATCCGATCAGATCGTGACGGCAATGAAGGCCAAGAACATCCCCGTCACCTATGTCCTGTACCCGGATGAAGGCCATGGCTTTGCCCGGCCCGCCAACCGCACCAGCTTCTATGCGGTGGCCGAAGGCTTCCTGTCGCACTGCCTGGGCGGGCGTCAGGAACCGGTGGGCACGGACTTCAACGGCGCCTCCATCCAGGTGCCAGAAGGGGCCGACTATGTGCCAGGCCTGAAGGACGCGCTGACGACGAAGCAGTGAGTTAACTCACGGTCTGCCTGCGTTTTGGCGGCGCAGGCAGACCATTCAGTCGCCTTGCCGACTGCTTGATCATACGGAAACGGACGCGTCTAAGCGGTTGTTGGGTTTGCGTAGAGCATCCCATTTCGTCATCCCGGCGAAAGCCGGGACCCAGAATAACAGGATCAAAGTCTGACGCTGCCTTAAACTAAACTGCGGATCGGTTGAGCGTTTAGCCCCTGGGTCCCGGCTTTCGCCGGGATGACGAGGGATGGGGCATCAATCGGAACGTGGCAAACGCTTAACGGCTGGACGCCGGGGGCAGCCATTCCACGTTCGACACATCCAGATAATCGCGCATATAGACGGCCAGACGGTCGGCGATGCGGCGCAGGTTCGCCGCCTCTTCCGGCTGTGACTGTTCCAGACGCGCGGCCTCGGCCTGCATCTCGTCTGCTTTGATCAGGATGTCCTGGCGCAGGTCGTTCAGATCCTGGATCGTCATCATGATACCCATAATGAAGCCCGCCTTCTCATCCGCATGATGGCACAAAGGGCGTCTTTGTAACGCCACAACTATGCAAGGTTGCCGCGAAATGATGAAGTTATGCTTAAGGCGTGGATGGTTTGCCGCCGGAACCACCCGCACCCACACAAGGGACCTATGCGCAATCAAGGCCTTAGACCGAAAGGTCTATGCTTAAGGGCGGGGGTCGGCGCCGATCTCGCCCTGGATTTCGGCGCGTATCTTCGCTTCTAAATTGTCTATCCTGGCTTTCAGCGCATCGATACGGGCCAGCAGGTCGGGCAGGCCCAGGGCGCTGGCGGTCGACAGGGCGGCCACGCTTTCCGACAGGTCGGCGGCGATGGCGGCCAGATCGGCGGCCGGCGCGCTGTCAGGTTCGCCGGTCATTGACCGCCCGCATAATAGGTGAACAGCGCGATGGAGGCGGCGACGGTGGCGTTCAGGCTTTCGACCTGCCCCGTATTGCCAATGGTCAGACGCTGGGCCGGCACCTGCGCCGGCACCCCCTGCCCTTCCTCGCCCAGGATCAGGCGGGCATCTTCAGGCCAAGGGAAGGTGGCCAGATCATCACCGCCGGAATCCAGCGCCAGCAGCGGCCCCGCCGCCTGATCCAGCGCCGCCCAGCGTCCACCGCGCACGATGTTCAGCGTGAAGACCGCGTTGCTGGCGGCGCGCAGGCATTTCGGGTGGAAGGGGTGGGCCGCTTCTTCCAGCAGGATGACCTTGGACGCACCGAAGGCCGAGGCACTGCGCAGCAGCGCCCCCAGATTGGCAGGGTCACCCAGGGCGCAGACCAGTTCCAGCCCCTTTGGCGGGGCGGACAGGTCGGCCTGACCAATGTGCGGCAGGGTGCCCACCAGGATCGGGTAATCCGTGCCCGACACATCCAGTTCCCGGAACAAGGGGCTGGACAGCACCACGGGCTGAATATGGTCGGGCAGTGGCCAGTCCGCGATCCATTCCGGGTGGCGGATCAGGATGCGGGTGAAGTGAAGCGGCCAGCGGGTCAGCGCCTCCGGCACGGTCTTCAGGCCCGCCAGCAGGAATTGCCCCTGCTTACGGATGCCACGGCTTTCCAGCAGCCCGGACCAGGACTTGAATTGCGGGTTCTGGGGGCTGTCGATGTGGTGGAACATGAGATATCCGTTACACCCCTCGCCCGCGTTGGCGGGAGAGGGAGGGGCCCAAGCCGGAAGGCTTGGGAGGGTGAGGGAGCGCCGCCTGGGCTTGGTCCCCCTCACCCTCCCACCCGCTCAAACGCGGGCGGGCCCCTCCCTCCCCCTCAAGGGGGAGGGGCGAAGTGAAAACTCACCCCTGACGGTAATTCGGGGCTTCGTTGGTGATGGTGATGTCGTGGACATGGCTTTCGCGCAAGCCGGCGTTGGTGATGCGCACGAATTTCGGCTTGGTCCGCATCTCTTCCAGCGTGGCGCAGCCCGTGTAGCCCATGGAGGCGCGCAGGCCGCCGATCAGCTGATGCACGACGGCACCGATAGGGCCCTTGTAGGGCACGCGGCCTTCCACGCCTTCGGGCACCAGCTTCAGGGTGTTGGACACTTCGGCCTGGAAGTAACGGTCGGCGGAGCCACGGGCCATGGCGCCGACGGAGCCCATGCCGCGATAGGCCTTGTAGGACCGGCCCTGGAACAGGATGACCTCACCGGGGCTTTCATCGGTGCCGGCGAACAGGCCGCCCATCATGGCGCAGGACGCACCGGCGGCGATGGCCTTGGCCAGATCGCCGGAGTATTTGATGCCGCCATCGGCGATGACGGGGATGCCCTGCTTCTGACAGGCCTCAACCACGTCCAGGATGGCCGTCAACTGCGGCACGCCGACGCCGGCCACGATGCGGGTGGTGCAGATGGAACCGGGGCCGATACCGACCTTGATGGCGTCGGCACCGGCATCGATCAGGGCCAGGGCGGCGTCGGCGGTGGCGACATTGCCGGCGATGATCTGGGTGTAGTTTTTCAGGTTGCGGGCGGCGCGGACCTGATCGGCCACCTTCTTGGAATGGCCATGGGCCGTGTCGATGACCAACACGTCAACGCCGGCATCGAACAGGGCGGCAGCGCGTTCCAGACCATCGGGACCGGTACCGGTGGCGGCGGCGGCGCGCAGGCGACCGGCGGCATCCTTGGCGGCATGCGGATGGTTCTGCGCCTTTTCGATATCCTTGACCGTGATCATGCCGATGCAGCGATAGGCATCATCCACGACCAGCAGCTTTTCGATGCGGTTCTGGTGCAGAAGGCGCTTGGCCTCTTCCTTGGACACGCCCGGCTTGACGGTGACCAGACCGTCCTTAGTCATCAGTTCCGATACCGGCTGGTTCGGGTTGCTGGCAAAGCGAACGTCGCGGTGGGTCAGGATGCCGACCAGCTTGCCGTTTTCATCCACCACGGGGAAGCCGGAGAAACGGTAGCGGCGCTGAAGCTCCTGCGCGTCGGCCAGGGTGTTGTCGGGGCGGAGCGTGTAGGGATTGACCACCATGCCCGATTCGAAGCGCTTGACGGCACGAACCTCGTCGGCCTGACGGCTGATATCCATGTTGCGGTGGATGACGCCGATGCCACCGGACTGGGCCATGGCAATGGCCAGCGCCGATTCCGTCACCGTATCCATGGCCGCCGACAGGAGCGGAATGCCCAGCTGGATCGACTTGGTCAGCCAGGTCTTGGTATCGACCTCAGCCGGCATAACCTCCGACGCAGCCGGCACCAGCAGCACATCGTCAAAGGTCAGGGCTTCGCGGAAACGGTCATTGCTGGACATGAACCTGGCTCTCCCATGGGCGGGCCGGCGGGGCCGCCAAGAAACGGGTTATGGGACACCGAGCCCGCCCGCACCCGATGGCGCAAGCCGGTTCCATGTCCCAGATCAAAAGGTTCGCCGCACTATACACATGCGGGTGCCATTGGGAAGCTACCAGGGATGGGGGGCCAGGGTTGCCATTTGGGCAAGTCATTGGATGGGGGGGGGGCATCGGCATCTGCCCTCACCCTCCCAAACGCTGGCGCGTTCGGGCCCCTCCCTCTCCCACTTCGTGGGCGAGGGGCGGAATTGGGGCGTTGAGTGAAACGTTGCCCCTCGCCCGCTGGCGGGAGAGGGAGGGGCCTAAGCCTGCCAAGGCTTGGGAGGGTGAGGGAGCCACGCCCAGAAACTCACACCAGCAGCAACAACCCGTCGCTTTCCTGCGGGACGCCCAGCGCCGACAGGGCCAGACCCGCGAAGGTGACGGAGATGTCGAGGCGCCCGTCGGCATCCAGATCGGCATGCAGGGTCGCCCCCTTGTACCCGGCGGTGCCGTCATCGGCGGTCCAGGTGAAGCGGCTGGTGCCGGGGCGCCAGCCCCAGATATTCACCTGCTCCCCCTTTTCGAAATCGACGATGGTGGTCCACGCCACCTGTCCGCCGCGCCCATCGGCAAAGAAGATGTCCTGCCCCGCCCCGCCGATCAGAAAGTTGGAGCCGGTGCCGCCATCCAGCACGTCATTGCCGGCCCCGCCATTGGCGGCATCATTGCCGCCGCCCAGATTGATGAAATCATCCTGATCGCTGCCGGCCACATTATCGGCCCCTGTGGTGCCCAGCATCTGCCAGTCCAGATGCGTCACGGGACCGGAATAGGCCGTGGGCGTGGTGGCGACGAAGCTGTTGGTGGCGCTGTTCCAGGCCTGGAAGGTGACGGGTGCGAACAGGGCGGCCTTGGCATCCACCCCGACATTCAGGCCGCTCATGGTGACGGTCTGATAATAGCTGCCGGTCAGGCCGCCGCCGCTGAACCCCAGGGTCCAGGTGCCGTTGGTCATGGCGATGGCATAGCCGCCGGCGGCACTGGTCTGCCCCACGACATTGCCATTCACGGCGATCGACACGGCCCCCACCCCTTCGCCGGGATTGTAATAGCCATCGCCGTTCAGATCGTTGAAGACCACGCCGGTGGCGTACCGGGCCTGTCCCGTGGCCGCGAAATTCTGGGTGATCATGGAGGCGTTGTAGCCGGTCATTTCCCCCAATTGCTGGCTGATCCCGATCTCGCGGTAATTGTCGCCCAGGATATTGACGCGGTGGCCGGGGCTGAGGAACAGGCCGCGATGCTGCTGTTCGATATAGGAGGCAAGCTGGCTGGAGCGGATCTGGCCCGTCGTCCCGCTCCACGAAATATTCTCCCCCCAGGTATAGGCACCGGTGAAGCGGTAGCCGGCGGCGGCCATCCGGTCGCCGGGGCTGGAGCCGTTGATGCCGGTATGGCTGAAAGTGTCGGTCGCCAGCATCCAGTCGCTATGCGCTTCTGCCGCCGCCGCCAGCAGATTGTTGGGGGCCAACGGTTGTTTGGCGGCGGCGGAGATGGTGCCGGAGTTCAGCCCCTGGTTCAGGTCGATGCCGAAGGCGGCGGCCGCCGCCACGGGATCAGCCCGCGCCCGGTTGATCAGGGTCAGCATGTACAGTTCGTAGGCGTCGAACTCGGCCATCGCATCTCTCCTTACCTGCCGTTATTGGAAGGGGAGGTGAGGGAAAGGCACAATGGCTCTTTCGGGTGAGGGGTGTGACAAGTGCCGCCCCGAGGGCATATCCCAGGCGCGCATTGCAGGGTGGCAGGCTGCGCGTTCGCCATGGTTGCCAGTGAAACGATAGTTTTGACGGCCAACCTGTTGAGGAAGCGGCGGATGAGACCGGTTCATATGCTGGGCGCCCTGTTCGTGATGGCGCTGTGGGGGACCAATTTCGCGGTCTCACGCTATGCGCTGCGCGAATTTTCCCCGATGCTGATGATGGCGATCCGGTTCGCCATCGTGGCGGCTATCCTGCTGCCCTTCGTGAAATTCCCGCGCAACCAGCTGCGTCAGGTCCTGGCCTATGCCTTCGTTCTGGGCGGTGTTCACTTCCCCCTGATGCTGCATGGCATGGTGGGGGCGGAGGCATCGACGGCCAGCATCGTGATCCAATTGCAGGTGCCGTTCGCCAGCCTGTTGGCCGCCTACTTCTTCAAGGACACGCTGGGTTGGCGCCGGGGGATCGGCATGGGCATCGCCTTTGTCGGCGTGGCCGTCATCGCGCTGCGCGGTGGCGGCGGGCAAAGCGATCCGTTCCATCTTCTGCTGATCGTGCTGGCGGCGGCGGCGTTCAGCTTCTCCAACATCCAGGTGAAATGGATGGGGACGGTCGATCCCTATCAGCTGAACGCCTATATGGCCCTGTTCGCGGTGCCGCAGCTGCTGCTCTATTCCTTCGTGCTTGAAAGCGGACAGGTGGAGCAGGTGCTGAATGCCAGTTGGGGTGCCTGGACCGGTATCGCCTATATGGTCATCGCCTCCACCATCATCGCCTATGCCATCTGGCAGCCGATGGTGCGCAAATATGATGTGAACCAGACGGTGCCCTTCTTGATGCTGGTGCCGGTGTTCGGCGTGGCGTCGGGCGTGCTCTGGCTGGGCGAGGCGATGAGCTGGGCGCTGATCGTCGGCGGCGTGCTGGTGATTGCCGGTGTGGGCATCATCCTGATCCGCCGGCCCAAGATCGTGGTGGCGCGCAACACGGTGTGAGGTAGGGTAAGGGCATGTCGATACCGAACCTCATCCCCCATCACAGCCCCAACCATGGCCCGCGCCGGACCGACGGGCCGCCGGATATGCTGGTGATCCATTATACGGGCATGCAGGACGGGCCGTCGGCCCTGGCCCGCATGTGCGATCCGGCGGCGGAGGTCAGCGCGCATTACATGATCGAGGAGGATGGCCGCATCTTCCAGCTGGTGCCCGATGACCGCCGCGCCTGGCATGCCGGCGCCTCCCGCTGGGCCGGGCAGGATGATATCAACAGCCGGTCCATCGGGATCGAGCTGGTCAATCCCGGCCATGAATGGGGGTATCGGCCCTTCCCGGCGGCGCAGATGCGCGCGCTCGCCGATCTTTCCACCCACCTTCTGTCGCTTTATCCCATCCCGGCCCATCGCGTGCTGGGCCATTCCGATATTGCGCCCTTGCGAAAGCAAGATCCGGGCGAATTGTTCGACTGGCTGGGCCTGGCCATGGCGGGGGTGGGATTGTGGCCCGACCCGCGGCCCGCCGATGGGATGGCATGGGAAAAGGACGAGATTGCCCGGCTGCTGCAACGGTTCGGCTATCAGGTCGCCCCGGATGGGATTTCATGGGACGAGCACCGCGCCCATGGGAAAACATGGGACGACAGCGCCGAAGCGGCCCTGTCGGCATTCCAGCGGCACTGGGTGCCGGCCAGTATAGGCAAAGGCATGGATCGCGAGACGGTCGCGGCGTTGCGCGCCCTGGTCAGAGACTCGGGCATCTGATCGCGGTTGCTTTCCCAGCCCTGAACGCCTACAACCCGCCGGCCAGACGGTCGGATGGTCGCTCTCATGCAATGGGGAAACCCGCATGGGGGAGGAAAGTCCGGGCTCCACGGAAGTACGGTGCCGGGTAACGCCCGGCGGGGGTGACCCCAGGGAAAGTGCCACAGAGAGCAGACCGCCGACGCCAGTAACCCCTTGGGATTGCTGGATTTCGGTAAGGGTGAAAGGGTGTGGTAAGAGCACACCGCGACCCTGGCGACAGGGTTGGCATGGTAAACCCCACCGGGAGCAAAACCGAATAGGGACGGCACGGGCGGCAACGCCCAGGCGCACTTCCGCGCTGTCGTCCGGGTGGGTTGCGCGAGGTGTCCAGCAATGGGCATCCCAGAGGAATGACCATCCCCCGGATACCATCCACTCGTGGGATATGGTCCGGTGGACAGAACCCGGCTTACAGACCGTCTGGCCCTTTACCTTGCATCGCGGCATGATTTATTTACGAGTGGTTTACAGGTGTGCGCGCCATCACAGCGGCAACCCGCTGCCACACCTCCCCCCCAGCCCTAAAACCGCCCAGATTTAGGGCCAAAACCGGCCCCAGCCCCACAATATCTAGGCAATGGAACGGGTCGGAAAGCGGGTTTGAAATTTAAATATCACGGTTTTCGAGATATCGCCCAGATTCCCATGATATTTCGAATTTCTAGTTAACAGAAAAACACCCTGTCCATTCGGGTTATTTTCAAGAAAAGGCAGGCATAGATTGCCTATGCCTTTCAGTCCGCCGCCCAGCGCGAATCAAATCGGAACAAGAAAAACCAAGCATATCTTGGTGGATGGACTTGTTTTTCATCTTCGGACCCGACTTATCCACAGATCAAGACTCCCACTGTGGAAAAACGCCGAATCAGGGCGAGACATTACTATCTCCCCTTTTCTCCCATAAATTCCCATGGTATCCCATAAAGACCCAATGACAGGGACCATCCGCCCAATCACGCCCATACGATGCTCCAAAACAGGTGGCATCGGAAGGGGCGGAGAAAAGGCAATGGAGGGGTCGTTGGGGTCATGGGCGCCGGGGTGGCGCCAGCAAGGTGGGGCGTGATGGGCTTGTTCCTGTCCACATATGTCAACAAGGTTGATAAGAAGGGCCGGGTATCCATCCCCGCTCCCTTCCGCTCGACCTTGTCGACGGGACAGACGGGCACCCAGACCGAGATGGTGATTTTCCCCTCTCTCCAGGCGCAGGCGCTGGATGCCTGCCCGCTGTCCTACCTGGAACAGCTGTCCGAAGCCCTGGACAATCCGAACATGCCGGATGACGTCCGCGAGCTGATCGACACCACCGTGTTCGGCCAGTCGGTGCAACTGACGCTGGACCCCGAAGGCCGCGTGATCCTGCCCGACAATCTGCTGCGCTTTGCCGGGATCACCGAGAATGTGACCTTCATCGGTCGCCGCAAGACGTTCCAGCTGTGGGACCCGGTGGCGTTTGCGGCCCACGAACAGGCCGTGCGCGATCAGGCCCGGACCAACAATATCTCGCTATCCACCATTCTGGCCAAGGCCACGGGCCTGGTGAAGGGGGAATGATGGGCGCGCAACCGGTGCATATCCCCGTCCTGCTGGCCGAAGTGCTGCACGACATGGCCGTTGCCGATGGGCAGACGGTGGTGGACGGCACCTTTGGCGCCGGCGGGTACAGCCGCGCCCTGCTGGACAGTGCGGCCATCCGCCTGTTCGCCATCGACCGCGACCCCGCCGCGCATGAGCGCGCCCGGCCCATCATCGAGGCCTATGCCCCGCGCCTGTCGCTGCTGAATGGCTGTTTTGGGGATATGGAGGCGCTGCTGTCCGCCGCCGGGGTGTCCACGGTCGATGCCATCGTTCTGGATATCGGCGTGTCGTCGCCGCAGATCGACACGCCAGAACGCGGGTTCAGCTTCCGTTTCGACGGACCCTTGGACATGCGCATGGGCGATACCGGCCCGACCGCCGCCGATGTGGTGAACAGTGCCGAGGAAGAAGATCTGGCGAACATCTTCTATCGCTATGGCGAGGAGCGGCTGTCGCGCCGTGTGGCGCGCGCCATCGTCATGCGCCGGGCGGAGAAGAAGTTTGAGCGGACGGGCGATCTGGCCGATGTCATCCGCTCCTGCGTGCCGAAATCCAAGGACGGGATCGACCCCGCCACCCGCAGCTTCCAGGGCCTGCGCATTCATGTGAATGACGAGCTGGGTGAGCTGGAGCGCGCGCTGGCCGCTGCCGAACGGCTGCTGTCGCCCGGCGGGCGGCTGTGCGTTGTCACCTTCCATTCGCTGGAAGACCGGCTGGTCAAGGAATTCATGCGCGAACGGTCGGGCAATCTGCCGGGCCCGTCGCGCCATATGCCGGGTCCGGCAGCATCCGGCCCCGCCCCCACATTCCGCCTGCTCTCCAAATCCGGCACGGGTCCGGGTGCGGAAGAGCAGGCCCGCAATCCACGCGCCCGGTCCGCCCGGCTGCGTACCGCCATCCGTACCGAGGCACCGGCCTGGGCACAGGGAGAAGCCGCATGATCGGGAAGTCCACCATCGTCTGGATCGCCGTTTCCTGTGCCGCCAGCGGCATCCTGTACCAGACCAGCTATAAGGCGCAGGAGCAGGAGCGTGAGCTGAACCGCCTGAACCGCGCCATCGTGACGGAGCAGGAGGCCATCCAGGTCCTGAAGGCCGAATGGGCCTATCTGAACGATCCGACGCGCCTGGAAAAGCTGTCGGCGGAACATCTGCTGTTGCAGCCGACCGGTGCCGCGCAGATCGCGCGCCTGTCCGACCTGCCGCAGAAGGACCCGAACCAGCCGGCCCCCTATACCCCCATTCCCGGCCGCAAGCCGGGCAGCCGCGCGCCGGACGTGATCGAGCGCGCGCCGATGCCCAAGCCCGTCCCTCCCGCCCCGTCGCGACGCCAGCCTGAAGGCCCGGTGATCCTGGCGAAGTATGGAGCCACGCGATGACCGACATCAATTACAGCCTGACGGGTTTCGATCTGGCCGGTGGTGACCGGTATGGCCAGGGCGGGCGGGCGGAACCGCGCATCCGCGTCAATGGCCGCGCATCCACCGCGCTGGCCATGGGCAAGTCGCGTCTGGTCGTGCTGATGGCGGCCTTCACCGTCGGCTTCGGTGCGGTGGGGGCCAAGCTGGTGGATGCCACGGTCAGCTTTGGCGGGGCCAAGGAGCCGTCGGTGGCCCGCGCCGCCACGCGCACCATGACCAACAGCCGCGCCGACATTGTGGACCGCAACGGTGTGCTGCTGGCCACGTCGCTGCACACGGCCTCGCTGTTCGCCGATCCCAAGCTGATCCTGGATGCGCGCGAAGCGGTGCAGCAGCTGTCGACCGTTCTGCCCGAACTGGACCCGGTGACGCTGCTGGCCGATCTGAAGTCGGACAAGCGCTTTGTCTGGATCAAGCGCAACCTGTCGCCCCGCCAGCAGCAGGAAGTGTTCCGCCTGGGCATCCCCGGCCTGAATTTCCAGCGCGAGGAGCGCCGCGTCTATCCGCAGGGCAATCTGGCCGCCCATGTCGTGGGTTTCAGCGGCGTGGACAATAACGGCCTGATGGGGATCGAGCAGGCGTTCGACACCCGCCTGAAGGAAAGCGACGAGCCGCTGCGCCTGTCGGTCGATGTCCGGTTGCAGCATGTGCTGCGCAAGGAACTGGTCAACGCCGTGGACGAGTTCAACGCCATCGGTGCCGCCGGCATGGTCATGGATGTGAAGACCGGCGAAATCCTGGGCATGGTTTCCGTGCCCGATTTCGACCCGCACGCCCCGCCGCCGCCCGCCCCGGAGCAGGACACCGACCCACGTTTCAACCGCAACACGCTGGGCGTGTACGAAATGGGCTCCACCTTCAAGATCTTCAACACCGCCATGGCGTTGGAATCCGGCAAGGTGCGTTTGCAGGACAGTTTCGACACCACCCGCCCCATCAAGATCGGGCGGTTCCTGATCAAGGATTACCACCCGGTCAATCACTGGATGGATGTGGCCGATATCTTCAAGGAAAGCTCCAATATCGGTTCCATCAAGATGGCCGAACAGGTGGGGCCGAACGCGCAGAAGGAATTCATGGGCCGCCTGGGCCTGCTGCGTCAGGCCAGCCTGGAGGTGCCGGAACGTGGCTGGCCCATGATCCCGAACCCGTGGCGTGAAGTGAACATGATGACCATTTCCTTTGGTCACGGCATGTCGGTCAGCCCGGCGCATCTGGTGCAGGCCGTTGGCGGTGTCGTCAATGGCGGCATCATGCACCCGGCCACCCTGCTGAAACGCGAAAACCCGAACGAGGTTCCGGGCACCCGTATCATCAGCGAGCAGACCTCCATCACCATGCGCAAGCTGATGCGGCTGGTGGTGACGGAAGGTACGGCCAGCAAGGCTGATGTCCCCGGCTATCTGGTCGGCGGCAAGACCGGTACGTCGGACAAGGTGAAGGGCCGCGGCTACGTCACCAACGCCCGTATCTCCAGCTTTGCCGGCATCTTCCCGGCCAATGACCCGCGCTATGTCGTCTATGTCCTGGTGGATGAACCCAAGGGCAACAAGAAGACGTTTGGTTTTGCCACCGGCGGCTGGGTCGGCGCGCCGACGGCGGGCGCCATCATCGCCCAGATCGGGCCGCTGTTGGGTGTGAAGCCGCAGGACAATAACGCGCCCGAGATCATCCAGGCCATGTCGGTGCATCCGGGGCCGATGGCCCCGCAGGGTGCGCAGGTGGCAGCGGTACCGGCATCGTTGCAGGCCGGGGGTGAAGAGGATTGATGAAAAGGCTGTCGGAGATCATGGCATCACGGACCGAACTGGCGGTATCAGCGCTGGCACTGGAACGCGACCCACCCATCACCAACCTGACGGCGGATAGCCGCAAGGTCGTGCCCGGAACGCTGTTCGCCGCGTTGCCGGGCACGCTGCGTGATGGGCGTGATTTCATTCCCCAGGCCATTGCATCCGGCGCGGTCGCCATTCTGGCGCCGAAGGGCACCACTCTGCCCGAGGGTGCCGAGCATGTGACCCTGATTGAGGATGCCAATCCCCGCCGCCGTCTGGCGCTGCTGGCCGCGTCATTTTCCGGGGAGCAGCCGCAGAAGATCGCCGCCGTCACGGGCACCAATGGCAAGACCAGCACGGCACAGTTCACGCGGCAAATCTGGGCCGGTCTGGGCCACAAGGCCGGGGCCATGGGTACGCTGGGTCTGGTCGCACCCGGCTTTCCGGCAAGCGACAGCCTGACCACGCCCGACCCGGTAGCCCTGCATGCCACGCTGGCCGATGTCGCCCGCGCCGGTGTCACGCATCTGGCGCTGGAAGCGTCCAGCCACGGGCTGGATCAGTTCCGCCTGGACGGGGTGCTGGTGACAGCATCCGGTTTCACCAACCTGACGCGTGACCATCTGGATTATCACGGCACCATGGAGGCCTATCTCAAGGCCAAGCTGATGCTGTTCGACCGCGTGATGCCCAAGGGGGCGGCGGCCATCATCAATGCCGACATCCCGGAATTCGACCAGATCGCGGCTACCGCCCATGCCCGCAAGCAGAATGTCATCGGCTTTGGCGAGGCTGGTAAGGAACTGCGCGTCATCGAGGTGACGCCCCTGCCCCATGGTCAGCGGCTGGAGCTGGAGCTGTTCGGGCGTCGCCGGACGGTGGAGATGCCGCTGGTCGGGCGGTTCCAGGTCTGGAACGCGCTGTGCGCCCTCGGCCTTGCCATTGGCAGCGGCGAGGATGCGGAAAAGGCAGCCGACCAGCTTGCCATGCTGACGGGCGTGCGCGGCCGGCTTGAGATGGTTGCAACCCTCAAGAATGGCGCGGCGGTCTATGTGGATTACGCCCATACGCCGGACGGGTTGGAGACGGTGCTGCACGCGGCCCGGCCCCATACGATGGCCAAGCTGTCGGTCGTGTTCGGCTGTGGCGGCGACCGCGACAAGGGCAAGCGGCCCATGATGGGCGCCATCGCGGCCCGTCTGGCCGACCGCTGCATCGTCACCGATGACAACCCGCGCAGCGAGGTGCCGGCAACCATCCGCGCGGCGATCATGGCGGCATGCCCCGGCGCCCTGGAAGTGGATGACCGGGCCAAGGCCATTGCGGTGGCCATCGGCGAACTGGGGCCCGGCGATGTGCTGATCATCGCGGGCAAGGGGCATGAACAGGGGCAGATCGTGGGGACCGAGGTCCGTCCCTTCGACGATGCAAGCGTGGCCCGGCAGGTGGTGGCGGGTCTGTGAGTGTAGGTCGCGGGTGAGCCGAAGGCGAACCCCGACAGCGACGGTGAGAGGGAATGTCGGGGTTCGCCATTGGCTCACCCCGACCTACGAGGTGGAGCGATGTCGGACATCCTGTGGACGGGCAATGAAGTGGCAGCGGCCTGCAACGGCAAGGCGCTGGGCGATGCTGCCTGGACCGTCACAGGCGTGTCCATCGACAGCCGCACCATCGCCAGGGGCGACCTGTTCATCCCGCTGAAGGGCCCGAATTTCGACGGCCATGCCTTTGTCGCCCAGGCCCTGAACCAGGGGGCCGCCGGGGCCATCGTGGCCGATATCCCCGCCGGTCTGGAAGGCGATGCCCGCCTGATCAAGGTGGATGACACGATGCTGGCCCTGCAGGACCTGGGCCGCATGGGCCGGGTGCGGGCGGGCGGCAAGATCATCGCCGTCACCGGGTCGGTCGGCAAGACGGGCACCAAGGAGGCGTTGAAGGTCGCGTTGGACAGCCAGGGCAAGACCTTCGCCACGGTCGGCAGCTTGAACAATCACTGGGGCGTGCCGCTGTCCCTGTCGCGCTTTCCCGCCGACAGCCGGTTTGGGGTGTTCGAGCTGGGCATGAACCATGCCGGTGAGATTGGCCCCCTGTCGCGCATGGTGCGGCCCGACATCGCCATCATCACGACGGTGGAGGCGGTGCATATCGAGTTCTTCGCCAGTGTCGAGCATATCGCCGACGCCAAGGCCGAGATTTTCGAAGGCATGGACGCATCCGGCACGGCCATCCTGCCGCGCGACAATGCCCATTATGCCCGGCTTCTGGCCGCCGCCCGCACGCAAGGGCTGACGCGCATCCAGTCGTTCGGAACGCATGGGGGAGCCGACGGACGGCTGTTGAAGTATGAGGCGCATGCCGACCATGGCGTCGTCACGGCCCGCATCGATGGCATTGACGTCACCTACACCATCCCCCTGCCGGGCAAGCACCATGCGGTCAATTCGCTGGCGGTCCTGCTGGCCGTGAAGGCGGCGGGCGGCAATGTGGCAGAGGCGGCGCAATCGCTGGCCGGGCTGGCCCCCATCAAGGGGCGCGGGCAGCGCCGGGCGATCGAGCTGGAAAGCGGTTCCCTCACCCTGATCGATGAAAGCTACAACGCCTCGCCCGTGTCCGTGGCCGCCGCCGCCGGTGTGCTGGGTCAGGCGGAGATCGGGGCGGGCGGGCGGCGCATCGCCATTCTGGGTGACATGCGCGAACTGGGCGACCATGCGCCCGTCCTGCATGCCGGTCTGGCCGACCCGTTCGTGAAGGCCGGCACCGATCTGGTTTTCTGCTGCGGTCCCAATATGCGCCATCTGTTTGACGCATTGCCCGCCGACAAGCGCGGCGCACACACACCCGACAGCGCCACCCTGGCCCCCATCGTCACCGCCGCCATGAAGGCGGGCGACGCCGTGATGGTGAAGGGGTCCGCCGGCAGCCGTATGGCGCTGGTGGTGGAGGCGTTGAAGGCGCTGGACCGCGCGCAACAGGATAATAACCCGCAAGGGACGACCGCCGGCAACAAGGCGGGGAAACCGAGAGACAACGATGCTGTATAACCTGCTCTATCCCCTGGCGGACGAATTCCAGATCTTCAACCTGTTCCGGTACATCACGTTCCGGACGGGCGGGGCCGTCATGACGGCGCTGATCATCAGCTTCGTCATCGGGCCGCGCGTCATCCGCTGGCTGAAATCCAAGCAGGGCGAAGGTCAACCGATCCGCACCGACGGGCCGGAAACGCATCTGAAGAAGAAGGGCACGCCCACCATGGGCGGCCTGATGATCATGATCGCCGTCATCGTCTCCACCCTGTTGTGGGTGGACCTGACCAATACCTATACCTGGATCGTGCTGCTGGTGACGGTCGGTTTCGGTCTGGTCGGGTTTGGCGATGACTACCTCAAGCTGACCAAGCGCAATACCAAGGGCCTGTCGTCGAAGGTGAAGCTGGTCGCCACCCTGGTGGTCGCCGCCGTCGCCACGGGCTGGTACCTGATGGTCACCCCGTGGGAGATGGGCACAGGTTTGGCTCTGCCCTTCTTCAAGGATCTGCTGATCAATCTGGGCTGGTTCTATGTGCCGTTCGCCATCATCGTCATCATCGGCTCCTCCCATGCTGTCAACCTGACGGACGGGCTGGACGGGCTGGCGACCGTGCCCATCATGATCGCCGCCTCCTGCTTCGGCCTGATCGCGTATCTGTCGGGCAATGCCATCTTCTCCAACTATCTGGGCATCCACCATGTGCCGGGCACGGGCGAGCTGGCCGTGTTCTGCGGGGCGCTGGTGGGCGCGGGCCTGGGTTTCCTGTGGTTCAACGCGCCGCCGGCCATGGTGTTCATGGGCGATACGGGGTCGCTGTCGGTGGGGGGGGCGCTGGGTGCCATTTCCGTCATCACCAAGCATGAACTGGTGCTGGCCATTGTCGGCGGGCTGTTCGTGCTGGAGGCGCTGTCGGTGATGATCCAAGTGGCGTCGTTCAAGCTGACGGGCAAACGGGTATTCCGCATGGCCCCCATCCACCATCATTTTGAAAAGAAGGGCTGGTCGGAACCGACCGTCGTTATCCGGTTCTGGATCATCGCCGTCATCCTGGCGCTGGTCGGCCTGTCCACCTTGAAGCTGCGTTGAGGGCTGGAATGATTGATCTTGGCCATCTGAAAGGTCGCAGGATCGCGGTGATGGGTCTGGCCCGGTCAGGCCTGACGGCGGCGCGCGCCCTGAAGGCGGCCGGGGCCACGCTTCTGGCCTGGGACGATGGGGCCGGCGGGCAGAAGGCGGCGGCAGAGGCCGGGATCGACCTGACCAACCTGCACGAGGTGGATTTCAAGGGCATCGACGCCCTGGTCCTGTCGCCCGGCATTCCGCACACCTACCCCGCGCCCAACCCTATCGCCGCCAAGGCCAAGGCAGCCGGCGTGCCGATCATCAGCGATATCGAGGTGCTGCGTCAGGCGTGCCCCAAGGCCACCTATGTCGGCATTACCGGCACCAACGGAAAATCCACCACCACGTCGCTGGTCGCCCATATCATCGCCGGCACGGGCAGGCCGACGCAGGTGGGCGGCAATCTGGGCATTCCGGCCCTGTCGTTCGACGCGCTGGGTGCCGACGGGGTCTATGTCCTGGAAATGTCCAGCTATCAGTTGGAAATCACGCCGTCGCTGGGCTTTGACGCGGCTGTCCTGCTGAACATCACGCCTGACCATCTGGACCGGCATGGCGGGATGGATGGCTATATTGCGGCCAAGAAGCTGATCTTCCAAAAGGGGATGGCGACGGGCGCACAAGTGGCCGTGATCGGCATTGACGATCCGCATTGCGCCCGGATGGCGCTGGAACTGGACGCGGAATTCCCCGGCAAGGTGATCCGCATCAGCGCCGAAGGTCCCGTCAGCGGCGGCATCGGGGTGGAAAACGGGGTTCTGGTGGATGACCGGGGTGGTCACCATCATCCGGTCACCGACCTGCGGACCTTGCCCGCCCTTCCCGGCACACATAATTGGCAGAATGCCGCCGCCGCCTATGCCCTGGCCCGCGCCGTCGGTATCAACCATGCCGACATCCTGGACGGGTTGCGCACCTTCCCCGGTCTGGCCCACCGCCAGAGCCTGGTGGGCAGCATCGACGGTGTCCGCTTCATCAATGACAGCAAGGCCACCAATGCCGATGCGGCGGCCAAGGCGCTGGCCTGTTACCAGCCCATCTACTGGATCCTGGGCGGCAAGGCCAAGGATACGGGCCTGGACGGGCTGGACAGCTACATGCCCGCCGTGGCGCACGCCTTCCTGATCGGCGATGCGACAGAGGCGTTTGCGCAATGGCTGTCGGCGCGCGGCGTGGCGCATACGCGCTGCGGCACCATGGATGTCGCCGTTGCTGCCGCCTTTGCCAAGGCCAAGGAAGAAGGGCGGGAGGCACCGGTGGTCCTGCTGTCCCCGGCCTGCGCCAGTTTCGACCAGTATCCGAATTTTGAAGTACGCGGCGATGATTTTGCAGGCCACGTCCGGGCCTTGTCCAATGGGGGGATCGTCTGATCATGGTTTCATTCTCCCGTACCGATCATTCGATCCTGGGCCGCTGGTGGTGGACCGTTGACCGCTGGACCATGGCGGCGGTGATCCTGATCGCCACCATCGGCGTGGTCCTGGTCCAGGCGGCCAGCCCCGCCGTGGCGACGCGCATCGGCACCGACAGCTTCCACTTCATCGAAAAGCATCTGCTGGTGCTGATCCCGTCGCTGGGCCTGATGTTCGGCGTGTCGCTGCTGTCGCCGCGGGGCGTGCGGCGGCTGGCGGTGGTGATGTTCCTGGCCGCCGCGTTCGGCGTGTTCCTGACCCTGTTCATCGGGATGGAGATCAAGGGCGCCACGCGCTGGCTGCAACTGCCGGGCCTGTCGGTGCAGCCGTCGGAATTCCTGAAGCCGGCCTTCGCGGTTGTCGCCGCCTGGCTGTTCGCCCTGCACCGCACGCAGGAGAATGTGCCCGGCATCCCCGTGGTGGTGGGGCTTTACGGCCTGATCGTGGTCCTGCTGATGAGCCAGCCCGACCTGGGCCAGACCTTCGTCATCACCTGCATCTTCTTCGGTCAGTTCTTCCTGGCGGGCCTGCCCATCGTCTTCGTGGCCTCCTGCGTGGTCATGGGCGTGGGCGGTCTGGTCAGCGCGTACTTTCTGTTCCCGCATGTGCAGAGCCGTATCGACCGGTTCCTGGACCCCGCCGCCGGCGACAATTATCAGGTCGCCCGCTCCCTGGAAGCGTTCGAGAAGGGCGGTATCTGGGGCACCGGGCCCGGCCAGGGCACGGTCAAGATGTCCATCCCCGACAGCCATGCCGACTTCATCTTCTCCGTCGCGGGCGAGGAGATGGGGATGATCACCTGCATGATCATCATCTGCCTGTTCGGCTTCGTCGTGCTGCGCAGCTTTGCCCGCGCATCCAATGACCAGAGCCTGTTCGTGATGCTGGCGGCCAGCGGCCTGACCATGCAGTTCGGCCTGCAGGCCCTGATCAATATGGGTTCGGCCCTGCATCTGATGCCGACCAAGGGCATGACCCTGCCCTTCATTTCCTATGGCGGGTCGTCGCTGATCGCATTGGGGATCGGCATGGGCATGGTGCTGGCCCTGACCCGCAAGCGGTTTGGACCGGGAGAGGCGCTATGACCGCCCAGCGCCCCATCATCCTGGCCGCCGGGGGAACCGGTGGTCACATGTTCCCGGCAGAGGCGCTTGCCCGCACGCTCATCGCGCGCGGGCATTCGGTCATTCTGGTGACCGACAAGCGTGGCAAAGCCTTTGGCGACAGCCTGCCCGACGTGCGCGTCGAACGTATCCGCGCCGCCACATCCGCCCCCGGCATTTGGGCCAAGCTGCGCATGGTGGTGGAACTGGTGGTGGGCACGGCCCAGGCGCGTTCCCTGCTGCGGCAGTTGCAGCCGGCCCTGGTGGTCGGTTTCGGCGGCTATCCCTCCCTGCCGACCGTGTTTGCGGCGCAAAGCGCGGGCATCCCCACCCTGCTGCATGAACAGAATGCCGTGCTGGGCCGCGCCAACCGGCTGCTGGCCGCCAAGGCGCGGATGATCTGCACCAGCTTCCCCAGCGTCGCGGGCCTGCCGGCGGTGGATGGCACGCGCATCATCCGCACGGGCAACCCCGTCCGCCCCGACATCCTGGCGCTACGCGACGCGCCCTATCCCGCGCCCTATGCCGGTGGTTCGCTGAACCTGCTGGTTACGGGCGGCAGCCAGGGGGCCGCGATCTTTGGCGAGGTGCTGCCGCGTGCCGTGGAAATGCTGCCCGAGGATGTGCGCTACCGCCTGAAGATCGTGCAGCAGGCACGGGCGGAGAATATCGAGGCGGCCCGCAGCGCCTATGCCCAGATGGGCGTGGAAGTGGAACTGGCCACCTTCTTCAAGGACATGCCGGCCAAGCTGGCGGGATGCCACATGATGATCGCCCGTTCCGGTGCCGGAACGGTCGCGGAATTGTCGGTGGTTGGCCGCCCTTCCCTGCTGGTTCCGTACCAGTACGCCATGGATGATCACCAGACCGCCAACGCCCAGTCACTGGTCGGGGCCGGTGGTGCCTGGCTGCTGCCGCAGCAGGAATTCACACCTGTTTCGGTATCAGAACAACTGGCGTCTTTCCTGGCCGATCCGGGCCGTCTGGCCAGTGCGGCAAAGGCCGCCGCCGGCTGGGCCATCCCGGATGCCGCCGACCGTCTGGCCGATGCTGTTGAACGCGTGGTGAAGGGGAATGCCGCATGAGCATGATGGATACCACCGCCGAACCCACGCTGGCCGAGTTGGAGCGCGCCTTTCCGCTGCTGCTGAACGGGCTGACGCGCCGGCGCTTCACCCTGCCGCAGCCGCAGAGCCCTTTGAAAGCAGGGTTTGTTTCACAAATGGAACAAAAAATCGCCCCGCGCCTGCACCATGATTATTCCACCATCACCCGTCGCCTTGGAGTTTGACCCATGCGGGCTTTGCCGCTGAATATCGGAACCCTGCATTTCGTCGGCATCGGCGGTATCGGCATGTCCGGCATCGCCGAGGTGCTGCATAATCTGGGCTATGCCGTGCAGGGCAGCGACATGGCCGACAATTACAATGTCCAGCGGCTGCGCAAGCTGGGCATCAAGGTGGAGATCGGCCACCGGGGCGAAAACCTGGGCGATGCCGCCGTTCTGGTCATCTCTTCCGCCGTAAAGAAGGACAATCCGGAGGTTGTGGCGGCCCGCGCCGGCATGATCCCCGTGGTGCGCCGCGCCGAAATGCTGGCCGAACTGATGCGCCTGAAATGGTCGATCGCGGTGGCCGGCACCCATGGCAAGACTACCACCACCAGCATGGTCGCAGCCTTGCTGGAAGGCGGGGCCATGGACCCGACCATCATCAATGGCGGCATCATCAACTCGCTGGGCACCAATGCCAAGCTGGGCAGCGGCGAGTGGATGGTGGTGGAGGCCGACGAAAGCGATGGCACCTTCACCAAGCTGCCCTCCACCATCGGTATCGTCACCAATATGGACCCCGAACATCTGGACCATTACGGGACGTTCGAGGAGGAGCGGAAGGCCTTCGACCGGTTTGTCGAAAACATCCCCTTCTATGGCTTTGCCGCGCTGTGTATCGACCATCCCGAGGTTCAGGCCATGCTGGGCCGGGTGGATCGCCGCGTTGTGACCTATGGGTTCAGCCCGCAGGCCGATGTGCGCGCCGTCAATATCGTGACCAACACGTCCGGCTGCTATTACGACGTGGAACTGACCGACCGGGCCGCGTCGGAGGCACGCACCATCACGGGCGTGCATCTGCCGATGTACGGCCTGCACAATGTCCAGAACTCCCTGGCCGCCATTGCGGTTGCCATCAGCCTGGGCATCAGCGACGACAGCATCCGCGCCTCCTATGCCAAGTTCATGGGCGTGAAGCGCCGCTTCACGAAGACCGGGGAGAGCAACGGCGTCGTCGTCATCGATGATTACGGCCACCATCCCGTGGAGATCGCCGCCGTGTTGAAGGCGGCCCGCATGGCCGGCACGGGCCGGACCATTGCCGTCGTACAGCCCCACCGCTACACCCGCCTGCAGAGCCTGTTCGCGGAATTCTGCACCTGCTTCAACGATGCCGACGCGGTTGTCGTGGCCGATGTCTATGCGGCGGGTGAGCAGCCCATTGAGGGTGCGGCCAAGGATGATCTGGTCGAAGGCCTGCGCGTGCGCGGCCACCGCAATGTCACCGCCCTGTCCAGCCCGGCAGCATTGCCCAGCCTGATCGCCGAGATGGCGAAACCCGGCGACATGGTCGTCTGCCTGGGCGCCGGCACCATTACGCAATGGGCCAATGCCCTGCCGGGCGAATTGGACAAGCTGGCCACCCTCAATAAGGGGGGCGACTGACATGGTGCAGGTGCTGGATGGACAGGCGCTGACCGGCCGGTTGAAAGAGGCCGCCCCCGATATCAGGGGACGGCTGACCCCGGATGCGCCGATGGGCCCCAGCACCTGGTTCCGGGTGGGCGGCAAGGCAGAGGCCCTGTTCCGCCCGGCGGACGCGGATGATCTGTCCTACTTCCTGGCCCATTGCCCCGCCGATGTGCCCGTGACGGTCATCGGCGTGGCCAGCAACCTGTTGGTCCGGGACGGGGGCGTTCCCGGTATCGTCATTCGCTTAGGCGGCCCGTTTGCGGAAGTAGCGGTGGAGGGGGACCGGATCATCGCCGGTGCCGGTGCGCTGGACCTGAACGTCGCCCTGACGGCGCAGGCCGCCGGTCTGGCGGGGCTGGAGTTCCTGTCGGGCATTCCCGGCACCATTGGTGGGGCCGTGCGCATGAATGGCGGCGCCTATGGTGCCGAAACGGTGGATGTCATCCTGTCGGCGGAGGGCATTGACCGGCGCGGGGTGAAGCACAGCTACACGCGTGAGGACTTGCACCTGACCTACCGCCATTGCGGGGTGCCGGACGATGTGATCTTCACCAGCGCCATCTTCCAGGGCCAGCCTGACGATCCCGCCGCCATCCAGGCGCGCATCGACGCCATTCAGCAGGCCCGCGCCGATAGCCAGCCCGTGCGCGCCCGCACCGGCGGATCGACCTTCGCCAACCCGGACGGGCACAAGGCCTGGCAGTTGATCGATGCCGCCGGATGCCGGGGCCTGACCATCGGCGGCGCACAGATCAGCGAGAAGCATTGCAACTTCCTGCTCAACCTCGGCGACGCGACAGCCCATGATATCGAATCGCTGGGTGAAGCGGTCCGGGCACGTGTGAAGGCGAAGAGCGGCGTGGATTTGCGCTGGGAAATACGCCGGATCGGACTACCCCGTTCGAACGGGGGTGAGTCATGAATGCCACCCTGGCCGACAAATGTGAGTCTCCGCTGCAACAGGTCTCAGTACCCCGAGTCGCTTTTTTAAAAGCGCTTCATTTTGGCGCTTGCAGCCCCGTAATCCGTCGCTTACACCGAATCTTGTGGGAAGGCTGGGGCTGCCTCACACAACATCTTGCGATAGCGCAGAATTTGCCGGAAGGGCCGGCAGGAATGGCGACGCGTCACCACGCGTCAGCCAAAGGGGGAACTGTTGTGATGGGCACCGAGAACCGTTCGAAGCATGTCGCCGTCCTGTTGGGCGGATGGTCTGCGGAGCGGGAAGTGTCCCTGGTCAGCGGGTCCCGCATCGCCGAGGCGCTGGAGAGCAAGGGCTACAAGGTTACGGCCATCGATGTGCAGCGCGATCTGGCCGGCCTGATCGCAGCCCTCACCCCGCATCCCGACGTGATTTTCAACGCCCTGCATGGCAAGGGCGGCGAGGATGGACTGATCCAGGGCGTTCTGGAATATCTGGGCGTGCCCTATACCCATTCCGGCGTGATGGCGTCTGCCGTCGCCATGGACAAGGCGCTGACCAAGCGCATCCTGGCCACCGTGGGCATGCCCGTGGCCGATGGCGTCATCGCCACCAAGGAACAGGTCCTGGCCGGCCATGTCCTGCCCCCGCCCTATGTCGTGAAGCCCGTGGATGAGGGTTCCAGCGTCGGCGTGCGCATCGTTCGCGAGAGCGACAATTTCACGGTGCTGGAAGAAGATAGCTGGGTCTATGGCCGCCGCGTGCTGGTGGAGAAGTTCATTCCGGGCCGCGAACTGACCGTCGGCGTCATGGGCGACCGCGCCCTGGCCGTCACGGAAATCGTTCCCCGCACCGCCTTTTATGATTATGAGGCGAAATACGCCGATGGCGGTTCGGTCCATGTCTGCCCGGCCGAAATTCCGGCGGACGTGGCCGAGGAGGCCAAGCGTCTGGCGCTGCTGGCGCATCAGGTGCTGGGCTGTTCGGGCGTGTCGCGCACCGATTTCCGCTGGGATGACAGCAAGGCCGGCGTCAGCGGCCTGTGTTTCCTGGAAACCAATACCCAGCCCGGCTTCACGCCGACCTCCCTGCTGCCTGAACAGGCGGCATCGCTGGGCATCAGCTATGCCGATCTGTGCGCCTGGATAGTGGAGCATGCAAGATGCCACGCGTGACGCCCACCGCCCCGCCCACCACCGATAATCCCCGCGCGCGCTTTGCCGAAACGCAAAAGCGCGCGACGCTGCGTGCCGCCCAGGAGGCGAACCGCCGCCGTGCCCTGCCCCGCTGGGCCGAACCGGCGATGAAGATCGCGCGGCGGTCGGCGCCGCTGGTGGCGCTGCTGGCTGTGGGCGCCTGGGTCTGGGGCTCGGGTTATGGCGAGATGCTGACCCATGCCGCCACCGACAAGGTCCTGACCGCCAGCGTCGAAGCCGGCCTGTCGGTGCAGGATGTGACGGTGGTCGGGCGGGAGAAGGCGGCGCAGGCCGACCTTCTGAACGCGCTGGCGGTGCAACGTGGCACGCCGATCCTGGCCTTTGACCCGCACCATGCGCGCACGTCGCTGGAACAGATCCCCTGGGTCCGTCAGGCGCGGGTGGAACGCCGCCTGCCCGACACCATCGCCATCACCATCACCGAACGGGAGCCGATGGCCCTGTGGCAGCATGACCGGCAGATGCGCCTGATCGACGCCGACGGCATCGTGCTGACGGCGAATGACCTGTCGAAATGGCCGAACCTGCCGCTGCTGGTGGGACCGGATGCGCCCAAGCGCGGGCCGGCCCTGCTGCATATGCTGGCCAAGCAGCCGGCCATTGCGCAGATGGTCGAGGCGGCAGTGCTGGTCGGCGGGCGCCGCTGGGACCTGCGCCTGAAGAACGGCATCGATATCCGCCTGCCCGAACATGATGTGCCGGAAGCCCTGCATCAACTGGCCATGATCCAGCAGACGAATGACGTGCTGAACAAGGATGTGGTCGCCATCGACCTGCGCATCCCGGACCGCCTGTCGGTCCAGACCTCCGCCGCTGCGGCCGATCTGCGCCGCAAGCCCCCCGAAAAGAAGCAGAAGACCTGAGGGCACGCGATCATGGCATTTCCCGGCGCCCTCAATACCCGTACCAAGGCCCGCAAGGTTCCGCGCGGCGGCACCATCGCCGCGCTCGACGTCGGCTCGTCCAAGATTGTCTGCTTCATTGCCAAGGTCGATGACCCCGGCAGCATCCGCGTGGTCGGCATCGGCCACCAGATCAGCCGGGGCGTGCGCTCAGGCGGCATCGTCGACATGGAAGCCGCTGAAACCGCCATCGGCACCACCGTGCATGCCGCCGAGACCATGGCCGGCGAACAGATCCGCGAGGTTCTGGTCAGCCTGTCGGGCGGGCAGCCGGAAAGCCAGACCCTGATTGCCGAAACGGCGGTGACGGGGGCGGAGATCGGCGACAGCGACGTGCGCCGCGCCCTGACCGAGGCGCGCAAGCTGGACCTGTCGCCCGACGCCGAACTGATCCATTCCATCCCCGTCGGCTATGCCATCGATGGGGTCAAGGGCATCCGCGACCCGCGTGGCATGGTGGGCGAACGGCTGGGCGTGCGCACCCATGTGGTCACCGCCGCAGGCGGCCCGGTGCGCAACCTGTCCACCTGTGTCGGGCGCTGCCATCTGGGTGTCGAAAGCTTCGTCATGAGCCCCTATGCCGCCGGCCTGTCGTGCCTGGTGGAAGACGAGATGGAACTGGGCGTCACCGTCATCGATATGGGCGGCGGCACCACCAGCATGGCCGTGTTCAATGACGGCAAGATGGTCTGGTGCGACAGCATCCCGCTGGGCGGCGGCCATGTCACCAACGACATTGCCCGTGGCCTGACCACGCCCGTGGCCCAGGCCGAGCGGTTGAAGACCCTGTACGGTTCCGCCGTGTCCGCCGTGTCGGACGAGCGGGAGATGATCGACGTGCCCCAGGTGGGCGAGGAGGAGCGCGGCCAGACCAATCATGTGCCGAAATCGCTTCTGGTCGGCATCATCCAGCCGCGCATGGAAGAGATTTTCGAACTGGTGCATGGCCGCCTGGACCAGTCGGGCTTTGCCAAGGCCGCCGGTCGCCGCGTCGTCCTGACCGGTGGTGCCAGCCAGCTGTCGGGTGTGCGCGAACTGGCCGCCAATGTCCTGGACAAGCAGGTACGCCTGGGCCGTCCGCTACGCATCGGCGGGCTGGCCACCAATGTTTCCGGCCCGGCCTTCGCGTCGGCTGCCGGCCTGCTGGCCTATGCCATGCAGCAGAACCATGAGATGCCGGCGCTGGCCCCCATGCCGGAAAAGTCCACCGGGCTTTGGGGCCGCGTCAATGGCTGGCTGCGGGAGAATCTATGACCCGAAGACCATGCCACAGGCCCCGCGCCCGCCGATCAGCAGCCAAAGCCTGAACTACTACCCGTTCCCGCCGCCTTTCCCGATTTCCCTCCCCCGCCAGAGGAGCCCACAGCGATGAGCATCAAACTCGGTATCCCCAGCGTCGAAGTGCAGACCAAGCCCCGCATTACCGTGTTCGGTGTCGGCGGTGCCGGTGGCAACGCCGTCAACAACATGATCCGTTCCGCGCTGGAAGGGGTCGAGTTCGTGGTGGCCAATACCGACGCGCAGGCGCTGCAGGGCAACCTCGCCTCCAAGCGGGTTCAGTTGGGCTCCACCATCACCCGCGGTCTGGGCGCCGGATCGCGCCCCGATGTGGGCCGTGCGGCGGCGGAAGAACAGCTGGAAGAAATTCTGGGCCATCTGTCGGGCACCAACATGTGCTTCATCACCGCCGGCATGGGCGGTGGTACCGGTACGGGTGCGGCCCCCGTCATCGCCCGTGCGGCGCGTGAACAGGGCATCCTGACCGTCGGCGTGGTCACCAAGCCGTTCAATTTCGAAGGCGCGCACCGCATGCGCACCGCCGAAAGCGGCATCAGCGAACTGGCGCAGTATGTCGACACGCTGCTGATCATCCCCAACCAGAACCTGTTCCGTATCGCCAACGAGAAGACGACGTTCGCCGACGCCTTCAAGATGGCCGACGATGTTCTGCATGCCGGCGTGCGCGGCGTGACCGATCTGATGGTCATGCCGGGCCTGATCAACCTGGACTTTGCCGACATCCGCACCGTCATGAGCGAGATGGGCAAGGCCATGATGGGCACGGGCGAGGCCGAGGGCGACCGCCGCGCCATCGACGCCGCCGAGGCCGCCATCAACAACCCGCTGCTGGACGATATCAGCATGAAGGGTGCGCGCGGCGTGCTGATCAACATCACGGGCGGTCATGACATGACCCTGTTCGAGGTGGATGAAGCCGCCAACCGCATCCGTGACGAGGTCGATCCCGAAGCCAACATCATCTTCGGTTCCACCTTCGACGAACATATGTCGGGCAAGATGCGCGTGTCGGTCGTCGCCACGGGCATCGACAATGCTGTGCAGCAGCGTCCGCCGATCGGTCAGCCGCAGTTGCAGGTCGTGTCGGGCCGCCGTGTCGCCCCCGCACAGGCCCCCGCCGCGGCACCAGCCGCCGCCATCGCCGGCATCCCGCCGGTCCCGGCCAATCCGATCCCGGCCCGCCCGGCCCTGCAGCCCGCCGCCATCCCCGGAGTCGCGGCGGCTGCCCCCGCCTTTGCCCCGATGCAGCCGGCCCCGATGCCGGGTGCCGCCGTGGCCATGATGGAGGAAACCGCCCCGGCTATGGCTGATGAAGCCGCTGCCGAGGCCCATGCCGCTGTCGCCATGGCCGCCGCCACGGCCCCGCAGCCGCATCATGAGCTGCGCCCGTCCGACATGCGTCCGGCTGCCCCGGCCCGCCGCGACGACGCCTTCATCCCGCCGCGTGCGGCTGAAGGCGCCCCGCGCAGCAGCCAGCCGACAGCACCGGAGCGGTTCACGCCGCCCGCCCCGCAGGAAAAGCGTGGCCTGTTCGCCAAGCTGTTTGGCGGCGGCGCCCCGCAGCCGGCACCGGCCGCCCCGCGCATGCCGGCGCCGGCCCCGCAGGCCCAGGCACCGCAGTTCAACGCCCAGGCCCGTCAGGCCGCCCCCGCCCCGGCCCCGCAGCCGGCGGCACAGGCTGCCCCGCAGGCCCCCCGCCCCAAGACCGCGCAGAGCGACGAAGAGATGCTGGACATCCCCGCCTTTCTGCGTCGTCAGGCGAATTGAGGTATCGACCAGTACCCGTAGGTCAGGTCGAGCCGTAAGCGAGCCCTGACAGGAAAGGCCTCAAGCTTGTTCTGTCAGGGCTCGCTTCGCTCGACCTGACCTACGACCCGACACATGAACTTCGTTCAAAATCAAACGCTTATCGCAGCGCACAAGGGGCCGGTCCGGCGGGGACCGGCCCCTTTCTTTTTGGCACCCGCCACAATTACGACAAAATTGTGAAGGCCTTTCAGATACTTACCAGCGTATGCCGTAACAATCGGTAACAAAGAGTGATTTGAAGCTGGACGCGCACTCTGTCATTTTCACGATGCGGCGATCAGCGATACCGCATTGCAACGCAGGTGGGATGGCGTTGCACTCCAAATTGGCCCCCGGCCAAGGTCGGGACTGCCATTCGGAGCCGGTGGCTGGATTTCCGCATCAGGGGGCGTTACTGTCGATTTATCGGAAAGGGACAAGCCCATGTCCTGGCAACAGACGCTCAATACGACCATTCACTGCGCTGGCGTCGGCCTGCATTCGGGCCGCCGCGTCCGCATGACCTTGCGCCCGGCGCCGGTCGATCATGGCATCTGCTTCATCCGCACCGATGTGCCCGCCGACCGCGCCGTGATCGCGGCCCGCTGGGACCTTGTCGCGGATACCCGTCTGTGCACCTTGCTGAAGAATGAGCAGGGCACGACCATCGGCACGATCGAGCATCTGATGGCCGCGCTGCGTGGCCTGGGTGTCGATAATGCCGTGGTGGAGGTAGACGCACCGGAACTGCCCATCATGGATGGCAGCTCGGCCCCGTTCGTCTTCCTGATTGAATGTGCCGGGATCAAGCAGCAGGACCAGCCGCGCCGCCTGATCCGCGTGCTGCGGGAGGTGCGTGTGCAGGATGGCGACAAGATCGTCAGCCTGTCCCCCGCCCCGGTCAGCAGCTTCCGCGCCGAGATCATTTATGACAATACGGCCCTGATCCGCCGTCAGGAAGGCTTCCTGCGCCTGACCGATGGCGCCTTCAAGGCGGAGGTTGCCGATTGCCGCACCTTCGGCTTCGCCCATGAGGTGGAGGCGATGCGCAAGGCCGGCCTGGGCCTGGGTGGCTCGCTGGACAATGCCATCGTCATTGATGGCGACCGGGTGATGAATCCGGGCGGCCTGCGCCATGCGGATGAGTTCATCCGTCATAAGATCCTGGACGCCGTCGGCGACCTGTATCTGGCAGGTGGCCCCATCCTGGGCCATTACCAGGGCCTGCGCCCCGGCCATGCCATGAACAATGCCATCCTGCGCGCCCTGTTCGCCGACGCCACGGCCTGGCGCCGCGAGGATGCCGAAACCTGGGACAGCCGGGCCGCCGTGGCCTGATCGGGCTGTATCGCTGAAAACCGAAGGGCGCCGGACAATCCGGCGCCCTTTTTCATTTTACTGTCACTGGTATTCACGGGATCATCGGGCACTATTCCCATCGTTCCAAGGGCGAGCGATGATGCGACGGCCAGTTCCCAGCCTGCTTCTTGCCACCCTGCGGGGCACGGCCATGGCCCTGTTGTTGGCTGTGGCAGCCGTGATGATGGCCCGCGCCGGCACCGCCCCTGATGGCGCATCGGCCACCGTCCGGCTGTCCAGCCTCGACTGGCCACCTTTCAGCGGTGAGGGTCTGCCAAACCGGGGGCTGACGACGGCCATTGTCGAACGCACCCTGGCACGCGCCGGCCTTTGGGCGGAAGTCACGTTCCTGCCCTGGCAACGGGCGGTGGCCATGGGCCTGAAGGCGCCCGGCCATGCCGGCTATTTCCCGGAATACCGGACCGCCGCCAGTCAGGCGCGATGCCTGCTCTCCGCCCCCATCGGCAGCAGCCCGCTGGGCTTTGCCGAACGTGTGGCGGCCCCCGTCACCTGGCGCACCCTGAAGGATCTGGCGGGCCGGCGCATCGGCACCGTGCGCGGCTACGTGAATACCGACAGTTTCGACCGCGCCGCCGCCGATGGCACCCTGACCGTGGAACCGGCGGTCGATGATGCGACCAACCTGCGCAAGCTGGCGGCGGGCAGGCTGGACATGGCGGTGATCGACGCCAACGTCCTGGCCCACCTGTTATCTGCGGACCCGGACCTGCGACCCTTGCGCGCGGGCCTGCGCTTCAATGCCCGGCTGCTGGAGGATAAAAGCCTGCATGTCTGTTTCCGCCCCGGCCCGGAAGGCGACATCCTGCGCCGCCGTTTCGACAAGGCGCTGGCCCAGGACAGGCCGGATTCCATGCTTCAGGCCTCGCGGCCCGCGCCGGAACGGCGATAACAGGTCCCAGCCTGCCATGGTTCCGCCAGGATTCACCGCCATCTTCCGCGAAAAGCGCCTTTGCGTGCGTGCCCGTGACGTTTGCCGCTTGGCGGTGGCGGTCCCGTGCGTGCTATAAGGCATCCCGCATTCATGCTTGCTGCTTGGTTGTCCTTGCCGATGCTCCGCACCGAACGTCCGAACCGCCGCGCCCGTGTCCTTCGCCATCTGGCGCCGGTCGCCCTCATGTTCCTCGCCGCCTGCTCGGGCAAGAAGGATGAGCTGCCCTATGTCGAGCGGCCGGTAGAGCAAATCTACTCCGAGGCGTCCAACGCCATCGACAACCGCAACTACACCAAGGCGGCGCTGCTGTTCGACGAGGTCGAGCGCCAGCACCCGTACAGCCAATGGGCCGTGCGCGCGCAGCTGATGGCCGCCTACTCGCACTATCAGGCGCTGCGGTACGACGATGCGATCACGACGCTGGATCGTTTCATCGCGCTGCACCCCGGCAACCGCAATGCGGCCTACGCCTTCTATCTGAAGGCCCTGTGCAATTATGAGCGTATCAGCGACGTGCGCCGCGACCAGGGCACGACGTATGAGGCGCTGAAGAATTTGCAGGAAGTGGTCCGCCGCTTCCCCAGCAGCCCCTATGCCCGTGATGCCCGCCTGAAGATCGACCTGACCCGCGATCATCTGGCCGGCAAGGACATGGAAGTGGGCCGCTTCTATCTGGCCACGGGCGAATATATGGGCGCCATCAAGCGCTTCCGCCGCGTGGTCGATGAATATCAGGCCACCAGCCATGTGCCCGAAGCCCTGCATCGTCTGGTCGAAAGCTACCTCGCCTTGGGCATCCGGGAAGAGGCGCAGGCCAATGCCGCCCTGCTGGGACATAATTATCCCGGCTCGATCTGGTATCAGGACACCTACGCCCTGATGAACCGCAGCGAACGGGGCGAGAAGCCGTCGCTGTTCCAGCGGGCTGTCGACTGGCTGTTCTGATCCGGCTTTCCCATATCCTGACCCCATCGCCCCGGCTGCGCCATGCTTGTCACCCTGTCGATCCGTGACGTCGTCCTGATCGAACGCCTGACGCTGGCGTTCCAGCCAGGGCTTTGCGTTCTGACCGGTGAAACCGGCGCCGGCAAATCCATCCTGCTGGATGCGCTGGGGCTGGCGCTGGGTGCGCGTGGCGACAGCAGCCTCGTCCGCCATGGCTGCGAACAGGCCAGCGTCACCGCCGAGTTCGACCTGGGCAAGCGCGGCGACCACCCGGCCTTCGCCATCCTGCGCGAACAGGAGCTGGAGGTGGAAGACAATCTGGTCATCCGCCGCACCCTGACCAATGACGGGCGCTCCCGCTGCTTCGTGAATGATCAGCCGGTGGGCGTCACCCTGCTGCGCCGGCTGGGCGAAACGCTGGTCGAGGTGCATGGGCAGTTCGATACCCATGGTCTTCTGGACCCGCGCACCCACCGCGACCTTCTGGATGATTACGCGCAGCTGTCGGTGCAAGGACAGAAGGTGGCAGCATCCTGGCGGGCCTGGCGGCAGGTGGAGCAGGCAAGGCTGACCGCCGCCGCCGACGCCAACCGCGCGCGGGCGGAGGAAGATTACCTGCGCCACGCGGTAGAGGAGTTGGACCAGCTTTCGCCCGAGGAGGGCGAGGAAAAGGCCCTGGCCGAACAGCGTATCGTGCTTCAGCACCGCGAGAAGCTGATCGAGAGCCTGACCCAGGCGTCCACCGAACTGTCGGGCGAGCGCGGGGCGGAACGGGGCCTGGCATCGGCGCTGCGCACCCTGTCACGCATCGCCGACAAGGCTGGCGGCAAGCTGGACCCCATCATCTCCGTCCTGGATCAGGCGGCCAGCGAGGTGGGCGAGGCGTCGCGCGCCATCCAGGGCTTTGCCGCCGATATGGACAGCGATGGCGGCAATCTGGACAAGATCGAGGAACGCCTGTTCGCCCTGCGCGGTGCCGCGCGCAAGCATGGTACTGACGTGGACGGGCTGGTCAGCTTACGTGCCGCCATGGCGGCCAAGCTGAACCTGATCGAGGATCAGGGCGACCTTCTGTCAAAGCTGGCGGCGCAGGCCGAGACGGCCAAGGCCACCTACCTTGAGGCCGCCAGGGCCCTGTCGGCGGGCCGGTCCAAGGCAGCGGGCAAGCTGGATCAGGCGGTGGCGGCGGAGTTGAAGCCGCTGCGCCTGGAAAAGGCGCGATTCGCCACCAAGGTGGAACAGTTGGGCGAGGAAGGGTGGAGCGCGTCGGGCATCGACGACATCGCCTTCCAGGTCGCCACCAACCCCGGCACACCGCCAGGACCCCTGGCCAAGATCGCATCGGGCGGTGAGCTGGCGCGCTTCATGCTGGCGCTGAAAGTGGTGCTGGCGCAGGTGGGTACGGTGCCGACCCTGGTGTTCGACGAGGTGGATACGGGCGTGGGCGGGGCCGTGGCCGATGCCATCGGTGAACGTCTGGCCCGGCTGGGTCAGCATGACCTGCAGGTCCTGGTCGTCACCCACAGCCCGCAGGTGGCCGCACGCGGCGCCCATCACTGGAACGTCCGCAAAAAGGTCAGCGCCGGTCGCACCGCCACAGAGGTCGTGGCCCTGTCGGTGGAAGAGCGGCTGGAGGAAGTGGCCCGCATGCTGTCCGGTGCTGAAATCACCCAGGCAGCCAGGGCGGCGGCAGAAAGTTTGCTGGCCGGGCGGGGGTAGTCGATGAGCGATGAGGATGAACCGGACCGCTTACCTCCACCACCCTTCTGGAGAACGCAATACTTTGCGTTGACCGCTATGGGGAAGCCCGGACGGCAACGGATTGATGCGTTTATGATCCGCGCTGTCCTGAACAACCCGATCCGCAAATCCAGACAAGCAGATGGCCGTGTGCAATATTGGGGTTGGGTGTGGGAGCTGCAATCCTATATCCGTATTGTTACCCTGCCAGACGGAGAAACCGTCCACAACGCCTTCCTGGACCGGAACTTCGAGCCATGACCGTTACCTCGCCCATCTTCTATGATCCGTCGACAGACAGCATGTATGTGCGCTTCCACAATGTGGATGCCTATGATCAGCGTGTCGATGATCAACGCGATCTGGTGATCGATCTGGACGAGACGGGCCGGATCGTTGGTTATGATATCCAGCATGCAAGCCGTCACATGGATGTCGTGGCTGAGGCTTTGCTGCTGTTGCGCGAGACACCTGCCCGCGCCGCCTGACACCCGATACCTTAGAACGTGTTTCCGTTGACCGGAAACGCCCCCCCCCATTCGTCATCCCGGCGAAAGCCGGGACCCAGCGTAGAGCGGCGTCTGCCGCGACGAGAGTCATATCGGCGCTGACCGCGCCTCACGCTGGGTCCCCGCTTTCGCGGGGATGACAAAGAAAACGCGTTTCCAGTCAAAAGAAGTTCGCTCTACGGCACGATCAGACCCAGATGGACCGCCATGGCGATGGCGTGGGGTTTGGTGTGGACGCCCAGCTTCTGCATCGCATTCTCCACATGGAACTTCGCGGTGCGGTCGGAAATATTCAGGATGATCGCTGTCTCCGCGATGGTCTTGCCCCGGCAGGCCCAGAGCAGACAGTCGCGCTCGCGTCCCGTCAGGGGCGGCGGTGGCGTCACGCCATCGCGCACGCCGCGCAGCGCCAGGGCGCGTTCGTGGTAGGCCAGCGCCGCCAGCCGCAGCCAGCGCGGCGTGCCGGCGGCCAGTTCGTCGGGCCGGTCCGTCCAGTACATCGAGATCAGCGAGGAGGCGGGCCGTCCCGCGGCATCCAACGCATGGACCGGCAGCACATAGCCCTGGGTATAGCCATGATCATAGGCCGCCTCCAGCACCCGGCGCGGCTTCGTCCCCCGTGCCGTGGCGGCGAAATCGGGCAGGTCGGTCCACAGGAAGGGCGTGTTGGTGCTGGCGGCACGGGCAAAGACCGGATCGTGCAGGATGAAGCCCTCATCCTCATAGGTGCGGGCGAAATCGGCCCGCACGCTGGTCTGATAGAAGGGCAGGCCGTCGCCCGCGCGCAGTTCGCGGATATCGATATAGGAGAAGCTGGCGAAGCCAAGCCGTGACGACAGGGCGCCGAACGCGGCATGAAGGCCGTCAAGATCGCGGCTTTCCTCTATCGCACCTAAGGCATCGTCCAGGGTCGGCATCCGGCATCACACGAAAGAGGGAAAGGCCATATGACCCTGTCATCCTGTCTGAACAGACAGTGTCGGGCAAAGGCAAAAACTGTCCTACTATTTTCATGTCGATGAAGACCCGTCCCTGCCGGCCCGCTGGCCGATCACGGTTTGCGTCTGGCCCATGCCATGGACAAGGTGGGATGCGGCATGCCGCGCCGGCAGCGATCTTTCCTGATTGGGGGGGAGATGCGGGCCGTGCGGATGCCGCCCGATCTGTGGCTGGCGCTGGATGGGATCGCCCTGACGGAAGGGGTGATGACCGCCTTCATCGTGGAGCGGGTGGCCCGCCGCCGTGCCGCAGGTATCGGCCTTGCCGCTGCCCTGCGCTGCTTTATCCTGGCTTATCACCGCCGGGATTAAGAGAAGGGTGGGCGGACCGCCTGCCCTCTCCCCCGCCCGCCCTTTGCGGGGGACGGGGGGATGGGCGGTCCGCCTTTCCCGATTACAGCACCTTCAGAATGTGCTCAGCGCTCGACACCTCAAAGGCGCCGGGCTTTTCCACTTCAAGGCGGGTCACGACGCCATCTTCAGCCACAAGGGCGAAGCGCTGGCTGCGGTGGCCCAGATTATAGGCCGTGCCATCCATTTCCAGGCCCAGGGCCTTGGTCAGGGAGCCATTGCCGTCGGGCAGCATGGTGACCTTGCCGGCCACGTTGTTCTGCTTGCCCCAGGCCTGCATGACGAACGGGTCGTTCACGGCCATGCAAACGATGTCTTCCACGCCCTTGGCCTTGAAGGCCTCGGCATTATCGACAAAGCCCGGCAGGTGCTTGGCCGAGCAGGTCGGGGTGAAGGCGCCGGGGACGGAGAACAGGACGACCTTCTTGCCCTTGAACAGGTCGTCGGTGCTGACCTCCTGCATGCCGGACTCGGTCAGGTGCTTCAGGGTGACCGACGGGACGCGGTCGCCAACCTTCACGCTCATCTGGATATCCTCCACAAAGGGGATGTTGATTGAACCTATGTGCCGTTTCTAGGCCACACCCGGCCCCGCGACAAGCAAAAGGGACCTCCAGAAAAACCGCCCACCTTGGCTGCGGGGGCTGCTATGATCGGTTTCCAGGATGAAAGCCACACCACAGCCCATGCCGACATCGTCCAAGAAGCCCCTGAATTCATTGACCGGTCAGTTCCTGATCGCCATGCCGCAGATGCCCGATCCGCGGTTTGAGAAAAGCGTGATCTATATCTGCGTCCACAATGCCGAAGGGGCGATGGGGCTGGTGGTGAACAAGCTGTTCGAGGGGATCAGCTTCACCAGCCTGCTGCACCAGCTGGATATCGAGGTGACGCAGCCGGCCCGCGAACTGATGGTGCATTTCGGCGGCCCAGTCGAATCGGGACGCGGTTTCGTGCTGCACAGCGCCGACTATAACCGCGACGGCAGTGTGCAGGTCAGTGATGGGGTGGTGCTGACCGCCACCGTCGATATCCTGCGCGCGGTCGCGGAGGGCCAGGGGCCGCAGAATGCCATCCTGGCGCTCGGCTATGCCGGCTGGGGCCCCGGACAGCTGGATCAGGAGATGCAGCAGAATGGCTGGCTGCACGCGCCCGCCGACAACCGCATCCTGTTCGACACCGATCAGGAGCGGAAATGGGAACGTGCCCTGGCCAGCCTGGGCATCAACCTGTCCATGCTGTCCGCCGATATCGGCCACGCTTGACGCGTTGCCTCAGGCGCCGGCGCCGCGTCCGCGGCTTGGCTTTACGCCCGCATGGGCGGGCGCGGCGGCAGTCGCCGCCGGAGCGGCTTTCCGGGTTGCCGGAAAACCGCTCTCGGGTGTCCCGGTTCCATGGCATGGTGCCCTCTGCTCGCGCCGACAGCCATATGCCAAACACAGGCCCGGCTTTGGTCCAAGTCCCGCCGCAATCGCAGGGCTGGATGATGGGGGGCCACCGGTCTTCCCGACCGACGGAAAACATCTGGGAATGAGAGATACAAGATGAAGCGCACCAACCTTCTGCTGCTGGCACCCGTGATGCTGCTGGCGGCCTGTTCCTCGGTCAGCGACCGCGACAAGGATGCCAGCAGCAGCGGTGGCGGTTACACCACGCCGTTCCCCGGCGCGGGCACGCCCGCCACCGGCGTCGAACAGTCGAACCTGAATTCCAACCTGTCGCCGCAGCAGCAGCTGGCGCAGATCGGCGACCGCGTGTTCTTCGGCCTGGATCAGTTCGAAGTGTCGCCGGAATCGGCCGCCACCCTGGACCAGCAGGCGCAATGGCTGCGCGGTAATCCGGCTATCACCCTGACCATCGAGGGTCATTGCGACGAGCGCGGCACGCGTGAGTACAACCTGGCCCTGGGCCAGAAGCGCGCCGACAGCGTGCGCCGCTATCTGGTAGCCGCCGGCATCGATGGCAGCCGGTTGCAGGTCCTGTCCTTCGGCAAGGAACGCCCCGCCGTGGCCGGCTCCTCCGCCGATGTCTGGGCGCAGAACCGCCGCGCCGTCAGCGTTGTGAACTGATCCCCTCCCCCACCTTGCGGGCCATCGCCAAGATGAAACCCGCAAGGTGGCGGATCGTTGGTGACGCCGTTTCCGGTCGCCAAACCAGAAAATAGGCGTCAGGCCTGCGCAGAACGTGCTCGAACGGCTGCACCAGCAAGCCCTGTTCCAGCAGCGGCGCGAACAGGGTAGGTGACAGCAGCGCTGCGCCCGCGCCAGCCAGAGCCACCCCCGCCGCCATATCCTGCGTCGGAAACGTGGTCGACAGAGCCGGCGGCCGAACGTCGGGCGCACCCGCCAGCCGCACCCATTCACTCCATCGGTCGTCCGGTACGACCGGGCAGCGGGCCAAGTCAGCCGGTTCGTGCAGGGCCAGGCGGGCGGCTAGTGCCGGGGCAAGCATGGGCGTGCCCTCCACCGCGAAAAGCGGCTCTGCCATCAATCCGGGCCACAGGCCCGTCCCGCTGCGTAAAGCCAGATCGAAATCACCCGTACCCCGCACTTCGACAGAGACATCCAGGGTGACGGGTACCGCCCTTTCCTCCCGCCCATAGGCATCCAGAAGCGGCAGCAGCCAGCGGCTGGCCAATGTCGGCGTGGCCGTAAGACGGATCGGTTCGGGGGCGGCCCGGCAGGCCGTAACGGCGTCGCGGATGATGGCCAACGCCACGCCCAGCCGTCCGGCCAGGGTCTGTCCAGCATCCGTCAACGTGATGCGCGGACCGCTGCGATGAAACAGTGCGGTGCCCAGGTCCCGTTCGAGTTGCCGTACCCGCAAACTGACCGCCGCCGGCGTCACGCCCAGTTCATCAGCTGCCCGCGACATATGGGCGAGGCGGGCGCAGGCTTCAAAATAGCGAAGGGAATCCAAGGGCGGGAGGCGGGTGACCATACGCCATGTTAAGCACAACTTAACATCAGGGCCAAGCAAAGCTCGTTTTGATGGGAGGGCGGCATCGGTTATCTGAACCTTTCCGCCCAACAGCCGATTGACGGTCACCCCATGTTCGCAACCACCCGCATCCTGGCGCTGATCCTGCCCATGACAATGGGCGTCGCCGCACAAGGCACGGAACCGGGACCTGTACGCTGGACCCCACCCGCCCTGTCCAGCAGCGACTATGAATCCAGCGCCAGTTTCACCGCCAACGGGCGGCAGGTCTACTTCATGCGGGCCGATCCGGGCTTCCGCCATTACGCCATCCTGGAGGCGCGGTGCGGGGCAGACGGGTGGACAACGCCGGAACCGGTCCCCTTTGCCGCCACCCCACCCGCCATGGATGCCGATCCATTCGTGACACCGGACGGAAGCAGGCTCTTTTTCATTTCCACCCGCCATGCGCCGGGAGGTGAGGATTTCGACATCTGGTTTGTGGAACGGCAGGCAGACGGGGAATGGGGACCGGCCCAACGCCTGCCCGCGCCCGTCAATTCGTTGGCATCGGAATTACTGCCGCGCCTGGACCGGGCAGGAACCCTCTATTTTGGGTCGGCGCGGGACGGCAGTGCAGGGGGTGGCGACATCTACCGTGCCCATCCCGATGCAGCAGAGCCCGGCGGCTGGCGCGTGGAGGCGCTGCCCGCCCCCGTCAACAGCGCATCCATGGAGTATGAGGCGGAAATATCGGCAGACGGGTCCCGCATGGTGGTGGTCGCCAATCGTGAGGGCCGATCCCACCTCTATCTGATGCGCCGTACACATAAGGGCTGGACAGAGGTGGGCCGTCTGCCAGGCCGGACAGATGTGTTTCAGGTCGGCCCAACCCTGTCACCCAAGGGTGAACGCCTGCTGTTCGCGCAGGCCGAAGGGGAAAAATCGGGAGAACTCTTTGTGCTGGATCTGGTGCCGGACAGCCGGGAGAACTGGCCGCCCAAATGCCCTGCCGGACGTTAAGCCACCACCACTGGCGCCCACAGCACATCGTCGATGGCATCGGCGCCTGCGATGATCATGGCCAGACGGTCAAAGCCCAGGGCGATGCCGGCGCTGTCGGGCATCATCGGCAGGGCCGCCAGGAAATCCTCATCAATCGGGTAGCGTTCGCCGTAAAGCCGTTCCTTTTCGGCCATGTCCGCCTCGAACCGTGTCCGTTGCAGGACCGGGTCGGTCAGTTCACCGAAGGCATTGGCCAATTCCACGCCACAGCCATACAGCTCAAACCGTTCCGCCACGCGCGGGTCGTCAGGCTTGGGGCGGGCAAGGGCGGCCATGGAGACGGGGTAGTCTGACAGGAAGGTGGGCACATCCATGCCCAGATGCGGTTCGATCCGGTCCAGGCTGACGCGGAAGAACAAATCTTCCCAGGTGTCCGTCTCCGCCACGCGGATGCCGATGCGCGCCACCTCCGCCGCCAGACGATCACGGTCGGGGCGCAGCGGGTCGGGCGCGGTGGCCAGCAGGTCGATGCCGGCATAGTGCAAAAACGCATCCTGCACCGTCAGCACGCGCCAATCGGCAAACGGATCGCATTCAATACCCCGGAAACGCAGCTTGTCCTTACCCGCCGCAAGACAGGCCGCCCGCACCAGCGCCACGCAATCATCCATCAGGTCGCGGTAACCGGCTCCGGCCCGGTACCATTCCAGCATGGCGAATTCCGGATGGTGCGTGCCCGACCGTTCACCGTTGCGATAGACATGCGACAGCTGAAACAGCCGGGGCACGCCCGCCGCCAGCAGCTTTTTCATGGTGAATTCGGGGCTGGTGTGCAGGTAGAGGCGGCGGCGGTCATCCGGGTGCGGGCCGATCAGGTCGGTCGCAAAGGCCATCAGATGCACCTCCAGCCCTGGTGAGACCTGCAGGGAAGGCGTCTCCACCTCGTCAAACCCGTGATCCTCGAACCAGCGCCGAAGCGTACGCATCACGGTCTGGCGCACGGCCAGATGCGGACGTTTTTTCTGGAAATGGTCGGGGTGCCACCAGGGGGGCGAAACGGTGCGGCGCATGATCACTCGACAGCGGGCGGGCAAGACGGGCACTCTCGCCTTCCCGCCCGTGACTTGCAATCCCCGATGACCGACCAAGACACCCTCCCCAATCTGCGCATCGTCTGGGACGTGGGCCGCCTGTCGGAATGGTCGCGGCTGCTGGCCGAGTGCGGGCAGAGCAGCCTGACCCAGGGGTTCGGCTATAATCAGGCCATGTTGACGGTGGAGGGCTGGCGCCCCCGGCTGGGCATTATCGAGCTGTCCGACCGGCCCATCGGTCTGGTGGTGATGAGCGAGCGGCGGATTTTCAAGCTGATCCGCGTGGCGCGCCTGCACCGGGGGCCGATGCTGCGGCCCGAAGCGCGAAAGCCCGCCGTCTTCGCCATGGTCATGAAGCTGATCCGCAAGGAATATCCCAGCGGTCCCCTGAACTGGACCGCCGTCGTCCCGGAATGGGGGGCAGGCGACGAGGCAGAGGCCATGATGCGCTGGGCCGGATTCCGGCGCGACAAGGCACCGGGCTACCGCACCTTGTGGGTCGATCTGCGCCGCGACGAGGCGGCGCTGCGCGCCCGGCTGGCGCAGAAATGGCGCAATGCGCTGAACCAGGCCGAACGCGCCGGTCTGAGCGTGGAGATTGACCGCGACGGCAAGGCGCAGCTTCCCTGGCTTCTGGAACAATATCAGAAGGACAAGGCGGCCAAACGCTATCGCGGGCCGTCGCCCAAGCTGGTGATCCGCATGCGGACCGGCATGCACAAGGATGGCGACATAATGCTGCTGCGCGCCGTCAAGGACGGGGTGCCAGTGGCGGGCATCCTGATCCTGGGCCATGGCAAGGCGGCAACCTATCAGATCGGCTGGTCCGACGCCGCCGGGCGGGCTACGCGGGCGCATAACCTGCTGCTCTGGCGCGCCATGCAGGAGTTGAAACACCAGGGCCGGGACTGGTTCGACCTGGGCGGTATCCTGCCCGATGAGGCGCCGGGCGTGACGGCGTTCAAACGCGGCATGGGCGGGGAAGAGGTGGAACTGGTCGGCGCATGGCGGTGACCCGTCAGGCGTTGCCGGCCAGCCCCACCAGATGGCGCAGTTTGTCAGGGTTGCGGGTGATATAGATGGCGGTGATACGGTCATCGTCGATGGCAAAGGCGGTGCTTTGCACCTCCCCATCCGATGCCAGAGTGACATAGCCGGGCAGACCATCGATCAGGCCCGTCCACAGCACGGGCGGCAGCACGTGGCCGTGTTTGGCGGCCAGACCCGCGAAGAAGCGGGACACCTTGTCCTGGGTTCTGACCGGGTTCATCACGGCGATGCGCTTGCCGCCGCCATCGGCATACAGCACCACATCATCAGCCAGCAGGCCGCGCAGGCCCGACAGGTCGCCATTATGGCTGGCGGCCAGAAAGGCAGCGGCGATTTCCCGGCCACGTTCCGGGGCCACGGGAAAGCGCGGGCGCGACGCGCGGACATGGGTGCGGGCACGCGTGGCCAGTTGCCGGCAGGCGGCGACGTCGCGGTCAAGGGCGGCGGCCACCGCTTCAAACGGCTGGCCGAACACGTCATGCAGCAGGAAGGCGGCCCGTTCCAGGGGTGACAGCCGTTCCAGCGCCAGCATCAGGGCAAGCGTCACCTCCTGCCCCTGTTCCAGGCTGTCATCGGGATCGATGATCGGTTCGGGCAGCCAGGGGCCGATATAGGTTTCATGCCGGGCACGGGCGGAGCGCATCTGGTCCAGGCACAGCCGGCTGACCAGCCGGACCAGATAGGCATCCGCATCCGCCACCCCGGCATGGTCCACACCGGCCCAGCGCAGCCAGGCCTCCTGCACCATGTCGTCCGCTTCCGCCTGTGACCCCAGCATGCGGTAGGCGATGCGGGACAGGCGGGGACGCAGACGGGTGAACGCGGCCAGCGGGTCAGGCGGCGGCACGGGCCGGGCCCTTGGGGTGCTGCGAGCGGAAGCCGATGGCAAAGCGGTTCCAGGCATTGATGGTGGTGATGGCCAAGGTCAGCTTCACCTGCTCCTCCGGCGTGAAATGCGCCTGGAGCAGGGCGTAATCCTCATCCGGCGCACCGGTGCGGGCCACCTCCGTCAAGGCTTCGGTCCAGGCAAGCGCCGCCTGCTCCCGCCCTGTATAGAGCGAGGATTCGCGCCACGCGTCCAGCAGATAAAGCCGTTCCTCCGTCTCGCCCAGGGCGCGGGCCTCACGCGTATGCATATGGATGCAGAAGGCACAGCGGTTGATCTGCGACGCGCGGGTCTTCACCAGTTCCAGCAGGCTTTGTTCCAAGCCGCTGCCTTCAAAGGCAACAGCGCTCAACTCCACCATCGCCTTCACGGCGGCGGGGGCGGCGGCATAGAAATTCAAGCGCATGGTCATATCCATCTCCGTCGGGGCGGTAATGGCCCCCGGATATCCGGGGGCCTTCACAGACAGGACGGGATGGGATCGATCAATGTGACATGGGTCCCTGATTTATTTTTCAGGGTGCGTCGCCCGCCCGCTTCCAGGTCCAGCGGAAGCGGCGCACGCCGCCATTGCCATCGGGCCCTTCCAGCGCCGCCACGACATTGCCGCCATAGCGGTTGAAGACGATGCGCTGTGGATAGGCGATGCTGGTATTGGCGAAGACCGCCATATTGTCCCCGGATTCGATCAGCTTGTAGGCAATGATCTCATTGCTGCCCAGCGGCTGACCGTAATAGGTCACGGTTCCGTCAGGTTCCGCGACAATGCGCATGAACTCCGTGTCGGCCCCACGGGAGGGCGACATGGACCGGCGCATGCCCAGCATCACACCGTCGCCGGGCTGCATGAAATGCTGTTCGGTACGGGTCGGTCCTTCACGGCCCACCCATTGGCCCGACAGCCAGGTCAGTGATTTCAGGGGATCGTTGCCAGCCTGCCCCGACTGGGGCAGGGCCATGAGCAGGCCCAGCAGCAGCAGGGCGCAAACACGGGAAAGAGAAAGACGGGACGCAGAGAGGGTGAACATGGGCACTCCTCCATTTGCTCTTGTTTTGAATATGTTACTCCTTTGTTAAGAGGTCGTCCCCCGGTGGCGGCGATTTTGACGATTTTGCAGCAGCCCGGATGGGGTGGGCGTCAGGGGGCGCCCCCTGCCAGCCGCCAGGACCAGCCGAAGCGCTTCACCTGCCCATCCTTGCCCGGCCCCTCGATGGTCGCCGACAGGGTGTCGCCGTCGCGGCGGTAGGTGATCTTCTGCGGGAAGTCATGGGCCGGGTTCGTGAAAACGGCAAAGCCGGGGGCAGACTCGACCAGGGTGAAGCTGGCCGGGGCCTGCCCCTGCGGATGGGCGTGATAGGCCAGTTTGCCGTCCACACCGGGGCCGATGCGGATGAATTCCACCTCCGGCGCTTTGCCGGACCTGACCGTTCGGCTCATGCCCACGATGATGCCGGCGGCGGGGCGCATATAATGCTCCTCCATCCGCCGCTCCCCCTCCCCACCCAGCCATTGGCCGGATAGCCAGGCCAGATCCTCAATCACCGGGTCGGCGGCGCGGGCAGGCAGAGTGAGTGACAGTAGCAGCAGCAAGGACAGCAGGCGGCGCATGGGCAATCCTCCATCGGGATCGCCCAGCATAGCGCGTCAGCGTGGGTCCGTCGCGCGCAAGGAGGGCCGGTCGATCACCTCGGCAAACCAGCCGGCAAGCGCAGGACAGCCGGCGCGCCAATTCAGGTCCCCATGCCGGAAATCCAGATAATCCAGCGCACAAGCCACCGACAGACCGCCGAGGCCGAAGCCCTCCTCCGTCAGGTCGTCCAAAGCCGCCTCCAGCACCGGCAGGGTGCGGGCGATGGCCGCCTTCTGCCGCGCCACCCAGTTGGGGGAGCGTTCGCCGGCGGGCCGCCGCCCCTCGATCACCGCGCTGAAGGCCGCGTCCAGCAGCCCCTGGGCCAGGGCGGACAGGCGCAGACCGCGCCAGCGGGCGGGACCGTCGGAGGGCAGCAGGCGGCGGCCCGGCAGGGTGGCGTCCAGATAATCGGCGATGGCCCAGCTTTCGCCCAGGCACCAGCCCTCATCCGTCACCAGGGCCGGCACCTTGCCGGACGGCACAGCGGCCTGCAGGTCGGCGGGATCGATCCAGGGGTCCAGGGTCACGACATCGACCGATGCCCCCTTTTCATGGATCAGGGCCAGCACCTTGCGCGCATAGGGGGAGGTCTTGGCGATATAGAGCTTCATGACGCGGTCTCCTTCTTCTGCGATGACAGACCAGCCAGCGCCGCGACGGTGCCCAGGGCCAGGATCGTGGCGCAGGCCGCAAACAGGGGCAGGTGACTACCCGTATGGGTAAACAGGGCGGTGAGCGCGTAGCCGCCCGCCGCCTGGAACAGGGCGTAAAGGACTGTCATGCGGCCCCAGGCCGCCGCATGGCCCGCCGCGCCGGCCAATTGTCCGGCCACACCGGAGGCCAGCGCCACATTGCCGGGCGTCAATACGCCAACGATGAAGGCAGACAGGCCCAGCGGCAGCGGGGCAGCGGACAGCAGCGGCAGTGCCACCGCCAAGGCCTTCACACCCAGCCCCAGCGCCAAAGCCGGGGCAAAGCCGGTGGTACGGGCCAGCCATGCCACCAGGACCGGCCCCAGCAGCGCCCCCAGCCCAAAGATGAACCAATAGGCGCCGCCCATGGCCAGCCCCTGCCCCAGGCCGCGCGCCACAAAGTCGGACAGGAACAAGGTATGTGCCAGAAAGCCTGCCCCATCGGTCGCATAGGCCAGGGTGAACAGCCAGAGCGGCCAGGAGCGGTTCCGCCCCACCGGCGGCGGTGTCACGGATTGTGATGCCGCCGCCGGCCATTGCGCCCAGGCAAGGCCCGTCAGCAGCAGCGACAGCACGCCGATCCCCGCCCAGGCCGCCGCCGCTCCGAATCCGGCCAGCCAGGGCAGCACGGTGCCGCTGACCATCACGCCGGCGCCGATGCCGGAAAAGACGATCCCGGCCACCAGCGGCTTTTTCTGCGCCGGGACCTGCGCCATCAGGGTAGGGGCGGCCAGGATGATCAGCAGCGCCCCCGCCACCCCGGCCAGGAACCGCCATGTCCCCAGCCAGAGCAGCCCACCATTCCAGGCGCAGGCCAAAAGCGACAGGGCCACCAGCAGCATGGCCGAACGCAGCACGGGCACCGGCCCGAACATCCGCCCGGCCCGCGCGGCGATGACGGCCCCCAGCAGATAGCCGGTCAGGTTGGCAGCCCCCAGCAGCGCGCCACCGGCGGCATCCACCCAGCCTTCACCAATCAGGGCCGGCAGCAGCGGGGTATAGGCAAAGCGCCCCAGCCCCACGCCCAGCAGCGTTCCCACCAGACCCGCCATCGCCAGCCGCCAGACACCCGCCATCCGACACTCCATGATCCATTGAGGATCATGACGATGGCACGCCCTTGACATCATGAAAAATGAATTGTCAGGATAGAAGAAATCGATCCGATTGATGGATGCGGCAATGGACAGCACCGATCTTTCCTTCTTCCTGGCCGTGGTGGAGGAAGGGGGTGTCACGGCGGCGGCGCGGCGGTTGAACTGTGTGCAGTCCAACGTGACGGCGCGCATACGCTCGCTGGAGGCCGACCTGGGCGTGCCGCTGTTCCACCGCAATGGGCGGGGCGTGGTGCCGACAAGGGCCGCGGAGCGGTTGTTGCCGCATGCAAGACAGGTGGCGGCGGCGCTGCGGGCGGCCCGCGACAGCCTGTGGGACCTGCTGAACCCCGATCGGCCCGGCGGGCAATTGACCATCGGCAGCATGGAGACGACGGCGGCCTGCCGGCTGCCGCCCGTTCTGGCCGCCTATCACGCGGCCTTTCCCGATGTGGAGCTGAGCCTGCGAACCGGCGGTACGGGGGTGCTGACGGAGGAGGTGCTGGCCTATCGCCTGGATGCCGCCCTGGTCAGCGGCCCCATCGACCATCCCGACCTGATCGCCGCCGATGTGGGCGTGGAACGGATGGTGGTGGTGACGGCAGCCGGTGCCGATTGGGCAACGCTGCAGACGCGGGCCAGCCTGTCCGCCCTGTGCTTCCGGCGCGGATGCGCCTATCGCGAGCGGCTGGAAAGCCTACTGGCGGGCATGGGTCTGGGCCGGACAAAGATGCAGGAGTTCGGCACCCTGGAGGGTATTATCGGCGGGGTGGCCGCCGGCATCGGCATCTCGCTGCTGCCGCTGGCCGCCGTGGAACGCTCCCCCCTGCGCGCGTCGCTGTCGCTGCACGGGGCACCGGACCCATGGGCCGTGGCGCCGACGCAGCTGATCCACCGCCGCGACAATGTGATGACGGCTGCCCTGGCCCGCTTCATCGTACATGCAAGGCTGGGATGGCAAAGCGATTTGCAAAATGCAGTAATTGCATAATGCAAATCCATTCGCCCTACCAAACCAGGGAGACGGCGGGGCGATAAGGCGCCTGCTCGAACATGCCATTCACCAGCCCCTGCAATTGCAGGCGGGCCCCTTCCGGCTCGTTCGAGGGGACGGAGGCCTTGGACAGGGCCTTGATCATGAAGCCGCCGCTGCGCAGCTTCTTCAGGGTGACACGGGCATCATCCGCACGGGATGGATGGATGGCGGCGACAGTGGCCACACCTTGCGGTGGGCGGACGATAAACAGGCCGAACTCGGTCATGGGAACCCCCTATGCCAATGGATAGGGGACCTAAAAGCAAATGGGGTGCCAAAGGCTTGGCTGCACTTAAGAGGTAGAAGGGGTGGTGGGGTTATAACAGCGGCACGAAATCATGACCGATGGTTTGGGGCGGCGGCTGCGTAGCGCGGATTAGGCGCAGCCGTAATCCGCGGGCTTCCCCGGCGTCGCTCCACGGATTACGCTTCGCTAATCCGCGCTACGATGAAGCCATGCGACTGATATCACCGGTCAATCATTGATGCCGGCAGGATCAGTCCACAGCCCAGGCCCGCATGGGACCCTCCGCCTGATCCATGAATTCGGACAGGGAGACGGCGCCGTCGCCATTCTTGTCCATGATGGCGTGGCGGCGCGCGGCCTCCGCCATCAGTTCATCGGGCGTCACGCGGAAATCGGCATTGCTGTCGGCGGACATCACGGGATCGATGCCCATGCGGTAATCGGGCCGGCCACGCCCATCGGTGCGCACCGTCGCCGCCTCGTCCGGGGTCATGTCGATGCGACCGGGGCGCAGACGGCGGCCACTATCGGCGGGGGCCGTATGGGTGGGCAGGCTGACGCGGTACTGCGTCAGTTCGTACGACGTGACAAAGCCATCATGGTTCAGATCGTACAGCGGAAACACACGCGCCGCCTCGGCGGTGAACTCCGCCAGAGACAGCTTGCCGTCCTTGTTGGTGTCGGTCCGGGCGAACCAATCCCGCATGGCGGCGCGATAGGCCTCGGCATCGCGGGTCGGGGCGTTAAGCGGTTCGCCCAGCGGACTGACGGCGCTGTAGCGGATGCCGGGCCGGTATTTATCCCCGCCGCCGCACGACGCCAGAACCAGGGCGAGGGCCAGACCACCCGCCATCCGCCACGCCATCGCCCGCCGCATCCGCCGCTCCGTCATCAACCCACCCCTTGATTAGCCGGTGGGCGAAATCCTTGCCAGCCGAAAAAGGCGGAACAGCGGCGGATCAGCGGGGCGGACCGCCACCGCCGGGTGGACCACCGCCGCCGCCACCACCACGCCGGCCACCCATGCCGCCAGGGCCGCCCCGCATCGGGCGCTCATTATAGGCAACCACGGCACCGGCGCGGATTTCCTCCAGGCTGGTCTTGCCATCGCGGTTGCTGTCCAGGGCACGCAGACGGTCGCAGGTCAGGAGTTCCAGTTCGTCCCGCGTCACCCGGAAATCAAGGTTGCGGTCGGCCTCCATCACCTTGTCGGCACCGCCGCCGGCCATCATGCCCATGCCGCCGCCGGGCCGCTGACCAGCGCCAGACGGCGGTGGCAGGCGATTGCCGTCCGCTGGCGGCGGCCCTTCCGGCGGCGGATTTCCGTCAGGACCCTGACCACTGCCCGGCGCGCCGCCACGCAGCGCCGCCATCCGGGCCATGCGGTAATCGCCCAGTTCGCGGGAATTGATGGCCCCATCCTTGTCCGTATCAACGGCCTGGAAGAACCGGGCAATGTCGGGTTTCAATTCGTCGGGCGACAGAAAGCCGTCGTGATTGGCATCCAGGCCGCGTGCCCAATCCACAACGATGTCGGCATAGGAGCCTTCGTCCGGGGCCATGCGGCCCAGCATCTCGCCCGACAGCGACAAGGGCAGTCGCCCCATTGGTCGCCGCCCGTCAAGCCCGCCGCCGGGCGGTCCATCGGCATGGGAGGTACAGGCGGTCAGCAGCAACAGGGCGGAAAGGGCGATGGGGCGCATGGGCGGAACCTTGGCTGATGTCCCGGTTACACGCCCGCCGGTCCCCGCACCTGTCGGATCAGGGCGTGGCCGCCGCCTCGCCCATGGCCTCCGGCAGGGTGCAATCCCGCAGCTTCAGGCCCTTCAGCCGGTCTACCGGTATCAGGACGCTGGTGAAATCCACCCACTCCACGGCGGCATCGCGCAGGCGCACGGGCAGCGCGCCGCCGCCCCGCAATTGCAGATCCTCCATATTGGCGGCCTCCAGCACGGTATTGCGCAGGGTCGCCCCCTCAAATCCGGCCCCGCGCAGGTCGGTGCCCGACAGGTCGGCATAGGCGAGGTTGGCACCGTTGAAATCGCTGGCGGCCAGCTTCGCGTGGCTCAGTTGCGCACCCGACAGGTCGGCGCCCCGGAAGGACATGGCCGAGAGTTCGCGCCCGCGCAGGTCCACGCCCTTCATCTTGCGGCCCGTGAAATCGGCCCGCACCCCAACCTTGCCACCGCTATCCACCCATTCTTCATGCTGGGCGACGATGCGGTCGATCTCCGCCAGGTTTTGCAAATGCTGGGTAAAGGCCGGAAGCCCGTGGAACAGGCGGCGGGTCGTGTCGTCGACGGTGAAGGTGGCGTCCTTGATATCGGCATGCAGGAAATTCGCCCCCTGCATCTTCGCCCCCAGCAGGACCACACCCTGCAGGTCGCTTTCGCTGAAATCGGCGTTGGACAGGTTGGCATTGCGCATGTTGACGCCGCGCAGGCGCACCTTGCGCACCACCGCATCCTCCAACGACGCCTCTTCCAGATTGCAGAAGGACAGGTCGGTCACAAATTCCCGGCTGACCACATCCTCCCCCTTGCGGTGCAGGGTGAGGTTGCCCATGCGCATGTCGCTGCCATCCAGCTTGGCCTGGGCCAGATCGGACTTATAGAAGCGCGCACCACGCAGGTTGGCGCGGGTAAAGTCGCAATGTTTGAGATTGGACCCGATGAACAGGCTGTTGGCCAGATCGCTTTCCCGGAATTTGCAGCCCTCAAGATTGGTCTGGGACATGTTGCAGGCCAGCAGCGTGGCCTGGGACATGTTGAACCCCTTCAGCTGCAACCCCTCCATATTGGCCAGACGCATTTCCAAACGACGCCCGCCCTTGTTCTTGAGAAACAGGGAGTGCATGGCCAGATGCGTTGTCAGGTCCGTACGCGGGGACCCGGTATCGGGAGTTTGAGCCGCCATAAACATTCAACCGTGTGCATTCGAATTGTCACGCGGAGATACGACGACTGTCATGACGCGCGACGAAAAGGATAGTGGCGCGTTCAATAGCAAAAGAAAATGATTAATAAGTTAATATTAACAACCAAAAATCAATGCTCGTCCGGCATCGGGCATTCGCGCAGCACCGCACCCGCCAATTGTTCGGATGTGATCACGCATTGCGAGAAATTCGTCCACTCAATCGATGCCCCGGCGAACCGGATGGACAGCTTGCCGCCGCCCCGCAACTCCAGGTCACCGAAATCGGCGCCATCGACAATCGTGTGCAGCAGGCGGGCATTTTCCATGCCGGCGCCGCGCAGATCGGCATTGGAAAGCTCGGCATAGGCCAGCGTGGCGCCATTGAAATCAGCCGCCGCCAGTCGGGCATGGGCCAGCTTGGCCCCCGTCAGATCGGCACCACGGAAGGACACAGCCGACAATTCGCGACCGCGCAGATCCACACCACGCAGGGCCAGACCGGCAAAATCGGCGCGCGACCCGTTGCGACCGGCGGAATTCACCCATTCCTCATGCGCGGCGACGATCCTGTCGGTTTCGCGCAAATTGGCCAGATGCTCCTCAAACGCCGGGTTGCCCGCGAACAGGCGACGCGTCTCGTCATTGACCGTGAAGACGGCGTTCTTGATATTGGCGCCCGTGAACTTGGCCCGCTGCATCTGTGCGCCCAGCAGTACCACGCCCTGCATGTCGGCCCCCGACAGGTCGGCGCCCGACAGGTCGGCATTGCGCATGTTGACACCGCGCAGCCGCACATTGTGCAGCACGGCATCCTGTAAGGTCGCCTCCTCCATGTTACAGAAGGACAGGTCGGTGGTGAATTCCCGCTGCTTGGCCACACCGCCGCTGTTCAGCGTGATGGAACCGACGCGCATGTCCGACCCGGTCATCTTGGCCTGTTGCAGGTCGGATTTATAAAAGCGGGTGCCGCGCAGGTCGGCGCGCGTGAAATCGCAATGTTTCAGGTTGGCGCCGATGAACAGGCTGTTCGACAGGTTCGCCGCCTGGAAGCTGCATCCCTCCAGGTCCGTATAGGAAAGGTTGCAGGCCAGCAGCAGGCATTGCGACAGATCGAAATTGTTCAGCTTGATGCCCGACAGATTCTGCAGGCGCATTTCCAGCCGCTTTCCCGCGTGACCACGGGCGAACAGCGTGTGCTGGGCCAGCATGACCTGCATGTCATGCGACGGCAATGTGTGGGCGCTCTGCGGTTTATTCATCGCGGGGACTGCTTGATCCAACTTCTGGTTCAACTATGACATACACGCGTGTCAGGGTAATCCACCAACATCCGCATAAGGTCCTGCCCAAAAGACATAGACCGCGAGTAGCTGCGTTGCAGCAGGCTCAGCCCCAAACGCCGGCGGCGCCCGGACGGACCAGCGCACCGTCATAGATCAGGCCCGGTTCCCGGTCACGGGCCAGCAGCAGCGGCCCGTCCAGGTCGACATAATCGGCCCCCTGCGCCAGCAGCAGGGCCGGCGCCATGGACAGCGAGGTAGCCACCATGCAGCCGACCATGACATCCAGGCCCAGCGCCTGTGCCCGCGCCTTGACCGCCAGCCCTTCCGTCAGGCCACCGGTCTTGTCTAGCTTCACATTCACCACCTGATAGCGGCCGGCCAGTTCCTCCAGCCCCTCCAGCCCATGGGCGCTTTCATCGGCCCCCAGGCGGATCGGGCTTTTGAACCCGTCCAGCGCCTGATCAGCTCCGGCGGGCAGCGGCTGTTCGATCATCTCCACCCCCAGCCGGGCAAAGGCATCGGGCAGGGTGGCGAGGTCGTCCGGCTTCCACCCCTCGTTCGCGTCCACGATCAGACGGCTGGCCGGTGCGGCGGCGCGCACGGCGGCCACGCGGTCCAGATCAACCCCATCACCGGCCAGTTTCAGTTTCAGCAGCGGTCGGGCCACGCTGCCGGCGGCGGCGGCCATGGCTTCCGGCGTGTCGATGGACAGGGTGAAGGCGGTGACCACCGGCTCGAGCGGGGCCAGACCCGCCAGTTCCCAGACGGGGCGCCCCGTGCGCCGTGCCTCCAGGTCCCACAGCGCGCAATCCAGCGCATTGCGCGCGGCACCCGCCGGCATGGCATGGGCCAGCGCCCGGCGGCTCAACCCCCGCGCAAAGGCATCGGCCATGGCCTTGATCGCGGCCTCCACCCCCTCCACGCTTTCACCATAGCGGGCATAGGGCACGCATTCGCCGCGCCCGACATGGCCGTCGTCATCCGTCAGTTCGGCCACCAGCACCAAAGCCTCCGTCTTGGCGCCGCGCGAAATGCGGAAGGTGCCACGGATGGGGAACCGTTCCTGCCGGACGGTCAGGCGGACGGGCGGGGCGGGTGGAAAAGGCATTGCGTACTCCGACAGGGGCTGTCGATTTTTTTACAATAATCACAGGTGCTTGTCGAAGCGTTGCCCCTGTGGCACCTCGACATAGCATTGCGGTCGCGCGGGAACACCCCATGTGTTAGACCGTTGCCCACCGACAGCAATTTTGCGGAACCCGGGTTTGCGATGAATTTCAAGGACGCCTGGCGCGAATCACTGGCGATCTATCTGCTGCTCCTGTCCGATCCGGGCCGCGTGCTGCGGTTTGCGGGCGCGCCGGCGCTGGTGCTGGCGGTGCTGGGCGTGGCGCAGATGACGGCATCGGGCGAAGGCGGTGGCGCCGCCCTTCTGCAATTCCTGTCGGTCCTGGGCATGATCTGGGGGCTGGGCATCTGGACGGTGCGCTGGGCCCGGTTCATCCTGACCGGTGAAGATCATAGCCAGTTCTGGGACATGCCGTTCGATGGCCGGTACTGGCGCGTTGGCGGCATATTGCTAGCCCTGGTGCTGATGGCCGGTCTGGTATCGGTGCTGCCGGCGGCGGTGTTCATGACCTTGCTGGCCAGCGTCACCGGCCATCGCCTGTCGCCGAACCCGGCGCAGGGGCCGGCAGATACCGCCGCCCTGGCCTTTGCCATGCCCGACTGGTTCTTCCTGACCACCTATGCCGTCATCATCCTGATGACCCTGTGGCCCGTGGCGCGGCTGGGTCCCGCCATCGGGTCGGTGGTGCAGGATGGCAAATTCGTGATGGGCGCCAGCTGGAAGGCCACCCGACCGCTGGGCGGGCTGCCGCCGCTTCTCGCGCTGGTTATGGTGAACCTGCCCTTGCAGGTGCCGGGGGCGATCCTGTTGCTGATGGGGCTGTCATCTGACAGCACGCTGGCCGTGCTGGCCGGCAATATCGTGCTGTCGATCACCAATCCGCTGGTCGCGTCCCTGACGGCGGTGCTGTGGGCGCGCATCTATGGCGTGGCCGTGGCCCCGCAGCAGGCAACCCTCAGCGACCGGGATGAGGGATGATCAGGGTCTGGCAGATGCCCGGCCCCTCGATCCGCTGAACCGCACCGTCGGGCCAGCGCACCTCCACCCGTTCCACCGCGTCGAGCCGGCCCAGGCCGAAATGGGCCACCGGCTCCATCTGGCACAGATAACCGGAGCCAGCGCAGATGGCACGCATCTGCATGCGGTCCCCGGCCCACAGGCGCACGACCGCGCCGCGCGCCGGCGCACCCGCCGCCGTCAGGGGCCGGATACGCAGCCAGTGATTGCCGCGCGGCTCCCCGATGAACAGCGACAAAGGCTGCGGCGCCTGTTCCCCATGCGCGACCAGCAGTTCCAGCTGCCCGTCCCCATCCAGGTCGGCCACGGCAGCGCCGGTGCCGAACCCGGCGGGCAGGGCCGCGTCGCCAATATCGATGGCGGTCCAGCGATCATCGCGCCAGCCGAACAGGCGGTTGGGTTCACCCAGATTGTTGATGAAAATCTCCTCATACCCGTCATTGTCGAAATCGGCGGCAATGAGAGTGCGGGCGCGGGTGGGTTTGGCCAGGTCCGGCGGGGCCAGATCGGCGAAGCTGCCGCCGGCCTGCTGCTGATACAGCCGGTGCGGCGCCTCCCAATTGGCCAGCATGATGTCGAACAGGTCATCACCCTGCACCAGGGCAACGCCACGGGCCGGCAAGGCCGCATCCGACAGGCCCAGCGCATCCGCCATCTCGATGAAGGTGCCGTCGCCCTGATTGCGGAAGAACAGGTTGGGCCCGATCTCATTGCCCGCGAAAATATCGGGCCGGTCGCCCAGGATGGGGGCCGCCAGCAGGGAGCGCCCGCCCGTCAGCGCATCCAGCCCCACCTCATCCGCGACATCGATGATGCGACCCCGCGCGCCCATTTCATAAAGCCGCATCGGCCCGCCATAATTAGCGACGATAAAGCCGTAACGCCCCGTGCCCGCCCGGTCGATGACGGCGATGGACCGGCCCGCGAAGCGGTTGGCGGCGGCGAAATTCTCCTGCAAGGCGAACAGGTCGATCCAGCGATCCCCGAAACAGGCCAGCAGCCGGTCGGACACCTGCTTGGGCCCTGAAAACCCATCGCTGTTCAGGATGTAGATTTCCTCCCGCCCGTCGCCGTCAATATCGCCGCAAGCCAGACCGATGGCGCGCCGCCCCGCATCGGCCAGCAGCGGCGGGGCGATATCCACCAGCCCCTGCCCGCCCCATTTCAGTACGCGGTTGGGGCCGCCATAGCCGGCGACAATGACCTCGTCCTGCCCATCGCCATCGATATCGGCCACGGCCACGCCATAGGACAAGGCGGGCAGATTGCCGGCGATCAGGTTGGAGCATTCGATGAACATCCGGACCCCACGCAATGGCTGTCGTCCCGGCACCGGAACGACCTATTCAATAACGCGGACAGGGCCTTGCGGGCAAGGCGGGGGACTGTGACGTTTGACAGGGGAATGGGGGCAGGGGAAGATGGGACCGTGGGCGCGGGACATCAGGAGCGCGACATGTTGAAGATTCTGGAAACAACAGTGGAAGAGATCGATACGGCAGTACGGCAGGCCGGCTTTGAGCCGGGGCGGCGGCTGCGCGTCATCGTCAGCGATGAGGATTTGCGGTCCGCTGATGATTTGCAGATCGAGATTTCCCACCAGCGCCTGAACCGGTTGTTGGGCACCACACCGCCCCCGCCCTTCGACACCATGACCGAAGATGAAATCATCGCTGTGGCGAATGAGGAAATCCGGGCCTACCGGGCCGAGCAGCAGAGCCGTTGATGCGGCTGGTGATCGATTGCAACGTTGTGATCGGAGCCGGTATTTGCGATGGCGCCTGTCGCCGGGCCATCGCCCTTGCGGTTGCCAAACACCATATCTTGATTAGTGAACCGATCCTGGCGGAATATCGGGCGGTAGCCAGCCGATCAAAATTCAAACCACAGGCGCAGCAATATATCCGCTCTCTGGCCGACGACATCGCCCGTGACGCACAACATATAGATATCGCCTCTTTCGTCGGCCCTACCCGTATGGGTGATCCTAAGGATGTGATTTATGTCCTGACGGCCAGTATCGGCGGTGCCGACGCGATCCTGACGGGGGACCTTCGGGACTTCATCGAATCTTATTATGGTGACGCGCGGGTGCTGTCTGTCCGACAGTTCCTGGACTTACACCCCTGAATCCAGGGAAAAATCGCGGCTAGTCCGGTACGATGGCCCCGTCAAGCCGCGTGCAGCGCATACCCCAGCCCCGTTCGCAAGCCCCCTTGGAATAGCTGACGTCAAGCCTATTCATGATGGATAGGGCGGAAATTTCTGCCTTGTGGTGAGCACGGGATTTGGTACGATCCCGTCCTCAACAAACAAGATGTTGTGTCCTGTGGGCAGTTATCCACAGCCGGGGCTCTGGGGAAAACGGGGATAAGTCATGCGCGACGGTGAAGTGAACGAGTGGGCTCCGCAGGGCGCCGACCTATTTGGCCAGATTCAGATGCGCAAGCATGCGCCGGTGACTGTGGATCATTCCAGAAACGAGTTGCTGACCACGTTCGGCAAGGCGACGCTGGATGACCGCTATCTGATGCCGGGCGAGACCTATCAGGATCTGTTTGCCCGCGTCGCCAGCTATTATTCCGACGATCATGCGCATGCCCAGCGCCTGTATGACTATATCTCCCGCCTGTGGTTCATGCCGGCCACGCCCGTCCTGTCCAATGGCGGCACCGCCCGCGGCCTGCCCATCTCCTGCTTCCTGAACGAAGCCAGCGACAGCCTGGAAGGCATTGTCGGCCTGTGGAACGAGAATGTCTGGCTGGCGGCCAAGGGTGGCGGCATCGGCAGCTATTGGGGTAACCTGCGCTCCATCGGCGAACAGGTGAAGGATAGCGGCAAGACCAGCGGCGTCATCCCCTTCATCCGCGTCATGGACTCACTCACGCTCGCCATTTCCCAGGGCAGCTTGCGTCGCGGCTCCGCTGCCTGCTACCTGCCCGTCTCCCATCCCGAGATCGAGGAATTCATCGAGATGCGCCGCCCCACCGGCGGTGATCCGAACCGCAAGGCGCTGAACCTGCACCATGGCATCGCCATCCCCGACGCCTTCATGCGCGCCGTGGAAGCGGACGAGGAATGGGCGCTGACCAGCCCCAAGGACGGCAAGATTCTGCGCCGCGTGAAGGCGCGCGACCTGTGGATCCGCATCCTGACCGCCCGTATGGAAACGGGCGAGCCCTATATGCTGTTCATCGACCATGTGAACCGGGCCATCCCGGAACATCACAAGCTGGCCGGCCTGACGGTGAAGATGTCCAATCTGTGCAGCGAGATCACGCTGCCGACCGGCATGGACCCGTGGGGCAAGCAGCGCACCGCCGTCTGCTGCCTGTCCTCGCTGAACCTGGAAAATTTCCTGGAATGGCAGGACCATCCGACCTTCATCGAGGACGTGATGCGGTTCCTGGATAATGTCATGACCGACTTTATCCAGAAGGCGCCGGACGACATGGTCAAGGCCAAGTATTCCGCCATGCGCGAGCGCTCGGTCGGCCTGGGCGTCATGGGCTTCCACAGCTTCCTGCAAGGCCAGATGATCCCGATCGAAGGCGTGATGGCCAAGGTCTGGAACAAGCGCATGTTCGCCCTGATCAAGCGTCAGGCCGACGCCGCGTCGGTCAAGCTGGCGCATGAGCGCGGCCCCTGCCCCGACGCCGAGGAATATGGCGTGATGGAGCGTTTCTCCAACAAGATCGCCATCGCGCCGACAGCCAGCATCTCCATCATCACCGGCGGCGCGTCGCCGGGGATCGAGCCGGTGGCCGCCAACGCCTATACGCACAAGACCCTGTCGGGCAGCCATTCGGTGCGCAACCCGTACCTGGAAAAGCTGCTGGCCGAAAAGGGCCGCAATGACGAGGACACCTGGTCGGAGATCACGCTGAACAGCGGGTCGGTCCAGCACCTGGACTTCCTGACCCAGGATGAAAAGGACGTGTTCAAGACGGCGTTCGAACTGGATCAGCGCTGGCTGATCGAACATGCCGCCGACCGCACCCCGTTCGTGTGCCAGAGCCAGTCGCTCAACGTTTTCCTGCCCGCCGACGTGCATAAGCGCGACCTGCACCAGATCCACATGATGGCCTGGAAGAAGGGCGTGAAGAGTCTGTACTACCTGCGCTCCATGTCGGTGCAGCGCGCCGAGAGCAACGCCACCAAGGAAATCGGTAAGGCCAAGGCCGCACCGATGGCCGAGACGAACAAGTACGAGGAATGTCTGGCCTGTCAGTGAGGTCGGGTCGGGTCACGGAAAGGGCGGGCAGCGATGCCCGCCTTTTTTGGTTCAAGGGTGACCATTTCGTAGCGCGGATTAGCGAAGCGTAATCCGCGGGCCGACGGTACCCGGCTTTCCGCGGATTACGGCTGCGCCTAATCCGCGCTACAACCTCCCCAACCGTTCGATCAGCAAATCAAAGAACCCGTCGGCGTCGGCCTTCAGCATGAAGAATACATTCTTCGGGCGCTGGGTGATGCACCAGCGGTCGACCACCGTCTGGCCGATGGTCAGGGGGGAGGCGGTCTCCACCTCCACATTCACCTGTTTGCCCTGGAACAGGTCGGGCCTGATCAGCCAGGCGATGACGCAGGGGTCGTGCAGGGGGCCGCCATCGGTGCCGTACTTCGCCTCGTCATATTGGCGGTAGAAATCCAGCATTTCATAGGTGACGCGGCCCACGGCACCGGGGATGGCGCGCACACGGTCCATACGGGCCTGGGTGGTCAGCACCTGATGCGTCACATCCATGGAGAACATGGTGATATCGACGCCGGATTTCAGAACGATTTGCGCTGCGTGCGGATCGACGAAGATGTTGAATTCGGCCACGGGGCTGCTGTTGCCGCCTTCGAACTGCGCCCCGCCCATCAGCACGATGCGCTTAATGCGCGCCGCGATTTCAGGCGCGCGGGTCAGGGCGGTGGCAATGTTGGTCAGCGGACCCAGGGGGCAGAGCGTGACGGTGCCCGGCGGTTCGGCGCGCAAGGTATCGATGATGAAATCAACCGCATGCTGTGCCTGCAACGGCATGGTGGGTGGGGGCAGGTCGGGACCGTCCAGGCCGGTATCGCCATGCACCTCCGGCGCTGTATGCAGGTCCAGAAACAGCGGGCGGTCGCAGCCGGCGAAGACCTTGATATCGGGCCGTCCCGACAATTCGCAAATCTTGCGGGCATTGATTTCCGTATGGGCCAGCGGGGCATTGCCCGCCACCGCCGTGACGCCCAGCACCTCGATCTCATCGGGTGAGGCGAAGGCCAGCATCATGGCGACGGCGTCGTCCTGTCCGGGATCGGTATCGATGATGATGCGTTCAGGCATGGCGTCCCCCGTAGGTCAGGTCGAGGCGAAGCCGAGCCCTGACGGTATTGCTTTCAATCCGTTTATGTCAGGGCTCGCCTCCGGCTCGACCTGACCTACGATATGCGTCACATAGCGGGAAAAATCTTGAGCGGGAAGGCCCGCGCCTGTTTTATGCGCGGCGACCATGACACGACGCATCGCCATCTTCGACTTCGACGGCACCCTGGTGGGTGGGGACAGCCTGTTGCCCTATCTGGGCCGGGTCGCGGGGCGCATGCGTTCCGGCCTGGTCTTTGCCCGCGCCATCCGGGCAGGGCTGATGAGTGCGGGGGCCAATCCCGACGATGATCTGCGTACCCGCATCAAGGCCGGGATGCTGCGCCGGGCGCTGGCCGGGGTGCCGGTGCGTGTGGCGCAGGCGGCGGCGGAACGAATGCGCGGCTGGCCCCGCTGGTATGAACCCACGCTGACCGCCCTGAAACGCCATGCCGATGCCGGCGATCTGGTGGTGGTGGCCACGGGCGGCCTGTCGCTTTACATCCCCATCCTGCTGGAAGGGCTGCCGGTTGACCGCATCCTGGCCACCGATATGGAGGTTCAGGACGGGGTTCTGACGGGGCAGATGCAGGGTGGGAACTGTGTGCGCGGCGAGAAGGCACGGCGGGTGGCGGCCCTGCTGCACGAGGCGGGACCGTTCGATGAAAGCCACGGCTATGGCAACCGCCCCTCCGACCTGCCCTTTCTGGCGCTGATGAGCCATCCGACGGTGATTCCCACTGTGCCCAGAAAGTAATGTTGCGATAGAACGATCACAGGACTTTGCCTTGCCGGCTTTGTCACAGGGCCTATATGCTAATCCGATACGAAGTTTGGAATGATTCCAGAAAGCCCGATCCCGTGACCGCGCCGACCAAAGCCCTTTCCCGCCGTACTGTCCTGGCCCTGGCCGGTGCCGGGATGCTGTCAGCTGGCCTGCCGGTGCGGGCGGCGGAAAGGCCGGTATTGCAGGCGACGACGGGACAGGTGGCGGAATTGCTGCGCGCCGTGGCTGGTGATACGGCCAGCATCAGCAGCCTGATGGGCGAAGGGATCGACCCCCATTCCTATAAGCTGACGCGGTCGGACACGGTCGCCTTGATGAAGGCCGACGCTGTCTTCCATTCCGGCCTGTTCCTGGAAGGCAAGATGGCCGAGATGCTGGACAAGCTGTCGGCTGCCAAGCCGGTATATGCGGCAGCCTCCGCCCTGCCCAAGGATCGGCTGATCCATCCTGACGGGGCAGACAGCCATCCCGACCCCCATATCTGGATGGACCCGACCCTGTGGCGGCTGGCCCTGCTGGGCGTGCGGGACAGGCTGTCCACGCTCTATCCCGCCAATGAAGCGTTGTATGCCGCCAATGCGGCAAAGGCGGCGACGGCGTATGAGGCGCTGACCGCCTATGCCGGCACGGTCCTGGCATCGGTGCCGGAACAGCGGCGCGTGCTGGTCACTGCCCATGATGCCTTCTCCTACCTGGGCCGGGCCTATGGATTGTCGGTCGTGGGTATCCAGGGGATCAGTACGGAGTCCGAAGCGGGGTTGCAGCGGATCGAAAGCATGGTGTCCCTGCTGGTCGACCGTAAAATTCCGGCGGTTTTTATTGAGACCTCGGTGTCTGATCGCAATATCCAGGCGTTGATTCAGGGGGCGGCGGCCAAGGGGCACAAGGTGTCCATCGGCGGCTCGCTCTATTCCGACGCCATGGGGGGGCCCGGCACCTATGAAGGGACCTATGTCGGCATGATCGACCACAATGTCACCACCATCGCCCATGCCCTGGGCGGCACCGTGCCGGCGCGCGGGTTCCAGGGCCGGCTGGCGGCACGGTAAGGGGATGGTCCGATGCTGCAACGGTTGTTGAGCGATAATTTCATTCCCAGCGCCGATGCCGGCGTCGGCGCCCTGGCCGTGGCGGGCCTGTCGGTGGCGTACCATCAGCGCCTTGTGCTGCGCGATGTCACCTGGACGGCCCCGGCCCAGGGTCTGGTCGCCGTGGTCGGGCCGAACGGGGCCGGCAAGTCCACCTTCCTGAAGGCGGTACTGGGCCTGGTCCCGGCCCTGACCGGTACCATCGAGGTTTATGGCCGGCCCCTGAAACGGCAGCGCGCCCTGATCGGCTATGTGCCGCAACGGGAGAGTGTGGATTGGGACTTCCCCGTCAGCGCGCTGGACGTGGTCACCATGGGCCGTTACGGCCTGATCGGCTGGGGCCGGCGCATCACGGGCAAACATAAGGCCGCCGCCATGCAGGCGCTGGACCGGGTCGGCATGGCCGATTTCGCCCATCGCCAGATCGGGCAATTGTCGGGCGGACAGCAGCAGCGCGTGTTCCTGGCCCGCGCCCTGGCGCAGGAGGCGCGGCTGTACTTCATGGATGAACCGTTGGCCGGCGTGGACGCCGCCACGGAACAGACCATCCTGGCGGTCCTGCGCGACCTGGACGCGGAGGGGCGCACGGTCATCTGCGTGCATCATGATTTGCAGACGGTGGCCGAAACTTTCGACCATGTGCTGATGCTAAACGGCGGGCTGGTGGCCGCCGGGCCGGTGCGCGAGGCGCTGACCGAGGAGAACCTGCGCCGGGCCTATGGCCAGCGGGCCAGCGGGCTGCTGCTGGGTCCGCGCTGATGGACATGGTGGGGCACAACACGCTGGTCGTGCTGCTGGGTGCCACGGCACTGGGCATGGCGGCGGGCATGGTGGGCTGCTTCATGGTGCTGCGCCGCCGCGCCCTGGTCAGCGATGCGTTGAGCCATGCGACATTGCCCGGCATCGTCGCGGCCTTCCTGACCGGCATGGCGCTGGGGGTGGAGGGACGGTCCCTGCCCCTGCTGCTGACCGGGGCGGCCATCAGCGGGGCCATCGCCGTCGCCACCATCCAGGCCATCAAGCGCTGGACCCGACTGACCGAGGATGCGGCCATCGGGGCCGTCCTGTCGGTGTTCTTCGGGGCGGGTGTCGTACTGCTGTCGGTGGTGCAGGAACTGCCCGCCGCCAATGCCGCCGGCTTGAAGGGCTTCATCTTCGGCCAGACGGCGGCCATGCGGACGGGGGAGGCGCTGGGCCTGGGGGCGCTGGCCTTGCTGGCCGCATCCATGGTCTGGCTGTTTTTCAAGGAATTCCGCCTGCTGGCCTTTGACGAAGGCTTTGCGCGGGCAGCAGGCTGGCCCACGGGGCGCATCGATCTGGCGCTGATGGCGCTGGTCACCCTGGTCACCGTGGTCGGGTTGCAGACGGTCGGCTTGGTCCTGATCATCGCCCTGCTGATCACGCCCGCCGCCACGGCCCGATTCTGGACCGATGATCTGGCGGCCATGCTGATCATCGCGGGCTGTGTCGGGGCCGTGTCGGGCGGGTTTGGGGCCGTGCTGTCGGCGCGGTTCGCGGACCTGCCGGCAGGCGCCGTCATCGTCCTGGTCGCCACCAGCCTGTTCTTCATCAGCCTGATCGTGGCCCCGTCGCGCGGGCTGCTGGGGCGCGGCCTGCGCCGGGCGCGATTGCGCCGTGCCTTGCTGGCGGGGGAACTGGTGGGATGAATATCGATGCGGCCACCTTTCTGACCGTCGATCTGCCGGCCCTGCTGGCGGCTTTGTTCGCCTGCCTATCTTGCGCCCTGGTCGGGAATTTCCTGGTCCTGCGGCGGCAAAGCCTGATGGGTGACGCCATTAGCCATGCCGTGCTACCCGGCATCGTCGCCGGGTTCATGGTGGCCGGTACCCGCGACACCTTCCCCATGCTGGCCGGCGCCCTGACCGCAGCGCTGGTGGCGGGCGGCATGATCGAACTGGTCCGCCGCCTGGGCCGGGTGGAGGCAGGGGCGGCCATGGGTGTGGTCTTTACCGGGCTGTTCGCCCTGGGCGTGGTCCTGATCGAACAGGGGCCGGCGCGGCAGGTCGATTTGGATGCCGATTGTGTGCTGTATGGTCAGTTGGAAGCCATCTTGTGGCTGACCCCCGGCGGCTGGGCCGATCTGGCCGATCCCGCCATCTGGGCCACCCTGCCCCGACAGGTGCTGCAACTGATGGCCGTGTTCGCCCTGTGTCTGGCCATCATCCTGATCTTCTTCAAGGAATTTACCCTGGTCAGCTTTGATCCCGGTCTGGCCGATACGCTGGGCCTGAAAAGCGGGCTGGTGCAGCAGGGGATTGTCGTGCTGGCAGCATTGGCCGCCATCGCGGCGTTCGAGGCGGTGGGGTCCATCCTGGTCATCGCCATGCTGATCTGCCCCGCCGCCACGGCCCGGCTCTATACCGACCGGATGGGGCCGCAGGTGGGCTTGTCCCTGCTGATCGGCGGGGTGACGGGGATTGGCGGCTATGGCCTGGGTGCGTTCGGGCCGTCGCTTCTGGGCTATGACATGGCTGTGAATGCAGCGGGGTCGATTGCGGTACTGGCCGGGGTGATCCTGGGACTTTCCATTCTGCTGGCCCCACGCTATGGCGTCATCGCGCGCGGGATGCGGGGAGCGATGGCGTGAATTATTCTGTTCCCTCAAGCGCCGGGCGCCGCCATCCGGTGGCTGGGCTCACGGCGCATGTGCGCCGGGTCGGCAGTCGCCGCCCTCCACTGTCATGAGAAGAGAACTCATGCCAGTGGAACTGTCCTACATCGTGCTGGGCGTGACGCCGGCCATAGCGGCGGCATGCCGCACCCTGGCGGACCAGGGTGGCTGCTTCACGATCATGGACATGGATCAGCGGGCGGGGCACCGGCTGGTGCTGGAACTGAATACCGGCAGCCGGGGGCGCGCCATCTTCGTGCCCGGCAACCCGGAAGAGGCGGGTGACCGGACCGACGCCATGGCGGAAAATGCCCGCTGCTGGCCCGATCAGACGGCCCTTATCCTTTCGCCCGCATGGCTTTGACCCCGTCCAGGATCTGCCGCAGCATGCGTTCGCGCGATGAGATATCCGCGAACCGGGCCTTGGCCTTCTCCTGAAGCTGACCACGCAGGTCGGGATCGTCGGTGTATCGCGTGGCGGCGGGTGCGAAATCGGCGTAGCTGGACAGGTGGAAGGCCGGCCCCACCACCACGCCCACATCCCCGCTATTCAGGCTGTAGGCCGGGATACCGCGCGACAGGGCATAGGCGGCGGATGTGCCCCCACCGCCACGCGGCGGGTTGATATAGAGATCCGCCGCCGCCATCAGGCCCATGACGTCGGTTTCATGCCCCTGTGACCGTGACCGTGCCGCCAGGGCGGGATGCGGGGACACCAGCTCGGCGTAATTATCCATCTGTCCCACGAACAGGAAGAACAGGCGCGGCTCCGCCTGTACCGCCGCATCCAGGGCGGCGGCGAAGTCCGGCGTCACCTCCCGCGCCAGGCGCAGGCCGATGATCAGGGTCAGGATCGTGTCGTCGCCCAGGCCCAGCGACGCCTTGTCCCGCACCGTCATGGCGGGCGGTGGGGCATAGGAATATTCGATGCGGATTACCTTGTCCGGGGTCAGCCCCCCCACCGCCAGGGCCGGCGTCTCCGCCGGGTTCAGGGGGCGCGGCAAGGCCAGCCATGTCGGCTCCGCAAAGGGCAGATAGCTGCCATAGGGGATGGCGACAACATCCAGCAGGCCCCGGCACAGGTCGGACACGGGGCAGAGCGTGCCGAAGGACAGGACCAGATCCGGTTTCAGCGCCAATATCTGGTCGCGGGCATCAGATGCCATCTGCGGATCGGTGAAACCAGCTGGTAAATGGATGAAGGGGATAGGCAGGCCATCAATGACCAGTTGCTTCGCGGCCACCAGTTCGTGATCCGCGCTGCTGACGAAATTGCCCAGATAGGGAAAGTGCGATTTGATCGGCCCATCGGCGGTGTTGATCAACACAGCTCGCCGCCCCAGGCGTAAGACCAGCTTTGTCACGAAATCCAGCATGTCGATGCTGGGCTGGTGGGCACCCCGGATGAACTGTCCCGTAGTGATGACGATCAGGTCCCGCTGACGCGCCGCCGCTGGAACCGGATCGCGGGCCGGCATGGCGGCACGGTACTGGTTCAGCATCGTCCGCCAAAGTCGGCGGATCGCCATGTCATGGGCGCCGGGATCGGTGAGTTTGATGCGGTTGGTCCAGACGCCATAGATCATGGCGCGCAGGATGTAATCCACCTGGATCAGCCTGTGCCGAGGTTGGGCACTTTCAAGATCGGCGGTTAATATATCGATCACACGGGTGGCCGCATTGGCATCCCAAAGCGCCATGGCGCGGAGCAGATGGTACAGCGTCTCTTCGCGCGCATTGTGGCGGGGCACCCGGTCCAACGCTGCTACAAATGGGGCCGGGTCAGCGCCGGCGGCCACCAGCTGTCCATAGGTGCCCGCAAGCTCTTCCATCCGCACCCAGGCATCAGCGTCGAAAATCGGCTCCTCCATACCACCGGCAAGTGTTCGCGCCAGCATGGCGGCAAAGCCTGTCAAACTGTTCTCGCCACCGGTCACTACCTGCTGCTCCCCATCCGCCCGCACAAGATCATAGACAGCGGGGCCGGAAATGAAAACGCCCGGCGCGGATATCTCCACGCCGGGCGTTCCAAAAGGTCGGGTCCTGGAACCCATCAAACCTTATTCGTCGCGCTGCCCCATCAAGGATAGCAGGAACTGGAACAGGTTGATGAAGTTCAGGTACAGGCTCAGCGCGCCCATGACGGCCAGACGGCTGTTGGCCTCTTCACCCCAGTGGGAAGCATAGCTTTCCTTGATCCGCTGGGTGTCCCAGGCCGTCAGGCCCGTGAAGATGACCACGCCCAGCACCGAGATGGCAAACTGCAAGGCGCTGGAAGCCAGGAAGATGTTCACCAGACCGGCGATGATGATGCCGATCAGGCCCATGACCATGAAGCTGCCCATCTTCGACAGATCGGTCTTGGTCGTGTAGCCATAAAGGCTGGTGCCCGCGAACATCGCCGCCGTGATGAAGAACACGCGTGCGACGCTGGCGCCCGTATAGACCAGGAAGATCGACATCATCGACAGGCCCATCAGGGCGCTGAAGGCGATCAGGCTGGTTCGCAGGGCCGACGCGGACATCCGGTCAGGCCGGAAGCCGAAGAAGATGAAGGCGAGCGGGGCCAGCATGACCACCCACTTCAAAGGCGTACCGAAGATCATGGCGACCAGGGTTTCGCTCTGCGAACCCAGGAAAGCCACGCCGCCGGTGATTGCCAACGCCAAGCACATGTAATTATAGACGCGCAGCATATGGGTACGCAGACCGGCGTCGAACGACGCCTGGTCCATGGTCCGACTGCCCGCCGCATACGGATTATAGGGTCCGTTTACCATCGATGTATCCTCGACAGGGGCTGTTGAGTACTGAAGCTCTATATTGGGTGCCTCCCCCTCCGGATCAATGGAAATCGGTCTGCGGCCCACGCATTTTCACAAGCACGAGCCCACCGGTCAGCGCAGATAGGTCGGCACGACCAGTTCCACGGCCTTGGGCGTGATGCCCAGATCGGCCAATCCCGGCAGGGCGCCGGAGACGACATTGTCCCGGCGCAGCAGGGTTACCTGATCGCGCGTCAGCGGCTTGCCCGGCAGCATTTCCATGAAAAAGGCCTGCGTCATGGCCACGGGGAAAGGCAGGGTCAGCAGGCAGCGATGGGGCACACAAGCCTGACGGCGGATGTATTCCAGCAGCTCCTTGAAGCTGTAGGCGCGTGGACCACCCAGCTCATAGGTCTTGCCGCTACAGGCCGGATCGGCCAGGGCGACCATGACCGCATCGGCGACATCGCCGACATAGACGGGCTGGAATCGGGTATGGCCACCGCCGATCAGCGGCAGGAAGGGCAGGATTTTGGCCATCTGACCGAAGCGGTTGAAGAAACCATCGCCGGGTCCGAACACGATGGAGGGGCGCAGTATCACGGCCCCCGGCATGGCGGCCCGCACCGCCGCCTCCCCCGCCGCCTTGCTGCGCGCATAGGCCGATGGCGAGGCCGCGTCGGCACCGATGGCCGATATCTGCACGAAGCGGCGGGCACCCGCAGCGGCAGCGGCGCGGGCAATGCGGGATGACGCCTGATGCTGCACGCCATCGAAACTGTCGCCGCCCGACGGGGCCAGGATGCCGATCAGGTTGATGACGGCATCGGCACCCGTCACAGCGGCGGCCACCGATGCATCATCACGCGTGTCGGTGGCGATGGGCAGCACCTGCCCGACATCGCCCGCCACCTTCATCCAGGACAACAGGCCCGGCTGGCGCGATGGCACGATGACCCGCGCGCCGGCCTGCGCCAGCCGTTTCACCACCTGCCGCCCGATGAAACCGGAGCCGCCGAAAACCACCACCGTACCCAAGGATGCGGACATCGCCCCCTCCCCCACCTTTAAGCGCATGATTTGGATATGGTTCAGGGGCCTTGCATAAAAAGTCGGGCGATCATGAAAAACATCTGTTGACGGCACCGGCGGCGGTCATTATACACCCGCTCCACGACGCGCCGCCCACCGGCAACGATGGAAAGCGCGGTTCGGAAAACGCCCAGATGGCGGAATTGGTAGACGCGCAGGTTTCAGGTACCTGTACCGCAAG